>NZ_JBPYCU010000003.1:0-399310 GCF_051846955.1 Cellvibrio sp. ARAG 10.3
AAGCATCAAACAGCATACTCACCACAAGCGGCCTGATGGGTTGCTTGTGGTGGTATCGGAGAGATGGTATCTACAGGTAAAGCCAAACCTAGTGACACGCCGCCTGCGCCTGTATAATCCCGCCCCTGTCATTCTTGCGGCGCACGTCGCGCTGCCCTTATCTTCATACGGAATCACACCATGGGTTTTAACTGCGGCATCGTCGGCCTACCCAACGTCGGCAAATCCACCCTGTTTAATGCGCTGACCAACGCCGGTATCGGCGCCGAAAACTTCCCTTTCTGCACCATCGAGCCCAACGCGGGGGTTGTGGCCGTACCCGATCCGCGCCAGGACAAACTGGCCGAAATCGTCAAACCCGAACGGGTCGTCGCCACCACCATGGAGTTCGTAGATATCGCCGGTCTGGTGGCGGGCGCCTCCAAAGGTGAAGGCCTGGGCAATAAATTTCTCGCCAACATTCGCGAAACTGACGCTATCGCCCACGTCGTACGCTGCTTTGACGACGACAATGTTATCCACGTCGCCAACGGCGTGAATCCGGCGGCGGATATCGAGGTGATCAACACCGAACTGGCTCTGGCCGACCTGGAAGCGGTAGACAAAGCCCTTAACCGCTACGCCAAAGCCGCCAAAGGCCAGGACAAGCACGCCATGGCCATGAAAGCCGTGCTGGAAAAAATCCAGCCACACCTCAACGAAGCCAAGCCGCTGCGCTCGTTTGACCTGGATAAAGAAGAACTGGCGCTGCTGAAAGAAATCAACCTGCTCACCCTGAAACCCACCATGTACATCGCCAACGTGGCGGAAGACGGGTTTGAAAACAACCCGCACCTGGACCTGGTGCGCAAGATCGCCGCCGAAGAAAAAGCCGTTGTCGTCCCCATCTGCAACAAACTGGAAGCCGACATCGCCGAACTGGAGGGTGAAGACAAAGCCGAGTTCCTCGCCGAGATGGGCATGGAAGAACCCGGCCTCAACCGCGTAATTCGCGCCGGTTATCAGTTACTGGGTTTACAAACTTACTTCACAGCAGGTGTTAAAGAAGTACGCGCCTGGACCATCCCCATCGGCGCTACCGCACCGCAAGCCGCCGGTGTCATCCACACCGATTTTGAAAAAGGCTTTATCCGCGCCGAAACCATTTCCTACAACGATTTTGTGGAATACAAAGGCGAACAGGGCGCAAAAAATGCCGGTAAGGCTCGCAAGGAAGGTAAGGATTATATTGTGCAGGATGGGGATGTTATGCACTTTTTGTTTAATGTGTAATGTAGAAAAATCTTTTCTCAACTCCCTAAGATGTTAAATCACGGGGAATTTAATTAAGCCACTGACATCAGTGGCTTTTTTATTTCATCGCATCGAGTAACACCCTCGCAAGCTCAGTTTGTAATTGCTCCATGGTTGTCAGTTGTTTTTGATTTGCGCATTGATAGAGTGTTTCCAGCATTTGATATTCACTACGTGCCTCGTCGTTGAGGCAAAAATCCTGAAATGCTGCTGGTGCGAGCTGGTGTGTAAGCAATATCGCGGTGGCTTGCACAAGGGACTGCCTGTCTCCCCAATGAATAAATGCCGCCAACCGGTCTTTAATTACATCCTCTACCCGCAGTATCGGAATGCTACCGTGGGCCATTTGTGCCACGGTAGTTGTTCGAATTAATTCATTTCCCACTGAGAGTGGCCCCGGAGGAAACTCAACGGTAATGTCGGTGGTGGCATTTACGTAAACACGGCCCTGCTTGCTGAACCCCAGCTCGGCCATAGCCTTGTGCAGTGTTTGGGGTCGCTGGTAATTGGTGTTTACCATATCGATGTCTTTGGTTAGGTAGAGGTTGTGGGTATAAATCTCTACCGCCAAACCACCCACTAACACTACATCGATGCCCTGTTGCTGAAGATGCTCGGCCACAATGGCAGCCAATTCGGTTATAGAAATATCGCTAAAATCTATCACTTCTTTGTTCCGCTATTTATAGCGTTGTCGTGAACTGGTAGCAGCGGTTTACCTGCTTGACGAGGCCGGGTGCGCTGCACCAGCAGAGCGTTAATAATTTTCGCCGGATAGGCTTGGGCAGCAGACTTCAGCAAAGCTTTAAGCGGCTCCAGAAATGGATAGCGCGGATTAAGCTCATAGTTTCGTACTTTGCCAATCAGATGACTGACGATCACACCATCCTCTTCCAGTCGAGCCAACTGCTTCTGTATCGGGTTTTGCGGTACGGCATAAAACTCGGCAATACTCGCACCGTAACCCGGGCCGCATAGCAACAGATAAAGTAGAATCTTTTCCTGGCTTTCGGCTCGTAGAACTCCTTTAAGTACAAACATAAAAGCGCCCCAATTAACCAAACAGGGTTTAATATAAACCATTATTTGGTTAATGAATACCACTAGTTGTTTGACTCCACCCCCTGGGCAGATGAGGCTTAACGCTTAAAAAGTGTGATTACGGCCGATGCACTACACTCTCGAAAATAGCATCATCTTGCCCACTCCCACTACTTCGCCACCAGCCTCTGCACGTAATGATTGTCCCCCGAGGCCGTCAATAACAGATACTCCTGCGCGCGCGTCATCGCAACATATAGCAGGCGCGCCTCTTCCGGCATGGTTTCCTGCGCGCTTTTTAATCCCCCCAACCCTGCTACGATCACGCGTGGAAACTCCAGACCTTTACTGCTTTGACGTGTCACCAGCAACACCTTGTCCGCAACAGGATCGTATTGGCGACGATTCTTTGCATCGCCCATCCACACATTCGGAATAGCGTGTTGGTTTAGTTCATGCATCAGCGCTTCACCGAAACGGTGATAACAATAAATGACCGCCATCTCTGACCAGGCTACGCCAGCGTCATGCCATTTTTGTAAACACGAGCGAATAAACGCTAACTCCTGTGCGCGATTAGGCAACAAACGAAATACCGGAATCTGACCTGACTTTCCGCCAATTTCCGGTTTAACCAGCGGTACCGAATCTTCATCGGCCTCTTTTTCTTGTAGAAACTCTTTGGCGAAGTCGAAGGCGAAATGCAAAATTTCACGGGTGTTGCGGTAATTCAGTTTGAGAATACTGGTGCGTCCACGGGCCTGGATGCCGACACTGGACAAGGTAAAGTTCAAGCTGGATTTTTTCTTATAAATGGATTGTGCATCATCGTAGAGCAACAGTAGCGAATTGGTTTCCGGGTCGATCATCTGCACAATCAGCTTCAACCATTCCGCTTCAAAATCGTGACCTTCGTCGATCAACACCGCGCCATACTGCGCGTGCGGAATAAGCCCCTGCTCTACGCCCTGAATAACACTTAATACCTGCCGCTCCCAGACCGGCGCATCACCTGCTACCAAATCCATGTTGTAGCTGCGCAACTGTTGGCCGCACCAATCGTGAAAGTGGTATACCTGCACCTGTTGCTCAATACCTTTTTCACGAATAAATGCGCGCAACTTGGCTGCCAGAGATATGTTGTAGCACAGCACAAGAATCGGTTTGGATTGGGTTTGCGCGAGATACCAACAACGAAAACCGAGAATCAATGTTTTGCCGGAACCGGCCACGCCATGTACCACGCGATGCCCTTCACCAAAACTGCGCGCCAACTGCTCCTGCTGCATGTCCATGACTTTGATAATGTCGGGTACATCAACCGGCTGTGCATCGCCATCGGCAGGCTCTGCAAACAAATCGCCAGCCACACCGCCGATGCGAATTTCGGGAAATAAATGCGCACGAATTCGATCAATCTGCGGCAGGCTTAATTTTTGCGGAAACTGGTAATTAAACATCGCCCACAAACGCTGCTGGAATTCTTCCTGCTCAACCTTCTCCAGCATTTCGTCCTGGCAAATCACAAGGTGAGCCGGCAACACCGACTCGCCCTCCTCACCCAACGCACTTTGCAATTGCTTGCGCGAGATGTTGGTAAACACCACACCATACCCATAAGGGCACACCAATCCTCCCCGATGCTTGCCCTCAGGTTGCGCCAAGGCTTTATCGCGTTTCAGCTTATTCACAACCTGATAAGCGCACTGGCGCGCTTGCTCAATAGGATTGGGTTTATTCACCACACCATGGGCAGTCAGCAGTGTAAATGTCTGGTGATTCATGGATTGAATCGTCGACAACTTCCAATCCTTCACCTCCAAAAACAACAGGCCACGGCCAGGATGAAGAATAATAAAATCCGGATAACGCCGCGCAACCCCCACTGGCACATCAAACCAACAGAGGTAGTCGTCCTCCAGAAATTTCTCCAACCGCTGACCAAACCGGCGCTCACCGGTAGTCATTTTGGTGGAGCTGGAATTAATGTTGGGGAGGATTGTAGCCATGTTTTAGTCCAGACGAATTACTTTCCATTTGCCACCCTTTTTCGGGCCTCATAGGTCAAGCGGTTTTGGGTCTTGAGCTTGGCAACGGCGCGTTCAACAGCGCTCATAGAGCGTCCAATAGTCGCAGCCACATCAGCCAAACTCAGCTCCGCATGTGTACTTAATAAAGCCAAGATCTGATCTTCAGTTTTTACCCGCGTTTTTGAGGTTTGTGCAGCGTGTTGTTGGGTAATAGCCTCCTCCACTTGTTGAGGCTGCCATTGCTCCAGCTTTTCATAAGCCGCAAACGCATTGCGGACTTCCTGATCTCGCGCGGTAACCCCAATACTGCCTTTCCCTCCAATACCGCTGTCACTTGTTCCAGGCTCAATGTGTTTTGCTCAACAGCAAGTGATGCCTGACTCGTCCTGATTCGATTACCACGCCGCAACTCAGGTACCAGATCTCCGTGATTCACCGCTTTCCATGCACCAATCAATTCAGAAATTTCCGCCACCCGTTTAGTCATGGTGTGAGTAAGCTGAAATGAGGGCTCGTAGGTCATAAATATGCCAATTTATTTCTGTTTGGATTAAGAAAATTTAACTCGCAAAGCATGCCGATTTAGCGCCTAAAGAGCGCGAGCGATCCAATACTGGTTAGCAGACTCGGCGATATACCATTCCCGAGCCACTGAATTTTCTAAATGTATTAAAGTGCGATAGTGAGTCCAATTCAATTCGGGACGCAGTGCGTCGCATTTTTGAAAGGAGGGATAAAACTGGCGCAGGCCATGTAGGTTCGTAACGTCGAAACCTCTACCAAATTCGCGCTGTAGTCGGCTGGAGAGCTGTCGGAGTTGTTGTTTGCCGTATTCGGCGCGCTTCTGACCTTGTTGCTCTTGTTCCCCAATCAATCGGCCAATATGCCAGCAAGCTTGCACCATTTGAGGTTGACCACCCGCTTAACCTGACCACGCGCTTGCTCAATAATCGCAGCAATAGCGCTATAGGGACTATCAGATATGGGCGGCTTATCGGCCATATGAAGATTTACTTTTAATAAGCCGCTTACCTGTCACGCCAGCTAACCTATTGAGCTTGTTGCTATCTGTCTGCTCCATGGTTCATCCATTTAGGTATATCCGTAGATGATAGTAACCGTTTTGCGAGCTGGCGCAAGTATCTGAGCATTACAACTCTCCGCACAATGTGTAATCACAACAGATCACAACCAGCGCCTTGGCTATACTGCGGGTAACTTCATTCCCCCACGGAGCAGGATATGATTTCCAAATGGCGCTGGATCATTGTGCAGTTCAGCCGCAAGTTATGGGTACGTGCGCTGCTTTTTGCCATCCTGGCCGTTATCACTGCGCTGGCGGCGATCTTTCTTAAACATCTGATTCCTGATGATCTGTCGACCAAGATCGGGGCGGATGCGGTCGACAATATCCTGAATATCCTGGCGTCCAGTATGCTGGCGGTCACCACCTTTTCCCTTAGCGTGATGGTCGCGGCCTATACCGCCGCTACCAGCAGTGTTTCGCCGCGCGCGACCCGCCTGCTGATGGAGGACACCACGACACAGAATGTGTTGGGCACTTTTGTCGGTTCCTTTCTATTCAGTCTCGTGGGAATTACTGCGCTGAGCACCGGTGTGTACGGCAACGAAGGCCGGGTGATTTTGTTTGTGGTGACGCTTGCCGTTATTGCTTTAATTGTCGCTACTGTGTTGCTGTGGATTGAACACTTGTCGCATCTGGGACGCGTTGGTGAAACCAGTGAGCGGGTTGAGGAAGCAACGTTGAAAGCGGTACAGCAGCGCATTCAATACCCTTGGCTCGGCGCTGCGCCACTGGCAGACGCGGAACAAATACCCGCCGATGCACTGCCCTTGTATACAGAAAAAATAGGTTACATCCAGCATATTGATGTGGCTGCTATTTCCCAGTGGGCAGAAAAAGCGAAGGCCAGGGTTTACATCACCAGTTTACCCGGCGCTTTTGTTCACCCTAAACGGGTGCTGGCCCGGGTGGCAGGTATACACGAACTCGATCAGGAAAAACTGCAATCCGCATTCTCTATTGCCAACGAACGCTCTTTTGATCAAGACCCGCGTTTTGGATTATCAGTATTAAGCGAAATTGCTTCACGCGCCTTATCGCCAGCGGTTAATGATCCGGGTACGGCGATTGAAATTATCGGGCGGGGCCTGCGTATTTTGTGTCATTGGAAAGAGCCGAACATGGGGGACAGCGAATGCCACATTGAGTATCCGCAGGTATTTGTGCCGCCATTAAAGCTTGAAGAATTTTTTGATGATTTTTTTACGCCCATTGCACGCGACGGGGTAAACATGCTGGAAGTGCAGATCCGTTTGCACAAGGCATTGGATGCGCTCGCGCAATTAGGCGCGCCCTTCCAGCAGATTGCTCGACGTCATGCCCAGCAAGCGCTGCAACGAACCAATACGGTTATGGAATTTGATGGGGACAAACAGCTATTACAGAAACTGGTTGAGAATCTGACGCAGCCGTCAGATTCTCGTGCGCATTGATAAGAGCAGGATTAATTATTCTTCCTTGGCCTTATCGCCACCCAAGCGGTCACGCAAACTGTCTTTCAACCGATCTTTAGCGTTGTCTTTTACGCTGGCGAGTTTCGCATTGAGCATATTATCAATGCTGCCTTGCAGTGCATCTGCTTCGCCGTCCTGCTGATTCAGCATCGCCAGCCATTCGGATTGCGCACCCAGTTCTTCCTGCAGCTTGCTGTCCAGTTGGTTGCGCAATGTGGTTTCGAGTTCGGCGATTTTTGCTTTGGCCTCGCCCAATAGTGCATCACCGAGCAAACGATCCAGAGGTGAACGCACACTGACTTGCGGATCGCTTAGTAAACCTGTCGCGCCCAAGGTCAAGGGAATTTGCGCTTGCTGATTCAATAAGCCTGCAAGTTGCTGAATATATTTATTGCCGCTGCTACTGAATTCTGGCTGCTGCAGCACGACCTGCGCCTGCTGCTCAATTTGATTATCCACCAACTTCAATGAGCCGGTTGAGTTGAGCAAACTTGCTGCGAGGTTGAGTGCATTATCCCCCCCACCGATCTCCATGCTGTCGAGCGCAAAGCCATCCATATCCCACTTCATGTTGGTGACCATGTGTTCGCGAATGGCAAAATCACCATTCAATGCAAACGCGGCCAATTTCGGCAGGCCTTGCACATCCAGGTTAAAGCGTGTGGGGTTATTGATGATGTTGTGTTGCGCGGTAATATCCTGCGCACTGATGGTCGCTTCACCGCCGCCAATCAGCCAGTTAATGCGTGCATTCCGCACCAGAAAATCCGGGTAAGGCTGGCTGGGTAAAGGCAAAATGCGATTGGGCAAGGTGGGTTCCGGTTCGGCCTCAGCAGCATCACCTTTGCCAAAATCTTCAGGAATGTAGGGCTTTACCAAGCGATAAATACTTTCCAATTGCGCGATTCGATCCCCCCACACATCGCCCAGTAAAATCTGGCTGATCGGGGCCAAACCACCTTCACCAATATTGGCTAATTGTTGCAGCTGTTGCCAATCCGCCGCACTGGCATCGCGCAATGCGGTGACGGCATTTTCCAGTTGATCGCGGCTTTCGGTTAATTGTTGCTTCACCTGCCGAACTTTATCGCGTTCGGCCTTTAAAGTGTCTTGCAGTTTTTTCAGTTGCTCGGTTTTGGCGGCGAGGTCTGCTGCATTTTCAATTTTACTGTCGGTGAGCGCTTTGATGTCGGCCTGGATTTTTTCCAGATTGTCTTTATTCGGCAATTGCGACTTCAGCGATTCCAGCTGCTTTTTCTGCGTGCTGGCCTGTTCCTGTAACGCCTCACCCTTGGCTTCGGTTTGCAGGTTCGCGCGTGCCATTAATTCATCGGCACCGGGCAAATCCAGCTGCAGGACTTCTGCCAGATCAACGCGTTCGCTCTCTTCAGCCAATTCACCGCGATACACTTTTCCCGGTGAACGGCGCTCAGTGCCGTAAGCCAAACCGTCAATTGATAAATCATTCACCACGTAATAACCCAGCAAGGCTGGCCAGACTTCCAGCGCGGCATTGGCTTTCGCGAAACTGATAGTGTTGTGGGTGGGCTTGTCTTTGTTGGTGATTTGCAAATCGTCAATCGTGAGCGCCAAGGGTGACAGGCTCAGTGACACATCATCGATATTGACTTCTGCGCCCACCGCTTTTTCCAGCGTGTACACCATACCAATGCGAATAGCCGTACCAGCGAAGACATAGACCAGCAATAAAACCGTCGCCAGCAGTGCAAGAAAAACTAACCATCCCGATTTCCGGATCATCGGCGGCTCCTTAATGTAATTTCTGATACAGCTGAACTAATTTGGTCGCATTGAGCATTTGCACAATCCGTAATTTTTGCAATTTGCTCATCACCCGTAATCGGTACTGGGCCACCAGCAACGAACCAAGCCAGGCTATCGGCAAGAGTAAGAGTAATCCCAGCACAAACGCACCCAGCACCAGGGTGTGATGCAAATGCAATAGCTGCAATGTTTCTGTGGAGGCTAACAACTGCAATAAACCAGGCTGCTGTGCGTATTGCCAGGTCAGGGCTTCCAGTGCGCCACCGAAGATAAACATCAAGCCACTGCACAAGCCCCACATCAACAAAAAGGTGGAAAGGTTGATGGTAAACAGGCACACAATCAGCAGGATCAATAACGTGAGAAAGCCGAAGGGTAACATGCCGGCCAGCAGGCCGAGGCCGATGGCCCAACCGATCTGCCAGGGCGAGGCTTCCGAGTTCAGCACTTTGAGGATTTTAGCTATCAGGGTCAGCATAAGGTCTCACTCCAGTGAAGTCATGTCCTAACTATTTTTCACTCACCACATCAATAAACACATCAAAATACGTGGGGAATGTTTTTGCCGTACACTTGGGATCATTGATACGCACCGGCACACCGCCAAAGGTTGCCAATGAAAAACACATGGCCATGCGATGGTCGTCATAGGTATCGATCGCTGCGTTGGGAATAAGTTTTTCGACCGGCGTCACACGCAGCCAATCCTCTCCCTCTTCCACCTTCGCACCCAGCTTACGCAATTCGGTTGCCATCGCGGCGATACGATCCGTTTCCTTGACGCGCCAGCTGGCGATATTGGTAAGGCGCGACGGGCCGTCGCAGAAGAGTGCGACCACTGCCAGCGTCATGGCCGCATCGGGAATATGATTGAAGTCGCGGTCAAATGCTTTTAACGGCAACGCCGGTGCTGATGCTTCAATCCAGTTCTCGCCTTTGGTGATGTTTACACCAATCGCTGCCAGTGCATCTGCAAAGGCGACATCGCCCTGGATACTGTTCTGACCCACGCCCTGTACGCGCACAGGACCGCGACCCAGCGCGCCCGCTGCCAGGAAATAGGACGCGGAGGACGCATCACCTTCAACAAACATCGTACCCGGCGAGGTGTAGCCATTCGCCGCTGGTACAGTGAAACGCTCCCAGCCATCGCGCTTTACCACCACACCGAATTGCGCCATCAGCTTCAGGGTAATTTCAATATAGGGTTTGGAGATTAATTCACTGACCAGTTCGATACGGGTTTCCTTGCCAGTCATGGGCAGTGCCATCAGCAACGCCGTCAGGAATTGGCTGGACACGTCACCGCGAATCTTGATAGTGCCTTGGGCGGCGATCTCGGCAGGCTTGATCAACAGGGGCGGAAAACCCTCTTGCACGAGGTAAGTAATATCCGCGCCGATCTGACGCAAGGCATCCACCAGGTCGCCGATGGGCCGCTCGTGCATACGCGGCACGCCGTGCAGCTTGTAAGTCCCGCCACTTAATGCCAGCGCCGCCGTCAGCGGGCGAAACGCCGTGCCCGCATTGCCGAGGAACAGATCGGCTTCTTTATTAGGAAAACCGCCGCTGCCTTCCACGCGGTAGTCATGCTCGCCGATCTGGGTCACACCCACACCGAGGCTACGCAAGGCTTCCAGCATCCGGTCGGTATCATCCGACTTCAACAGGTCGCGAATCTCGGTCGTGCCCTGCGCCAGAGCGGCCAGCAGCAAGGTGCGGTTGGAGATACTTTTGGAGCCAGGGAGCTGTACAACGCCCTGCGCGCGGGTAGCGGGTTGCAGATCGAGGAATTCCATTGTGAACCTTTCTTTTGGTGTTTTGTGTCTTGTGACCTTTGGGCAATCACTCGGGATGTCGGGCATCCGGCGGCAATTAGCATGAAAATGAAGTGTGCATGATAACTGGCCCAGCGACGGATGGCATTAACCAGCGAATCGGTTACGGCTTTTTATGACAAACAACGATTCGTCTCTATCCTTTTGACTCCCTCGACGGATGCTCCCAAATGTTCTAACCAACCCGATTGACGCCCCCACAACCCTCTGCACTATACTGTATATAAATACAGTTATCTTGTGCCCGTTATGCATAACACCGCCCCCGACAAACCAGCCACCGCTTCGCTTGAGCAGTTATTGCTCAGGGATGATATGTGGCTGGGCCACTCCCAGCGCTTTACCGGCAGGACGGCGCTGGCCACTGGCCATGCGCTGCTGGATGAGCGGTTATTGCATCAGGGGTGGCCGTTAGGGACGTTGATCGAAGTGTGCCAGCAGGGCATGCAGGGTGAGTGGCTGTTGCTTACCCCGGCGCTGTTACAGGTAACCGGGCTGATTGTGTTGCTTAACCCGCCAGCCATTCCCTTTGCGCAAACGTTTATCCAGGCCGGTTTTGATCTTGATCGTTTGTTGGTGGTCGATGCGGCGGAGAAAAAACATTTTATTGGCTGCTTTACCGAACTGGCGCGCGCCAGCGTCGGCGCGGTGCTCGCCTGGCAACCGCGGGAGAACATCAGTTATACCGAATTGCGCAAATGTTTACTCTCGGCCTCTGACGGTACCGGCTTGTGTGTGATGTTTCGCCCGTCTGCGGCGCAGCAACAAAGTTCGCCGGCCCGTTTACGTTTATTTGCCCGTTTGCTGGCTGATGGGCTGGAAATTACGTTGTTCAAACAAACGGGCTATCTGCAAAAACAACAGCCGCACCCGGTGTTATTGCCACTGCCGGATGACTGGAAACCGGCGCAAGCTTACGCGGCTCTGGATGAAAAAACAGTGGCGACGCCGCACGACGCGGCTCCTCAACGGCTTGCCAGCGTAACGCCATTACGAGGCCAGTAATGCGCTCAACGTCTACACATTTATGGCTGGCTATTCGGCTGCCGGATCTGCCTTTAACGGCAATTAAACCCGATGTAATGACAACACCGGTCGTGATTGCCGATAAAAAGCGCGTGGTGTTTGCCAATCAATCGGCGCAGCACGCCGGGGTGCAACTGGACATGGATATCACCACTGCGCAATTGCTCAGCGGCTGCGAGATCCTTGAGCGACATCCCGCACAAGAGCAACAGGCGCTGCACCAATTATCCGAACAGCTCTATCACTTTACGCCCTATATTGATCGCTATTGCAGCCCCACCAGAGCGCAGTCCGGTTTATTGCTGGAGATCTCCAGTTGCCTGCAATTATTTTCCGGTGTTGCGGGCATTGTGCACCGGATTACCGAATGCCTGAATCAAACGCCCCATGAATTTTTATTTGGGCTGGCGCATTCGGCCAAAGCGGCCTGGCTACTTTCCTTTGCCGAACATGTCATTACCGGAGAGGAAACCAGACCGGAATTTCTCCAGCGACTGAATGCGTTGCCGACAGATGTTTTATTTGATTTTCCCGCCGCACAAGCCTCGTTAACCCGCATGGGGTTTTTCACCCTGGGTGATATTGCCCGGCAAATTACGCACAAATCCCTGCGCAGTTTCAAGAAACGCCTTGGACAAGAGTTTGCCGATACGCTGGCCGAGTTGTTTGATATTGATCAGGATTTTTCACAAAGCGCTTTGTTTGATAAACCCAGAGATATTTATCGGCCCGATGAATGGTTCGAAGAAGCCATTCATTTTGAATACCCGATTACCCTTGTGGATCAGCTAAAACCGGCATTTGAAAATTTATTAAATTCGCTGGGCACTTACTTGCGTAAGCGGCAACAGCAATGTCACGTCATTGAATGGCATATGACGGATATCTATCGACGCCAAGCACATATGACGGTGAGCAGTGATTTACCGCAAAGCCAATGGCAATTGCTCTATGACCTCACGCTTATCCAGTTTGAAAACAAAGAGTTGCCATTTGAGGTGGATGCAATCAGGTTGCTTTGCCAAGATACGCTGCCAATGCAAAACCGCAACCAGATACTCGACCTGGATCAAAGCCGTCGTCGCAAGGCCTCATCCTCAGATTTTGCTGTCACTATCGCCAAGCTGAAAGCGCGGTTAGGTAATGGGGCAGTTTATAAGCTCAGTTACTACGATAGCCGCGTACCGGAACTTACCCAGGTTTTCCTCGCGCTTGCAGAAAAATCCTGCCAGGCATTGCCCGACATGTATAAGCACAGCTTACGCCCAAGTTGGTTACTCAAAAACCCGGAGCTAATTGAAGAGCGCCGCCAGCGGCTGTATTGGCAGGGTTACCTGGCGCCTTTGGTGGGGCCGGAACGGATCATCGGTGATTGGTGGCGTGAACCTGTGGCACGGGATTACTATCTGGCGAAACGTCAGGACAATGTCTCGCTGTGGATTTTTTTCAACCTCTACGATAAGCAATGGTATGTGCAGGGAGTGTTTAGCTGATGCGCTACGCTCACTTACACACCATCACCAACTTTACGTTTTTAACGGGTGCATCGCATCCCGATGAATACGTTTATCGCGCACACGAATTAGGTTATGACGCGCTGGCCATCACCGACGAATGCTCACTAGCTGGCATCGTAAAGGCTTATGTGGCCGCAGAACAATTGAGCATAAAGCTGATTATTGGCAGCCGTTTTACGCTATCCAACGGCATGCGATTAATTGCCATTGCACCCTCAAAAATGGCTTATGCAGAGTTGTCCGGTTTTATTACGCTGGCACGCCGGCGCGCGGAAAAAGGCGCATACGAAGCCCATTTTGAAGACCTGCGTTTTCGCTTGCGCCATTGCCTGGTGATTTGGTTAGCGGATATCAACGAAACTATCGCGGATACAACGGCAACGGAATTAGGTAACGCCTTTAAAAATCGATTATGGATTGGCATTAACCACCAATTTTATGGCGGCGAACAACGGGATTTTGAACGCTGGCATCAGCTCAGTCTGAACAAGCATATTCCTTTGGTGGCTTGCGGCACGGCATTGATGCACAGCAATGAACGCAAACCGTTACAAGATGTGGTAACAGCCATTCGTCACAACACGCCCGTGCAGGAAATGGGTACCCGGTTGGAACTGAATGGCGAGGCTTATTTAAAATCATTTCACCAGCTGGCGAGGTTGTATCCCGCCGCATTACTGAATGAGACCTGTGTGATTGCAGACCGCTGCAATTTCTCCATGGACGAATTGCGCTATCAATATCCGCGCGAGTTAGTACCCGACAACTGTTCACCTATCCAATATTTACGTCATCTGGTCAATGAAGGAAAACAAAAACGCTGGCCCGATGGCGCGCCGGATTCCGCAGAAAAATTACTGGATAATGAATTGGAGACCATTGAACATCTTCAGTATGAATATTATTTCTTAACCGTGCATGACATTGTCCGGTTTGCGCGCGAACAGCGCATCCTTTGCCAGGGTAGAGGATCGGCAGCCAATTCTGTGGTGTGCTACTGCCTCTTTATTACTGAGATTGAGCCTGGACAAATCAATGTATTGTTTGAGCGGTTTATTTCACGCGAACGTGACGAGCCGCCGGATATTGATGTGGACTTTGAACATCAACGGCGCGAGGAAGTTATTCAATATATTTATCAAAAATATGGCCGCGAACGCGCCGCCATTGCCGCCACGGTAATTACCTATCGCAGCCGTAGCGCGGTGCGTGATGTTGGCAAGGCGTTAGGAATGGATGAAAC
Source organism: Cellvibrio sp. ARAG 10.3 (assembly GCF_051846955.1). Taxonomy (NCBI): domain Bacteria; kingdom Pseudomonadati; phylum Pseudomonadota; class Gammaproteobacteria; order Cellvibrionales; family Cellvibrionaceae; genus Cellvibrio; species Cellvibrio sp. ARAG 10.3. Next base: position 14,312 of record NZ_JBPYCU010000003.1, read on the forward strand.
ATTGATTGATCATCTGGCAAAAAATATTGCCTGGTGGGATAAAAGTACAGACCTGCAAAAGCAGGTGGAATCTATCAGCACCGAGGTCAACCACACGTTATTGATGCACTTCTTTAACCTCGTGCAACAAATACGCGGCTTCCCCCGGCACCTGAGCCAGCATGTCGGCGGCTTTGTGATCTCCGAAACCAAAATCAGCGACCTGGTGCCACTGGAAAATGCGAGCATGCCGGACAGGACGATTATTCAATGGGACAAGGAAGATCTCGAAGCCATGCGTTTACTGAAAGTGGATGTCCTGGCGCTGGGTATGCTCAGCGGACGACACAAGAGTTGTCCAAAACGACACATAAGCTGTCCAAAAACGACACATGAGTTGTCCAAGCGACCGTATATTTTTCAATGGGTTACGAATTTTTATGACGCTAGGACAGGAATCTGTCGTCGTGGACTCCCCATGGTTGCGATGGGAGGCCTGAAGTAGTTGTCGCACTTTTCACGCTTGTGGAAGCGGAGCAGGATACTAAAAGGGTACGACACGGACGGATTGGTGCAGGCGGTGCGAAAGACCATAGCACTGTTGAATGTCTGTCAGTTGCCGTCCATCACTACTGCTGGCCTCTCCATCGAATGAATCAGCAAGCGGTAGGTCCCTACCAATCTGATGCGCTACGAGAGCCCGTAAGGCACGGATTTTAGAGCGCATGAAAGCTCTCGAGTTTGCTAAGAAACTGTTCTTTGCAAGAGCCGCGGGCGGATATGAAATGAAAACTCTGCATTCGACTTCCGGCAAAAAGACGGAACCCCTGTTGGTAAAAACTTCCGATACGAATTGTCTTGCCTTTATCGAAACTCTCGACTAACGACCCTCGTAGAAAATACCTACATCACATAATCGGATGTATTAAATTCGGAACGAGAATTTCTAGTTGAATTCCTGATAAAAGTTACCAGTTCAGCTTGCGCGTACATCGGACAGTCATTCTGTTTATTTAAAAATGGAATATCACTTCGCTTTTTTCGTTGCAAGACTATATGCGATATCAATAAGCGGGAGAATATTATCGAAACTCTCCTTGCTAGGCGACAAAATGCAAACCCAACCCATCCACGCGTAGACAGGATGAGGAAAAAGCCTATTCAGTTCGGTAAAGTCATAATCTAACTCCACAATTTTTCCTTTTGCAGGACGAGCCGGCTTTTCACCGAACAGTGAAACATACTTATCCTTGCCAACCCCTATGCTAACGCGGAAAACGTTTGGCCTGTTCAAGTTAGACGATGAATCGTTTTCTCCATCCTTTTCTTTAATGGTAGTGAAATAAACACCGTTAGGTAATCTGTTTCCAGGGTTGTAGAAAAATGACGTCTCCCCCCATGTTTCCCTTACCACTATGTCTTTATATCGTGATTTTATTTCGTAAATAATTTCTTCAACTTTCATTCGTAATTCACTTTAATATGCGGGTAAAACGCACATTTCAATAACTCATGTGCGTACTATTGCAGGTGCTTTATCGCTTTGATCGAATACATCTATTAAAGCGAACGATCCCGCTTTAATAGATGTAGATTTTTATCAACTTACTTGTCGTTTGTTTTATGGCCGGCAAACAGAGCCATAGAGTATTCCAGCGTGTCAGCGCCCAGTTTACTTCCGATATTACGAGCTGGTAAATCACCGTTACGGAAATGTATGCCGCCATAAAGACGGGATAACCCTGCCTCATCTGCAGCATCAGTAAACGTTGGCCAACTCAACGTCACTGGGTATTGAGGAACGATGCCAGGCTCAACCGTTGAGGCTCCGGCTGGAATTACAGCCGAATAGCCAAACACATCGCTTCCAGTATAACCCCGCAGAACGGCAGCGGCAGCTGAACTGAATGTACTATGTCCTGAAACGCACTCTGCAAACGGAGGAGTCACAACAGTAGACGGCTGATAAGGGGTCCAGTCTGCTCCTGACATCAATACACTTCCCATCCCTGGACCTCCCCAGGCTTGGATAACCTCATTGCCGTAGAGATAATGAACAGCTGTAACTGGCCTTACATAATCGTATTCACGTTTTGTGTGCCAAGCCCAAATGCCAGCATTAAGCAATGCATTATTGAGAGCAAAAAACATTTTCACGTCATCATCAAGCTGATGGCCGTCACGACGAGATACATACTGAGCGAATAGATTCCAATGGCCTGGCGGTAATTCGGAATGCGGGCCATCCGCCCAATATTCGGCGATTACTTTTTGTTGATCAGTCAAGTTGGCACTGTAACTAATCACCTGATCCACCTGCTCCTTATACTCCTTACTGTCTACTGCTGGTGGTGCATCAATCTTGTATTTACGAATCGACTTAATCTCAAATGGTTTCACCTTTCCCCAGTGAGGAGTCAAGAATTTTTGCTCTACAACAACTCCATTTGCGTTTCGAACAGCAAGGGGCTGCCAGCGCCCACCGTCAACGATTTCATACGGAGTATTAACGGGTCTATACCCTGTGTAATCGCTATAAGCACCAGGAGCCAGATCACCCTTCTGATTTGAGCCATCTTGATGACGATATTTAAGAACCGCATCACATGCAGTACGCGCAACTTTTACAGGACTATCCTGAATGTTGCTGGATTCTGTAGGGCTATATCCTAAAGTACTCATAAGCGCATCAAATTTTGGTTTGCTTTGAGGAAACAAATCAACTGCTGCTTGATAATAAGCAAAGCTAACGGCCTTATTTATATTGGCTGGGGTCCGGTGCTGAGCTTTTTGTCTTAAACTTTTTCCAGTATGGGCAGCCAAAGCTTTTTCATCATATGCAGCCCAAGCATCGTAAGCGCATGTCGAAGTGACGTGTAGCGCTCTTGATGCAATGGTGGGGCCGGGAGAATTGTCTCTGATTGCTTGTAGCACCGCGGAGTTCCACTGTAAAACCAAATTGTCAGACGCTGCGAATGCAGAAGGGGCTATGGCCACCAATGATAAGACCGATATAAAAGCGGTGTTTGATAAGGCCTTCATAGAAGATTTCCTTTTCTGTATAGGTTGTTAATCAATGAGTGAGATTACAAATTTTTTTGTGGCATTCCCAATATGGGAAAATGGATCTTTTAATAAAATAATATTTTCGTCGATACCTCCGTAAGTTGAGGTGGCAATTTTAATTGAGTTTGGAAGAAAATATTTATCTTGTTGAACTCAATCGATCATAGGCGACGCAGATTTCCTGATAAATACTTTTTACTTTTTCCGGGCTAATTTCATAATTGCTAAATGCAAACCTTAAGTAATATTCGTTATTCCAGTTGAGCAAAGTTGGATAACAAATATTATGGCCTTGGCAGAATTCAACAAGCTCCTTTTCGATACCCATATTTGCGGTTTTGAAACAAATAACAGGTAGCTTGCTATTTTTTTCCAGCAAAATAAATCTGCTATCAGCATTTATCAGAGATTGGAACAACGCTGTACAATCCAGAACATTCAAAAGAAGCTTTCTATAGCCATTAAAGCCAAGCCCACGGAGCAACATCCAGATTCCCAGAGATCTGAATTGACGCGTCCCATATAAGTTTTGCTGGAACAGATCCAATTCTTCCTTGTCTTCCCAATATCCGCCGCCAGCGGAGCATGAGTCATATAACCTTCGACCATCCTTTACCAAAAGACAGCCTACTCCGAATGACATAAACATCCATTTACAGGGATCAAACGTAATCGAATCAGCGAGCTCAATGCCTTTCATCGATTCACGAATTTCTGCACATGCTGCATAAGGCAATCCGGCCGCTGCATCCACATGAAACCAACATCTGAATTCTTTGGCTATCGCAGATAACTCTCTGATCGGCTCAATTGCAGCAGTAGCGGTAGTTCCTACCGTGCCAATGATTGCGATAGGGTGATAACCCTTTTCCAGGTCAGACTCAATCGCTAACCTCAATTCTTCTAAATTAACCAGTCCTTGTGAATCAACGGAGATCTTTACCAAATTCCTGCTACCAATGCCCAGGAAATCAATCGACTTGTCTATAGAGAAATGAGAGTCATTAGAGCAGTAAACACGGCATGATGATGAAATGCCGTTGAGCTTGGAATCAGGATTTGCTGCATCCCTCGCAAGCTTCAATGCTATTAAATTCGCGATGGTTCCTCCACCCGTGAAAATACCACCAGGAAATTCACTGTCTGGTTGCGGAATATTGAATAAATTCCTGAACCACGTGAGAACCTCTAACTCAATTTTGGTAGCCGCCGGGCCCGCTCGCCACGCCCCCGGTGTTTGATTTACCCCTAGAGCAAGGAAGTCACCAATCACTCCTAAAGGATGCGGTCTTGGAGAAATGTAACCAAAATAGGCGGGACTGAACACATTACAAAAATTGTGTTCGAATCTAGCAAAAAGTTCTTCCAATAGATTATCTATTTTCTCTCCATTGAGAGGTGCTGCTGAAATCTCGCTTGACTTACAATTGCTAGCGACTAGGGAAATCTTGTTGGGATCATCATAGATCCCGCTTAAAAATTCGGATATCTTCGCAATAGATTCAGAAAAATAAGAAACGGATCTCTCCGATTGTGTGGATTCGCCAGCCATGGTTTACTTACTCTATTTCAATATGGATTGATTTTGTTATGGTGAAATGGCTTTCTAAAATCCGATCCCTATCGGTCCCGCTTATCAGGTAGTAGCAATAATGTGGCTGCGCAGACTCAGGCATCGCTCTCACCGGGTCTCCAACGTTATTAAGAACTATAAGCTTTTCGAGCCCAGGTATAGAGTCAATATCGACGTCGCGTTTGACGCTAATGAGTCTGCCAGACTTTTGATATACAACCCCACCAAACAAAAGAGATTCAGCAGAATTTCTCACAGGGATAAAATCGAAGTCAATGTTACAAGACAGCTGAGCGAGCAAGGAGTAAAGATTGTTTCCTGTTAACCGCTCAACTAATTGCGCTGTATAACCTCCACCCGGTCGAAGTCCTGCTTCCAGGATTTTAGGAGTATCTCCATCGTACCTGATTTCGACATGAGCCACCCCTTGAGTAAATCCCATTGCTCTTACGCCTTTTATTGCCAGATTGATTACCCGCTCTGTTTCCAGAGAGGTTAAGCTTGCCGGGCTAAAAGATGCGGTTTCAGCGAAGTAAGGACCGCTCGATGGAATTTTTTCTAAAACAGCGAGCGCCAAATCGCCATGCTGAGGCGACAGGAACAGTTCAACACTAACTTCTTTGCCCGCGCAATATTCCTGCAACATGATAGTTGCTTTTGATAGTCCGTAGGCGAATCGATTCCTATCCTCCAATCGACTAATGTCTAGGCTTCGACTTACCATTTCCTCCAGCTTTGTAAAAGCAGTAATACATTCGCCTTCTGTAGCAAAAGCGATGACGCCTTGGCTGTTCATTGAATCGACTAACTTTAAAACGCCTTTGCCGCCAAATTTGTTTTTTGCTAATCTCCACGCCGAGCCTGCATCATATATTAGATACGATTCCGGGCAGGCAATTCTTAACGTATTCCATAGTAGAAATGACGAAAATTTATTTCTACTACTAACAGCAGTACCTACTGAGTATCCCGTCAAACCAAGATCAGCATTTATTCGCGCTGTCTGAATAACGGTTCCTTCATTCAACGGTATGAACGCATCGATTTTTAAGGAGTTCGGCAAACTGGAAATCCTTTCATATAGAGATGCATAATCGGTAAACTGAGCCCGAATAACGTGCTCAACGCCGTCAACTACACTATCAAAATCCTCGGGTACAACGAGAACAACGCGAATTCCCGTTCGCGTTATTGAATCAATCATGTATTGATTAGGATAGGCGTGAATAATCCCAACTCGCTTTAAGACGCTCATCAGAAATTACCAGTCCTTGTGCCTGCTTTATTTGATAGCGCTATAACAGCTCGATCACCAACATCACGCTGCGCGGCTTCAAATAAATCAACTGTCATATTGTTAGTCCAGACCTTTCCTTTTTCGGACACTTTAAATGAATTTGACTCCTCAAAAATGAGCCCGGCACTCAACCAGTCGGCCAATAGTTTTGGCGAAATGGTGTTCAGTGCTAATTCACGTTGCTTATCAATCTGGAGGAACTTGGGAAACAAAACCGCGCCACGATTTTCTGGTTTTGACAAACGACTGGATATTTTTTCAATCGCATCATCGCCTGCTTCGACTGACTCCATATACTTATTAACATTTCCATACTTCATGTATGAGAAGCCATCAATATATCCTCGGGCGGAAGAACCTACGGCCAAGGTTTCGGCGGAGTGATCGCCAGATCCACCACCCCAGAGCAAGCGGAAGTACTCACACACATTTTCTTTCTTCGAGTAAACCTGATCAGCTACATTGTTGTAACCATTCGAAGTGAGTCCGCTCTTTATTTCCTCAAACAGCGCAATCATTATGTCATCAGAGGGTTTTGGAGGGACTTTCCCCTCGTCCATTTCACGAACAAATTTCGGAGGGAACGCAAAGTAGTGAAGGTTGTAATAATCAACACTATCAAAGTCATCTTGTAAGAATCTACGTATATCATTACGAACATGGTTAATGTCTTGCCCAGGCAAGTTATACATCATGTCCACATTAACTTCATTGAACTTAAATTCCTGACTATTTCTTCTCAGGGTTTCGATATCTTGTAATGTAGCGGCAATATTGAAGGTTGTCCGAAGATTTTCATCGTAGGTTTGAAGCCCAAAACTTATCCTTCCAACACCATGTTCTTTCAATACTTCTAATCGATAGGGATCACCTAGTGTTTTAGGCTCTCCTTCAAAGGATATTTCAACATCATCGGAGATGTTGAAACTTGTTTTGATCGTACTCAGTATTTTTGCAATTTGTTGAGGAGAAAGGACTGACGGAGAGCCTCCACCGAAGTATATGGCTTTGATCAGAGAACTCTCTGCACGCGGCTTCCTTGAAGTATTCACGATATCCAAACACAGTGCATTTGTATAACGCTCATAGACTGATAAGTCCTTATCCACACGAACATGAAACGGACAGAAACGGCACATATCCTGACAATAGGGTATGTGGACGTACAATAAGGTCTCAGTGGATTTATCTACTATTTTTTCAAAGGAACCCGCAAATCTTCCTTTATCTGGATGTGCCTTTAATTCCAGCTCTAATAGCGGATAAAAATAATAGGTCAGCGGAAAATATGATGTATACATCTCGATTTCCTTATGCGAATTCGGGTTCGACTTGATTGAGTTGGATACCGGCAAGCAAGCGTTCTGCATTCCCTCGAAATATTCTATTTAAATCATCGGTAGATATACCAGATTCAATTAGCTTTTTCTTAACGGCAGAATACGCTCCACAAACGGGCAGGTCAGAACCAAATAAAATCTTATCCTTCACAGCACTATCAGATTTCAACCAGTTTAAAACTTCAGTCGCGGGCACTAACGCGGTATCTAAGTAAACGTTTGGATAAGTTGTAGCTATCTCAATAGCCTCTTGGTACCAGAGAGGTTTACCGCCATGAGCAAAAATAATTCTCAACCCTTCAAATCGCTCCGCCAGTTGGCGAAACTCTTCGGGCCTAATATGCTTTTGTTCAGTGTCTTTCTGACCCGTAAATCCCGTATGGAATATGATAGGCTGACTGGCTTCTTCACACAGTCCATAAAGCGACATCATGGTATCTGTGAACGGATTGAAGTCGTGATCTGCGGGATAAAACTTATAACCGCGAATACCTCTCTTCTTATCCTTTTTCCACTCTCCAATTGGATCGTCGTGATGATTAGGGTTGATACTGCCAAATGGGATGAAGAAATCATCATTTTTGCAGAAATCCAGAATGAGACTACTATCGATAGAAAAGTTAGTTCCCGGACCGCACTCTGCAAGAATAACTGCCCGTTCAACGCCATTTAGCATTAGATAATTTTTTAATGTCTCAGGATTAGAGAAGATGTCTTTAACATCTACTTCTTCTTCGAATGGAAACTTTGTTAGCAGCCCCTGAATATCATCTCTTAATAACGAAAACTTTCCAGCATGCACGTGAAAATCGATAATTTTGGGGTCCATTTAAACTGCCTCCAATGCTTCGGTTTTGACGTTGCTGATATTGTTATTAACTGCCTTATGTAAATAAGCCACCAGTGGAACTATATGCTCTGGCTCTTTCCACTCAGCGGATAAATCTTCGATAATATGATGCTCGCTCAACAAAGCGTTTGCGTTCATGTGCCTTATTACAGGATGCAAGAAATTCGAGTCCTCTGCCTGCTTTGCGTTGTCCCTCGCAATTCTCGCTACAGCAAATGGGTTATCGAATTTCTGCTGCCCAAACTCCAGCGTCAATACATACATTTCACGTTTTGCAAACAGAGGATCTGTTTTAATGTAGTCCATAGGTAGATCCTTATAGCAAACAATACCATCCCCAGATCTAACATAAGCATCACACAGAAATCCCGGCTGCTGCCACAGGGAAGACGTTTGGTTCACCCTATCAATGATGTCAGCTGCAAACACATCTGCGATGGCAGGTAGTTTAACTTGCGGAAGTTCCTTTCCTTCGTATTTGAACATAAGCAAGTTAAAAAGTGATCGGACGTTGTATCTAAATCCATGTATGAAGCCAGACATGAATTTTTTATAATCAAGATATTGAGTAATAGTTCCTGCAAAGTACAAACCAGGCACATTCACAGACTCCCAATTTGGATTTTGGGCTGGAAACTTGTTTCTGGCACAAAGGGCGGGCTTACAGCTTTCGTCGAATATTGAGCTATCAAATCGAAAGCCAGTACAAACGATTACATGATCATATGTCAGCGTCTCCACTTCGTCTTCGGCATGTCGATATTTAAATGTAACCGAAAATTGTTCACCATTTTTCTTAATGCTTTCGATATCAGCATCGAGAATCGCGTTCTGTGACTTCAACTGATATGTATCAAGTAAATTGTTATTTACAGCTCTCAGGTGACCAACATAATGAGTTGACCAAGCCATTTTGAGAGAGTTTGGGCTACATAAGTGAATGACAGCAGCTGTTTCCACAAGAGAATCGCCAGTTTCAAATGCTGAATTTCCTTTTCCAAGAATGAGTACTTTTTTGTTCTTATATATGTCTGGATTAGTATCCATATCACAATAATTGGTTGCAGCTTCAATTCCATCAATATTAGGAATCCACGGCTTGCTAACACCGGTGGCGACAATAACTCTTCTTGCTCGATAGATATTTTCAGAAGCAGTCTTTATTAGAAATTCGCTTTCTGATCTTTCGACAGAAGTTACTGCACTGTTATATTTTATGTTGAGAGAAAACTTTGCCGCGTATGCGCCTAGATAATCCACCATATTCTCTGCAGCAGGAAAATATCGCTGACTAAAGGAAGTAAATGAACATTCATCGTCATCTTCTGTCAGAAGAGAATTCCAGTCCCAGCGTAAATTTATTTCCTTGTCACTATATCCGGTATACACTTTGTTAATCGAAATCAATTTACCATGTCGAGGGTGCGTTTTAAAAAACGAACCAGCAACGTCTCCTGATTCAAGAATCACATAGTTTTTTCCATGCTTCTCAAGGTAATAGCCTAGCTGTAAACCCGCAGGGCCAGCACCAATTATCAGGTAATCAATCATTCCTTCTGGGATTAACATAAGATTTTCTCCAATTAAGTTTTACTCTATTTTTATTCCAACGATTGCATGTTTTTCTGCGGACGAACGGGTTATTTGAATATTTTTGTATCTGGATTTTTGCAACAACTCATGAAAGTGCTTTTCAGTGCGGTGCATGCCTCCAGTTTCTAACATCATCGCAATATCCTGCATAACACCAGGGAAAGGACCTGACCTATTGTCATCAAGAATTCTGTCTAAAATTATTACTCTGCCACCGAAGGGTAGTTTTTCCCATATTCTCCCGAGCAGCTCTACGCACTTTTCATCACTCCAGTTAGACATTACATAACCGAGCGTATAAGTATCGCCAGAGGGCAATTCATCAACCCAAAAGTTGCCGGCTTGAAAGGCGGCCCGATCTGTTACGCGATTTTTCATTAGATTTCTTATACAGAATTCTTCGACGTCTTGAAGGTCATACACAACGCCGATCAAATCCGGCTTCTGTTTAAGCGCTGCGACGACGAATGCACCGGATCCCCCGCCAACATCAATGAGTTTTCTGGTTTCATCAAGAATTCCTTTTTCAACAAGTTCCTCAGAGACCGTATAACTGAGATTCCACATTGCATCATGAAATGCTTGCGCTTTTTCGCTCTCACTAAACAAGTTTTCAAAAGGATGTGTTGCGAGACGCTTGTTTGCACCGAGAAATCTCTGCCACTGCGCGTCACCGGACTTTAAAGCTTCAGGAAGATATTCTGCTAAGGGAATGGTATTCCCAATAAAATGATCAAAGATCGAGCCCAAGTAAGACTCATGGCGGTAGTCGAGCTGATCTTTAAATTGGTTGGGAATTCTGTATTTCGATAACTCATCACACTCGACAAGCCCCCAAGCGGCTGCCGCATCAAGAACCCGGCGTACTGATAAATGGTTTAACCCAAGAGTTGTTGCAATTTCATTAGCGGATAACGATTCATCATCTACCAACAACTGGTAAACACCTGCCCGGTGCAGAGTCATTAATACTGATGTGGCCACGAACCCGTAGAGAGCGGCCGAAAGAGGTGACGACTTAAAAGCATGTGGCGTTTGGGGCACGGAGAGCTGCATCAAAATGTCCTTTTGTGCGTTATTACATGTTGCTTACTGAACGGGGCGCGATAATGTCGCATCAACAGTTGATATGTCAACTGTTTAGCTGTTAAATTTGGATGACGAACGAATTCGGACTCGGGTGAGGCTAAGAATAAGAAAAAAGGGGATAGGCTGGAGGCTACACTTTGCTGGAATTTAACTTGCGCAGAAGTTCCACTGTACTAATCAGCTCGTTGATTTTCGATTGAGGAATCGCCTCCCGAAGCTTTTCATCGGCCTTCTCCATTACGGATCGTATATTTTCGCGCAGCTCAAAGCCCTGTAAGGTCAAAAACACTTGGGTCTGCCGGCGATTTGCTGGTGAAACCAGTCGCTTTATCAAGGCAGCGGACTCCATTCTACGAAGCATGCTTGATATTGCCGAATCGTCAATTTCCAGCGCCTTAGCAAGCTGACCAACCAATACACCATTATCCAGGTCGCATAGTTCCAAGATATAAGTTTGCTGGGCTGAAACACCATCGGGAAGATAATTTTTATAAAACTCTGATATTCCTCGCCACCCGCAATAGAAATTAAAACAAACTAGCTCTTTCAAAATGCCGGAATCTATTTGCTCTACACTCACGTGCCCCCCCTAATACTTGCCGATTTGCGTGCCTTGCAATCTTAGCACAGATTATTACAAGCACATTAATTGTTGACACGTTAAATGTTAATGCATTAACTTACGCCGCGTTTCACAAAGACCACCAGTAATCTAAGGATTAGTTGCCAATGAAAAAGCTTTTATCCTCTTCGCTGCTCTCTGCAAGCCTTCTCTTGACTACGCTATCTCCCCTAGCGGCAGCTCAAGAAGCACTGGATATACATATCAAATATCTGGATCTCTCCAGCGAAATAAGCCTCAAACCCATAGCCCCAATGTCAGAACTTCAGATACCGCAGGTAAAGATACGCCCAGCTGCTGCTACGGCATCATTAACTGCGCTTAACCTCAATGCGACGGCATCTCAAAGTGATTTGGATAAGCTGAGCTCGGGAGTGGTGATTGCGGTAGCTGCTAAATTGAAGCAAGGGCGAGGGCTATCTGACCAGTTGGATTTTAAATCGCTGGAAGCCCCCATTATTCGTAAGCACAACGGAACCGTCATTGTGTCCGCAGGTTTAGCAGACTCCACGGATTCACCCTTCGACATTCTGGAACTAATTCATTTTCCAAATCAGGAAAGCTTCGAGCGGCTGATGAATGACGAGGCATATGCACCAGGTAAAAAACTGGGCGATCTGATGTCGAAAACGTATGAAAAAGATGTTGCTATCGCTCAGGTAGCAGTCGTCGGTGAAAATTAATATTTATTCAACCAGGAGGTTAGTGTTATGCGTAAATCCCTTTTTTCAACTTTTTTTATTTCCTTTCTATTGAGCAATGTCAGCATTGCAAAAGACACGACAGAAGCTCGTTGGGACACCGTTTCCAGCAATTTAATGATGCCGTATGGAATTCTTGTTAAATCCCAAAAGGTATTAGTTAGCACCATTCCTACCATTGGAAGTATTGACGAAGAAACCGGAGCGTTTTATGAAAAAACCGCTTTAGCTAATGGTTCTCCGGCTGGCTTCATAAAGGCAGAAAATGGCTACGTGGTAGTTGAGAATGGAACCGGACGGTTGCTCGCGTTTGATAAAAATTTTAGCGATTCCCAGGTAATTGCTGAGGGATTAGGTGACCCCATTACGGTTAAAGAAACTAAAGATGCTTATCTGGTGGTCGATTATAATTTTGGTTTGCCTAATGGCCGCCTCATGAGCATCAGTAAAAAGTCAAAATGGCCGGTCTCCCCTAAAATCCTGCTTACCCTCGATGGCCCTGGAAGTTTTTATGTCGATAAAAACGATCTTGTCTACATTTCAAAATTCGACTCAGGCGATCTTATCGAGTTCAATTTGAAAACCAAATCTCAGCGTATCGTCGCAACTGGCTTAGGCCGCCCATTAGACGTAGTTCGGGTGAATAAGGAAGGATTTTTGGTCAGTGACTTCGGTGGTTTTGATACTACAGGGCGCCTACTTTTCGTTAGCAACGAAGGTGCTGTGGTCACGTTAAATAGCGATTCTATTGCAAATCCAACAGGCCTCTTCCTTACAGAAAAATTTGTATACACCACCGACATGACGGGCGGGAAACTGCTAAAAGCTCGCACATTTAACTTGCTGTGCAGCTCCAAGCAAGCGAATGATTTAAACAAGAAATTTTGCAAGAAATAACCAGGAGTTAAATGATGAAAGAAGCAATTGAAGTAGTAAAATTTCGCTTAGCAGCGGGCGTTACTCAAGGTGATTTAGAATCAGCATCTAAAGCCGCGGGGGAAGCGTTAGCGACCTTTGAAGGCTTTATAAGTCGCGATTTGGGTCAAGGTGAAGACGGAACGTTTATCGATGTGGTTCGCTGGAGAGACATGGATTGTGCTCAAGCTGCCGCCGAAAATGCAATGAAAAGCTCTGCATGTGGCTCCTTTTTCCAGCTAATAGATCCAGAATCAATAGATATGAGCCATTTCAACAAAGTCTAGTCCAAACTGCCTCGCTGCCTCGCTGCCTCGCTGCCTCGCTGCCTCGCTGCCTCGCTGCCTCGCTGCCTCGCTGCCTCGCTGCCTCGTGTTAATGGGGCAGCGAGATAATATCCAAGTGAACAGAGATGAGGTGAGCCAGCAATCTTTGCCGGGTCAGCAAGCAGAGTCTTTGGCGTAGCCCCGCGTGAAATCTCAGTTCGTTCCATTAGATAGTCAGATCAAATCCCCTCAGTTAATCTCTATCAAAAATTATCCTCAAATAGGGGGGAAACAATTACGGTTCAAGTATTTCTCATATATAATAACGTGACAACTCATCCCTAGCAGGCGCCGTTAAGTTGGCTCTTGTCTGGGAAGGAAAAACCACCCTCGGGTGGTTTTTTCGTTTGCGGGCTTGTGAAATCAAAGCAATAAGGGCGGGCAGTGACTCGATACTGCGGGCAGTCAACATCAGCATTTTCCTGCGAATTAATAGGAAATTGGCCTCTTCATTGATGGGCTACAACATGTTACCGTTACGTCTTTAAATAAAGGAAAAGGAGTTTGAAACCATGCTGATTTTGGCTCGATACGAAGCGGAAGAAATTCATTTGCACACGAATGAGGGATTGGTAAGAATTAAAGTGACCAGCGTGAGCCCTCAATCCGGATTGGTTCGTTTGGGCATAGATGCCCCAGATTCTATTGATATAGTTCGAGCCGAGATTGACTTCCTGGATCCAGCGCCGAGCAACCTGTGACAGATGTCCTTAAGGGGAAAACGATGCCTGATATGAAAGACGAACTTGATGCTCTGCTAGCGCGTATTCGTTCTCCAAATACCCGCAAAGCAGGTGACGCTTTATTCTCAGCCGATCCTTTGGATTTGTCCTTGTCATATTCGCCAGACAATTTCGTTAGACATGATTCCCGGCCTGACCTGACATTAACTGATACTAGCTGTAAGAAATCGTAACTATTGAGCAATGGCACGGGCATCTAAAATTAACTTTGCCCATTGATAAAACAAACAATACAGTTTTACAAAATCTCGCACAATCTTCTAACGGCCAGAAGCGGACATCCATCGAGGATTCTCACTCCCAATAAATGCGTGAAAAATTTTGTCCATCCAGAAAAAACCAAAGGATAATTCGCTACATACATCGGCTACACTGGTCTCGTAGAGTAGGGATTAATTGAAAATTATCCATAATCGAGGTTTCGAAGGTATAGCTGAAAAAATCACTAAGTGAAGAACCTTCTTATTTCAGCAATCCAGCCCGGTGTTAAGGCTGTCTTTTTATCCTCATTTTGCTTACATTGTTCGACATATTCACGTGCGAAAACTATCTTATTTTCGCCTTTATTTTGCTTAAAAAAGTCGTCTAGATCGAGATTTCTAAAGTTCTTAATAAAATCTGTATTTCCTGCCTCACTTTCGACATGCGAAATTTTATATAACGGATTTACGGAAATCGCATCTATTGTGTTTTTGAAAAGGATTGGATTTAGAGCGCTTTCAATGCTTGTAGCGCTAGTATCGCTATTGTCCAGGGTTAACAACTCAGTTTCCAAATGCGTCCCTTTATTACTTAATCTTTTAATCGTAAGCGTTGGGCTCCCGTTCCTTATTTCCTCGCAACGAATTTGATCAGTGTCAATAATGCAGAAAACCTTTCCTTGGCACGTATCTTCTGAGACTGGGTTGAGTAGATATTTGTAGAGTCTAATCACTTTACTCTGACCCCCCATAGGAAGGATTCGAAGTCTTTTATTTTTTATTTCATCACTGAAGAAATATTCAAAATAGATCTTTTCACTTATACCTTCGCAAACGATCCAGTTATATGGCGGTGCACTTTTTAAAGAATAGAATATGGACTGAACTAAATCATAAGTGCTTTTCAAGATAAAATTATTGGGAATTTTATTGCCCGATTTTTCAACGGCGGATGCAATTTCTGACCTGTAGTGGTACAAATCGTATGTCTCAAATGAGATTTTATTTTCGTTAATATTTAAAAAATGTCCATACCCTTGGCTTACGACGGGAAGAAAGCCGTACCAATGAGTGGTAACAATAATTTGATTTAACTCAGAAACCTCTTTCAATTTTTCGAATTGGTCATAACATAGTGCTGTATGCAACGAATTTTCTGGTTCATCAATAGCAACTATAACCATAGTTTCGCGATCAGGATTGCGCTTTAGAAAAGCGTACACTAAGTTTATCAGCGCTTGCCTCTTTTCTCCGGCGCTTAACTCACGAACCTTTGTTAGCATATCCCCATTTTGTTTGTTGAGTACACGCTTCTGAAAATACACCTCGATTATCTTATTAACAAGATCCGATTTCGTTACACTGTTGTTTCGCCGTTGACCAGTATCATAGCAATATTCTTTGTTTAAAATATTCTCTATTTCTTGTACAAAATCATCCAGCGTTTTATTTATTCCGCCTTGATTTGTAAAATTTACTGACGTTAAGGCATGCTCAATTTCATCTTTAAGTTTTTTATCAAATATTTTTTGCATTTCCTGTGTTTCAATTTTAGTAAAGCTCTCTACTTCAATCTCAACTGGAAAATAAACGTACGAGAAAGCCTCTTTCAAATATATTGATGTGGAGCGCCAATCTTTTTGTGAAAGCTTTGTGTTTAGAAGCTCACGCTGCTGCTGAACCAGTTCACGCCGCTGTGTCGATTCAAAGAAGTCATCATTTAGTTCGAGAATTTGGATAAGGAAACCTTCCTCACCATGGAAGCTGGCAAAATACGGCTTTGGTGTCGAATTTAGATTCTGTTCGCCGAATATAAATAGGTAGTGCGAATCTTCAGAGTACGCCCCGCTCTTCATAAGCAGTTCGCGTAGCTCGAAAAACTCCTTCATCGATCCTTGTACTGCGGAGTTTAAATCCTGACGCTTCACTCTCCAAAAGTAATCACTCAAAAGCTCAAATTGCTTTTTATGATTTTTAAGCTTTGTCTTTTCAATTAAAAATACGGGCGCTACAAAAGGCTCATTCCCAATCGTATTAATCCCGTCACTAAGCGCACCTTTGTTAATTGGATACATTTTATTGTTAAAAAATGAATCTAAAGCTTCCAATATAGAGCTTTTGCCTGACCCGTTTTCTCCCACATAAGTCACGAACTTATATAAATGACCTACGGGAACAAAATTGATGCCTTTGTATGCCTTTATATGTTTCAAAAATAATCCTATTATCATTAGGACTCCTTTATTTATTTTTTCGATTTTGATTATGACGAAGATCGACCGCAGGTGAGCCTTGGCAAACGTTATATAGAATATTTGGCTAGCACCGGAAGTAACTTTCCAATCTGATATGTGCCGAATCAGCGGTAGTCATGAAGATACCTAACATATCTTGATAGTCCATCTAAATCTGGAAAGACGGTCGCGTGGTGCACTCCATATTTAAACAATTTTTCTAGAAAATATTTTTTCTTATCTGCACGGATGATGATTTTTTTAATCCGATCTGTTTTTAGATTCATCATGCTGGTTGGATGAATTGTGAAAACACCTGATTGGGCGGTTACACGTCTCGTCGAGTGGGAAGGAAGCACGGCTACTATATCCTTCAGATTAGCCAGATCGATTTCCTCTTCTTTTTTAAAACTTCCGACATCATAGATGTAAATTGCTCCATCAAAAGGGGACAAGCTTTGTACGGCAAAATAGCAGGCGATTAATGGGCTAAAACTCCAATCTAACAATCTGGTTGGCAAACCATGATGCTGCGCAATAGTTAACCACTCTACTTCGTTTTGGGGCGGTTTATCGAAGTGAGCCTTAGCATGTGTTTTGAATATCCACATCATCTTTTTTTCCCTGACATCAGCAACATCGATGTCACCATGCCTGAAAAGAGAAGGTAACAAAGCATGTTCATGATTTGATACACCTCTGCAAAGAGCAGTTTTACTTATACCATTCAGTGCTTCATCAAGCTCTGCAAAAGTGCCCGCATAACTCAAATTTTGCCCAGACTTATAGATACTAAGATCAGATGTTATCGCGTCAGATTTTTCGTTAGTAATAGCTAGATAAAGATCTGCAAGTATCTCGCTTTCTAAAAGAGTCCCGTGCAACTCTGATTGAGATGTATCTATAAAATATCTTGAATACAACTCAGGAAGGTTGTTTTTCTGATTGTGATGCTTTTCATCTGCAAGACGTAAGATATCAGTTATGTCATTGTCAAATTGAAACGGCTTCCCAATTTGCATACTGATCTCATGTTGGAGGAATGAAATCACATGCCCGGCATCGTAGGTTACCAATTCAGCCCCATGAGTAAACGAGAGAAATTCGTTAAATATCCTCGAGAAAACAGGCTTATCTTCAAGCATGGCCTCAGTAATTCCATGCCTCGCAGACGCAATGAGTTCAACCGACCGTTCTGGATTTACATATTGATGATAGTGGCGCCCGGTCAGTTGTCTACCTAAGAGCTCTACACAACCGATTTCGATCACTCGGTGACCGGCCGATAATTCACTGCCAGTCGTTTCAATTAGAATGCAAACTTGTCTCAAAAAACGCTCCAAATGTATTTTTTGCACTATCCGAAAGTACTATTGCTCGACTCAGATATAGTTAATCTCGGATTCGTCCGTAGCAGAAGTAAAAATCTATATCAAATTTACACTGCTGCACTCGATCGATCACGACATATGGCCAAAGGGATCAGCAATCAATAAGGCTACATATTCTGAACGTCCGCTTTGGGCACAACTGAGTCCGTCTGGATACATTGAAAATTACTTCAGATCAATTACATCGCATAACGGCCAATACCAGATTTTTGATATGCTCTGCCATTAAGCTTTGAATAGTCACATGGGGTCTCTTCGCATTAAAATGGAATTTCATCTACATCAGATTCAACTAGAGGTTTTTGACATAGAAACACTGTGAGAACACGATCTGCTATTCGATACAATTGGTCAAATGTAATGACTTCAATTCTATTTAGGTGCCCATTAAGGCTGCGTAATGCTTTCTGATGCTTTTCATCGACATCTCTTCCGACAATAACTCGTGCCCTAATTTTAAGAGTGTCTTCATTGTCTTTGACAATAATCTGATCACGATTTCTTTCAACTTCCTCAATGTAGCGTATCACCTGTCCAATTACAGTGCTTAGCTTGGAAGACGGATAGTAAGAGTCGTGTGAATTGTCGTATCGAAAAAGTGGTTCACGTAGTGCGGTTTTAATTTCAATAATTTCCAGAAAATTATCAACTGTTCTCCGGAGCATATAATCGAGGTTGTCGTCTCGTGTCCATGACCTTCTAGATAATAGTTCACTGTATTCGCTACCAAACATCCAAGGGTGTTTTGAAAGAAGATTTTGAAACGCTGCTTCTGGAGTTGATTCGTCCGCTATAAGAATAGCCAATTCTTCCAGTGCTTTTTTGTATTCAATATAGCGAGATGCAGAGCCTATATGACGCAGAGTTTCCTCTGGACTACTTTCTAGTGCTGTTACAAAGTTAGAAAAATCTGAAGACCCGACATCCAGCTTCGATAGTAAAGTTCCCGCCAAATTAAGCTTGTCGCTGTCGATGATATTCGGTAAGGAGTTTAGAATATTCTCAAGCTTAATGTAGTCTTCATCTCGTATAACTCTCAAATCACTCTTAGCACCTTTTAACTCACCACTGAGAATTGCATGCAAAAATTCGTATAGTCGCTTTATTTCGTCAGGACTATCCCCCTCCAATCGAGTTGATTTATCAGGTTTAGCGAACCAACCAGATTTAGTTTTATCGATATGATCAATTCGTAGAGAGTAGTGGTGAAAGTCTTTGGTTTTTGGGTTTAGCACCTCAGTTAAAGTCGCTATTCTAAACGCTCTAGGGCCATCTTTAAGATCAACTTGTGTTATTTGTCCGACATTAGGATTGCTAGTTGTTTGTTTAATTTTAAGCTTAACCTCCTCTAAGGAAGTGTCAGGAGGCAGATGACCTGTTTTCATTTTCTAATATCCTTAGTTCTTTAACTTAAAAACCAGCTCTCCTTCGTCCGAAAAAATCAAATTATTCGGATACAATGGATACGTTGTGGGGTTTTGAACTATGTCAGGATATCTGACGAATGTGCTCGTCAAATCGATCCTCGATATGCCCCTCTTTTACTACTCCTTTTATCGCTTGACGCAAAAAAACTTCAAGATCGCGTTGCGTTAATACGAGTATTAATCCAGCTTGGTTTTTATTCGCAACGGTACTGATATGGTTGAAGTATGAACTCTTAAGCGATTGCCCCCTAAAGGCGATGACACCAAAACGGCCGAATGTATTACTGAAATAATAACTAACTTGATGAAAATCATCTGCGTGTAGATGCTCGTAATTTTTACATTCCCACACAACTTGCGTTGCACCATACTTTTCTCGCACCACCGACCAAAATCCTCCTGCTGCGCGGTTTGACGCAACCCAGTCCCTAATAGAGCTGCCTTCGTAAGTTCTTACTTTAGGCTGAATATTGCTCAATGATCGAAAAAAACAAAGCTGAATAACCTTTCCAACTATTTCCTCGAACTTAGTTGCCCCATCTTTGCCAAGCGGGAGCGTTTGTAAATCTTGAAGTGTCGATTGAAGCTCCTCTTTATAGGAATCAAATCGATAATTCTCAGGAAGGTCTTCAAGCATGCCCTCGTGCTTAAGTGCAATTTCTTCGCTTAATTTTTGAATGAGTATTGGACGTAAATTCAGTGCGGATTGATAAGTGGGATGTATAGTAATATGAGTGTCAGACTCAATCGGAAGTTTCGCGTTTGAGTCCTTTCCTGTCTCCTTGTAGATCACCTTTGATTTACGTTTTAAACCAAAGAAGCCAATATCAAATAGCAGCCCAATAAATCTGAATGCGGTCGTATAGTCATAAAACCAAGATGCACAATGCTTCTTTACTTTTTCATCCACTAAAAGTTTCGATATAAAATCTTCGACGCCCACTAATGTATATTCATTTCCAAGACCATAAAAAGATTCCAGAATTACAGAGATGTTGGGATAGTTTTCAGCGAACTCATCTCCTAAATCTTTCAAGCGGCTAGTGCTATAACGAGTCGAGGCGGCATGCAAGTCCTGATCTGTAATTTTATTATGTCCGTTGCTCACCGCTGATTCTATTGAATAGCTTACAAGCATGACCATATCGCGAGGGCGCTGTTGACACAGCGTAAGCACAGCTTCAGCACTTTTTAATGATTCCGCCTCCTCAAAAAAATGGCTCCAAGCTTCACCTCCCAGTTTCGGTTTAGTATTGAATGGTCGTACTAACCTGCGCTCGACAAGCTCTATTAGTTTTGGCTCAGACCAATCTAAGAAAACCACCGCGGTTTCCAGGCGGGAAAATTCATTATCCAAAAGTCTGATTCGGTCGTAAATATTTTCCCGAATAAAAATGTAGGGGCGAACGTGCTTTGTATTCGCGGCAAGTCTAACACTCGCGTGCATTAATGCCATGAGGGCAATCATTGCTGACTCTGATCCATCCCAAGATTCGTCAAGTCTGTCTATGAGTAACAACGTACTTCCTGATAAGTTATCGTATCGATTTAACTCATCTGCAAGCTCTTTGCTTCGATTTATCTGTCGAAGCCAAAGTTTATCCTTAGAATTTGAGTATGCATCAAATATCTCCTGAGTTAAGTTGAGAATGCGCTGATCAAAATCACAATCCTCAATTAGATTTCTTTCCTTAGATATTGAAGGCGGAAGATCATTGCTATTTATTTGCTTACTTTCGAGATAATGCTTTACGCATTCATCAATGAGTGCCCGTTCCATTGTGTGCATTAAGGATTTGAACGCGCGCTGCCTTGTGTCCCTAAATTCCTCATGCGCGAGAGGTAGACGCAATAAGTCAAAAATATGAGGCGTTATAGAAAAAGTGTTTTTCGGAAATTTTCTTTGAAGTTCATAGGTTATAGCGGTTTTGCCCGCGCCGCGCCGCCCGACAAAAAAACATTTTCCAGCATCTGGATCTAAAGCAGCCAATGTAGCAGGAGTGTTAACAAATAGCTGAGGATCGTTACGAATAAGATCATATTCAGCAAATGCCTGCCCGAGCTGAATTCTTTCCAAAGCGTTTTTAGGTAAAATGACTGGCATGCGTGTTCCCTATAAGTTATTCGAATTGTAGCGCTTGAGTATAGCGCACTGATTAAGGAGCCCATGTCCGCTTTGGGCACACAGCAGTCTTACCCTAACCATTGAAAGGAGTCAATTACTCGGCATTACTCCTTCTACACCGGTTAAATCTTCGCATTTATTGGGACTATCTTGACCGATGGTTTTTGCGATAGTACCGAGGTTACGAGATAGCGGTAGATGTCTCTATCGATTTGCTTTTCGCAGTCTTTGTTGGCCATTCGTTGAATCTCATCCATACAGTTCGCAGTGCCCAATACACACCAGTTGTTTATTAGTAAAAACTCTTCTTGTTCAGGATCGCTGCTTTCCGACAGTACTACAGGGCCATTGTATGGCCAAGCTTTTAGGGCCAATCCAGAAAGGCTTTCGAGCAGTTTGACATTATGTTGTAGTAGTTTCTGTTTGCCCACACAATAGCCCGGGCATCTTTTTAGTTGATGACTGGAGCAGCCTCGCTTATTAACTGGTTCTATTCCGCATACCTGATAGCATAGCCCATTTTCATCGCATATCGCCTGGATAGCCTCTTTGGCTTTTTTGTTAGACTGGAATAGTCCATAGAGCTTGTTGCCTGTACCGGGCATTTCTGACACCGGAAATATTTTTGGCATCAGTAGTCCATCGTCATGCTCTGCCAGGTGGATACTGTAAAACGTACTAACTCGACGTAGCTTACGATTGTAGATCGGTTGTAGTTCTTTTACCTTCCTGGATTCCAGAATGAGGGCCGACAATTCCCCTGGAGTTTTATCAAAGGTAACATTTCGGGTTTGTTGACAGATTTTCATTTCCCTGGAGGACTTGTGGTCGGCCGTGAAATGGGAGAGCACGCGCTTGCGGATATTCACACTTTTTCCGATGTAAAGTAGCTCTTTGTTCTCCCCCCAAAAATAGTAAACACCCGGTGAATTGGGTAAATCCGCTATTAAGCTCGCATCGAAATTGGAAGGCATACTTTCCTTACGGTGTTGATGTTTTATTGCCTCTCTAATTGCTATTTCGCCCTTCTCCTCTTCGGCAATAGTCATAAATTTGTAAGTCGCTTTGGCATCGTCGAGCGCGCGGTGTCGATGAGTGACGTAAATTTGATGACGAGCGATAATTTTCTCAAGACTATGTCCTTCACGATCCGCGTAGAGAAATCGGGAGAGTTTGACCGTGCACATTAACTTTGATTTGAACGTGTAAGCCAGCCGAGCAAATTCGTTGCGAATAAACCCGTAGTCGAACCGGACATTGTGTGCGATAAATAACTTGCCCTGCAGGCGTAGAAGGATCTCTTTGGCAACCTGTTCAAAGTAGGGTGCTGCTTTTACCATGTCGTTAGTGATGCCGGTTAGCAGCTGGATACCCTCCGGAATATGTGCCCGTGGATTAATGAGTGTGGACCATTCCTTTACGCCATCTTCAGTGACTTCGATAATTCCGATTTCAGTAATGCGATCATAGGTCACGTTCCCTCCGGTGGTTTCGATATCAACAATGGCACAAGGTATTGGAAAATATTTCAGCATAGCTTTATCCGCGCTAATGAAAGTCCCGCGACTTAAGTGCAAGATTGTGCAATCTATCGGTTACGTTCTGCACATGCCCCGCGACAATATGAACGATAGGTACCGCCACACCCTCGGTTACGACTTGCACGATGCCTTTAATAATCAATAATTTCCCTGTCAGGATTTCCCGACGAAATCGTTCCTGGGTTGAACTCCATACTATGATGTTACTGGTTCCTGTCTCATCCTCTAGCGATAAAAACATCACACCGCTCGCTGTGCCAGGGCGTTGTTTTCCCGTTACGATCCCGGCAATACGGACAAAGCCATCATTTCGCAAATTCACCAGATCTATGTGGCGTTTACAGCGATTGAACGGATATTCCGACCTTAGTATTTCCATAGGGTGTGTACGTAATGTAAGCCCAATAGATGCATAATCATCCATAACGTTTTTTTCCAGGCTTGGGCCACTCATCAGCAAGTCATCTTCGATGGATTCGCTTTCGCCCAGCAATACTGAGTTAGGCAATAAGGCAGATGCCTGCCAGCGCGCACGATAGCGATCCCCGGCGATAGACCTGAATGCATCCGCTGAGGCGAGGCTACTAATATTTGCATCGCTGAGTTGGGTACGACTGGCGAACTCTTTAATTGAAGAAAATAGAATGTCGCCACGAAACGTTTCGATGGACTGGGCGGCTTCTGTCTTCAGTGAGCTTACCGAATTGAACCCGAGCCGAATTCCCCGATTGCCTTTGCTGTCGATTTCCAACCTGCAATCATAGTTGCTTTGATTAATATTCACGGGCATGACAGAAATTCCATGGCGACGGGCATCCTGAACTAACTGTGATGGCGAATAAAACCCCATTGGCTGGCTGTTAAGCAACGCGCAGTAAAATGCCGCGGGGTGATGGCATTTGATCCAGCTGGATACATAACACAGGATTGCGAATGACGCAGAGTGACTTTCAGGAAACCCATAACCACCAAAACCCTTAACCTGTTCAAATAATTTATCCGCAAAATCCTGCGTGTAGCCGTTGTTGAGCAACCCTGTTTTGAATTTATCCTCGAACAACAATAACTTTGAATTTTTTCCCCAATTGGTTATGGCCCGGCGTAATTCATCGGCCTCACCGCCGGTAAAGCCTGCCGCAGTCATGCTGAGCCGCATTACCTGTTCCTGAAAGATGGGCACTCCTAATGTGGGTAACAATACGTCTTTGATTGCTTCACTTGCGAACGTAATGGGTTCTTCGCCGGCTCGACGCCGCAAGTACGGATGTACCATGTCGCCTTGTATCGGGCCTGGACGGACAATAGCAATTTCAATGACCAGGTCGTAAAAACATTTCGGCTGTAGCTTCGGAAGCATGGCCATTTGCGCGCGCGATTCAATTTGAAATACGCCTACGCTATCACCACGACTAAGCATTTTGTAAGTCTCAGGATCTTCTCGTGGTATATCTTGCATGGAGCGAATGACGGGATCGTACGTTGAAATTAATTCCAGCGAACGACGCAGTGCGGACAACATTCCCAATGCGAGTACATCAACCTTCAATAATCGCATGTGCTCCAAATCATCCTTGTCCCACTGAATGATAGTTCGATTCGGCATGCTCGCGTTTTCCAACGGTACTAAATCGCTGATCCGCGATTCTGAAATAACGAATCCGCCGGTGTGCTGGCTCAAATGCCTCGGAAATCCCAATATTTGCTGAACCAACTCAAAAAAATGCACAAGTAAGCTGTTATCTTTTAACGTCAGCGTTTCAATACGTTTTTTTATATCGGTATCGCGATCCCACCAGGCAATATTTTTGCTGAGGTAATTAACCAGCGATTCTTCCATACCTAGTGCTTTACCGACTTCCCTGACCGCACTTTTGCTGCGGTAGGTGATTACGACGGCGGCGATAGCTGCTCGCTCGCGGCCATACTTTTGATAAATGTACTGAATGACTTCTTCACGGCGCTGATGTTCAAAATCAACGTCAATATCTGGCGGTTCGTCGCGTTCACGAGAAATAAAACGTTCGAAAAGAACACCGATTTGCCCCGGTGCAATTTCTGTCACGAATAGGCAGTAACAGACAACGCTATTGGCGGCTGAGCCGCGTCCCTGGCAGAGAATTTTTTGTGAACGAGCAAATCGCACAATGTCGTGCACGGTGAGAAAGTAGTATTCATAAGCCAATTCCTCAATCAGCTCCAACTCTTTCGCCAAAAGCGCTTCGACAAATTCAGGCACACCGCTAGGCCAGCGTTGATGTTTACCTTCATCGACTAAATTTTTTAAATGCTGGATGGGCGTCAGATTGTCTGGAACAAGCTCACGCGGATATTGGTAGCGCAGCTCATTCATTGAAAAATGGCAAAGGTCCGCGATCACACACGTTTCATCCAGTAATTCCTGTGGGTACAATCTGGCGAGTTGATGTAAGGATTTAAGATAGGCCTCGCCATTCAGTTCCAACTTTGTTCCGAGTTCCTGCACCGGTGTTCGATGGCGAATCGCGGTTACGACATCTTGTAGTGGTTTGCGTGAGTCGCAGTGCATAAGCGCTTCCCCACAAGCAACCAGCGGTATATTTTTATCGAGACCGAGTTGAAGCCAGCGCACAAAATCATCGTGTTCACCGCTGTGCAATTGATGATTGATACCAATCCATAACCGGTCTCGAAATGCATTGGTTAATTCATTGACCACATCTTCAGAAATGTTTTGGCCGAGCTTTACCGTCCAGATAATAAGGCAGCTGCGTAACCTGAATCGCAGATCTTCAAAATGCGCCTCATACGTGCCTTTCTCAGCACGACGGCGTGCAAGCGTAATAAAGCCAGACAGCTCCGCATAAGCGGCGCGTGATGGCGCAATCGCTATTAACTCCATTCCATTGGATAGTTTGAAGCGGCTACCAATAATCAATTTGAAATTGAGTTCTTCGGCTGCAACAAACGCTTTGACGATGCCTGCCAGTGAACATTCATCCGTAATGGCAATCGCGTCGTATCCCAACTCATGGGCCTGGTATACATATTCAGCAGGATGTGAGGCCCCGGTGAGGAATGTAAAATTTGTGGTGGTGAAAAGCTGTGCGTATCTCATCAGGAGAACACCCCGTGCACAAACCATTTCTTGGTATAGAGATCATGGAAGATCCACACTCGAAGATTGTCATGGCGAATCGCGAGGTAATAATCCCTGGCGATCTTTTCTTTCCACCAATGGCTGACGATACGTTCTGGACCCACGTGAGGCGTGAGGTAACCGTCCCAGTATAAACGCCTGTCACGTTCTTCAATGGGTTCAGGTTCAGGCAACAACCAGGTTGGTCGCAGGGCGCTCAGGTGAACATCTGGTATGTCTTGATTGCACCGCTCTGCCAGAGAAATGATTGAGTTTGATAACTCAGGAATGCAATTGTCTTTATAACTTAATTTATAAACTGCTGCGTCACCCAACCGGGTTTTAAGCTTTGCGATAACGACGGCATAGTCTTGAACGCTCTTATTTTTACGCTTGCTCTGGTCGAAATCCAGGATCAAGCTTCGATGCAGTATTGGCGTTGTGTTGCGGCATTCAAGCGTGATCGTATCAACTTCGAACGGAAGCTCCTGATTTTCAAGCTGGATTAGGGTCAAGTCATAGAGTAGTTGCCAGTGGCTCTGGGGTGTATCGCTGTTTACGTTAATTGATTTTTTCTGTTTGTATATGTCGGAAATTCGCCACTCAATGCCTTGGCATTGCTGTTGGCGTTTGCGCAAATAATCGCTTAACTGCTGGAGTAAATTTTCAATAGCGGGTTTTAGCTGATCAACAATAGTAACGGGGAACTCAAATTGATATTCCTCTTCAAACCACTCATCAGGTTTATAGTTTTCGCGCGGCTTTTCAAATAATGAGCTTTGCAAAAAATCCTGATCAATATCATAGATTTCACACAGCACATCGGTGAACTCTTGTCCTAATCGTTTTTTGAAGCTGCTGATGGATTTACCGGCAATCTGGATAGCAAGATCGCCGAAGGTGCTAAATCCGGTTTTAGATAGCGCTTCAGCTGCTTTTGGATAATCAAAAAATAATTCTATGGGTAGTCGATTTAGTCGCTCGATAAAATCCTGCTTGGTTTCATCACCGGTAATTTCGTAATACGTAAATGAAAGGTACCAAGCCGCTTTGGCCGAATGGGCGAGGCCGAAATCAAAACCGTAGGGTGTTTGCTCCAGGAACAGGTTTATCTTGTCGCAGAACGCTTTAAGCCCGCCAAACAATTTGAGACAACTGGAAATTTCCAATAGCAATCCGCACTGCGCTGCACCTGAGCTGCAATAACGGGTGATATGAGGACTGAATTGATACAGCTGCTCCGAGAGTTCGTGGAGCGAATCTTCTTCTTTGCGTCTATTGCGCTCAACAATCTGTGATCCGCACAGCAACTGAGCCGTGGTCATATCTATGCCCAGATCGGCACCGGCCTCCTCAGCCAGTGGATTGACATAAACAACCCGCTTTTTTTCGACGACGACTACCGGTGTTTCATCTATGCCTTCCATTTTGAGTGCAGTGAGCGGGAGATCAAAAAAACGGATGGCTAACCAGAGTCGTTTATAGGGTGCATTCACGACTTCTCTCGCAGTGGTGTCACAGAGGCGAGACGGGGAGGTTTAGTGGCTTGCTTGTCGGGTGCCGGAATTTGACAAAGCGCCGAATAAGGCAGCACCTGCTTCCAGCGCTTGGGTAGCTCTATCACAACGGGCTTGGCTTGCTGCGTCTGCAAATAGCCACGTTGCTTGAATACTGTTAGCTGCAAACCGGCAGGAATAATCTGCGCAAAGATGCGCAGGGTGGCAGGGGAGTTTTGCTGTTGCGCGGATGAGTTTCGTAACATAAACGACAAACCCGTGCTTTCAGACGCGGCCAGTTGGCACTTACGCAGTTCAGTATACGTAAGGGCATCGTCGGGCTGCCATGAAAGCAATGCCCCAACGCTTGCGCGAGCGAGCTCAATGAAACATGCAATAAAGTGGGCTTTATTCGCAGCCTTCACGACGACAACACGCTCGAGGTCAATCCCGGCTTGTACGAGTGCATGGCAAAAGGGGATTGCCGGTGGATTCAGCAAAACGATCAACCCAGGAACTTCCAACAAGGCCGGGGTGAAGAGCCTCCATTCGGCCTGGCTGTGGGCCTGGCACACTTCAACTAGACTTGATAAAGGCCAACCTTCATTCAGCAGCGCATTATCCAAATCTTCATGGCCAGTGGGTACCGCCGCACGAGCGGTGAACCGTTGGGAGTGGCCCATCCACATATCATCGCGAAGCAGTAGCTGCTCAAGCGATACGTGGGGGGAAGATTCTGGTGGCGTCTCATTCATGATTGTCACTATACTGTATTCATATACAGTATAGTCCAGCAATGGACTGTATAGTCAACCTGAACATTTAGAACTTTTTTGTGTGACGAACCGGAGCGATATTACATGTGCGGTTATTTACGGCGCCATATTGGGCCAAAAGACCTAAAAGAGTTTTTAAAGCTTATCGGGATGCCCCAACTGGAGCTCCAGTTTCCCGAGGACGGCCGTGCCCAGCACTTCTACCCAGCCTGGGGTAATGTTCCGGAGAGACAAATTAAAGACCTGGATCATTCTTGAAGATGGCAAGCTCAAAACGGTCGACGCCACCTGGTGGTATGGATGCTCAGAGCGCGGTGATACGTTATGGGTCAACAATAAGATTCACACATTCAATGCCAGAAACCTGCATCAGGACTACTGGCAGCCGGCCATACGTCACCACCGGGGAATTGCGGTAAGCACGGGTCTTGGCGAAGCGATTGGTCCAGTAGGCAAGGAGCAACGATTTTATGTTCAGAGCGACCGCCCTCTGCTGATGGGATGTGTCTATAAGCATTTTTCGAACGGAAGATACAGTTGCGCCGTCATAACACGTGACGCACATCCGCGATTTAAGGCCTTTCATGATGACGCCTTCCCCCTGATGTTGCCTTATGACGAAAGCTTTCTAAATCTTTGGCTTTCCGACACGCCACCAGACCACCCAGCAATTGCGGCGCTGCTGAGATCACCCAAAATCTTTACGAAGCTGACTGTCACTCCTGTAAAAACATACAAGGACGCTGTACCAAAAGGTGACCCCGTGGTGGTCCAACCGGACGAATGGGTGATGAGTGCCTAGGATGCAGTCGAGATGAATCGGAGGCTTTATACGCGGGGCATTCTGTAACTCGTCGAAACTATGAGAGGGCTACCGCAATGGTAACAACAGCGCAGCGCTCCTAACCAGAAGCTTTTATGAAAGTAACTTACTAACGAAAGAAGACAAATCCATCGCGAGGATCGATCTGCAAAGCCTTGCAGTAAACGGCATATTCGTAAACATCCAGCCTTTTTTCCATTATCTCAACCTTCTGAACAAAGGAATGCGGCTCCTCTAAGCGCTCAGCTAGATCTCTCATACTCAAACCCAATGCAAGCCTGGCATCTTTCAGCCATGCGACAAGGTCTGCATATTCGGGGGTTGAGATGGTCTTTTTCATTGTACCTATTATTGGTACACTGCAGTGATGTACCCAAATTGGGTACATCAACTGAATAGCGGCCCCTAAGGAGTAGCATGAAGCGCTTACTTGCGATAATCAGCATTTTGCTGGGTTCCACGCCTGCGTTGGCAGGTGTAGGTAGACGAAGGTGTTGCGGCATTGATTCGAGGCGAGTACGTAAAGGCGTTTAAAGAATTCGAACCAGAAGCAAACGCCGGAAATCCCGTAGCCCAAATGTCACTTGCCAGCCTCTACTTACGGGGGAATGGTGTGCCTCAAAATTTGGAAAAAGCGTTTGCCTGGAATCTGGCAGCAGCAAAACAAGAATTGTCGGAAGCGCAGTTCCGGGTGGGAGTGGCGTATCAACTTGGTGAGGGCGTTCAACAGAATTCATACGCTGCTTTCAATTGGTATGAACGGGCAGCTGGTCAACATCACCCTGCGGCACAAGCCTATCTGGCAGCTATGTATTGGGACGGTGAAGGCACCACCAAAAACCTCGAGGCTGCAATAAAGTGGTTTACCCTGTCGGCAACCAATGGAAACGCATTTGCCCAAGTCAGTCTCGGTAAAGCTTATCTGGCGGGTATTGGCGTGCCGCAGGATTTTTCTCAAGCTATCAAATGGTTTACACAGGCGGCCAGAGTGAAACATCCGTCCGGTATGTACTACCTGGCAGAGATGTACGAGCAAGGGATTGGAATAGATAAAAATCTCGCCAAAGCCGAAAACCTTTACCTGGAATCAGCATCTCGCGGTGACGGATCCTCATACTATAAATTAGGCATGCTCCATTCACAGGGGATAAACAACGTTAGTAATCCAACGCTTTCCTATGCCTTATTCAATGTTGCCGCCTCTAAAAGTACCCGCTTTCAAAAAGAAGCCGCATATCGTCGTGATTTGATCGCCGCAAAATTAACTGAGAGCGAATTGCGTCAAGCCCAGAACCTGTCAGTTGAATTGGTACAACCTGGAAAATTTAGCGAACTAGTCACCATCAAATTGTTCACTGAAATGCCGAATGATTTGCAATAGATAACTCTTGTGAAGTTAGTGCGCCGGTGGAACAGTGTAATACAACTCACAACGTAACCGGCGCAAATCTTTCTAAAAGAAATCGTCGCGGTTCTGAACGATAAGATACAAATCTTTTTGTAAGTATTTAAATGAAAATTTCGCATTATTAATGTGACCGATTTTCTGTAGCTGACTGCGCTGGATAGTTCCAGCCTTGTCACGAAACACTGCTGATAATCCTGGGCTTTCAGTTGAAGGAGTCAGCCAGACATCCCCTAACACATCATCCTTTCCAACAATTGTTCCCCCGTCCAACATAAGGGTTGCGTTGTTCAGCAGTTCAACATTTACCGACACAAAAACTTTCTCCTTATGCCGGATATCAAACGCCTTCACCACTTTTGAAAGCCAACCCACATCGTCTTTCCTTACGATAAGCTTTTTAAGAAATTCGTCGTCTTTCAACAACGACTCAAACTCATATCTCTCCGGAGTGAGGAGCGAACTCTTCCCCTTACCAAAATGTAGTTGCAGGTCAAACGCGTCCGACACAATAAAGCCATGCTCAGCTTCAATGAGGTAAGCGAGAATATCGATTGCTATCGGCTGTTGTTTTTCAGCGAGCTTTTTCGACTCATAGGTTTCAAACATTAAGTTTGTCGATGGGTGTAGGTGCTCAAACAAATCGAACATATGGTAAAGCCAATGGTCATGGGAACCGGGGTTACCTTTTAGGAAAGTTATGTAGCGCTTTAGCATCTCCGAATCTATATCACGCGCTGCGAGAACCAGCGCCATTTGATGGTCAATCTCATCGATGTGTTCCGGTGTGATATTTTCATTAGCGTACTTTATGGCAATCGGAGCGCCTATATTTGCCAATAGCTGGAATGCTTCATTCTTTAGCGGGTGAGTTTCCGATGCCAAAATTCCTCCGGCGACATTTGCTAAGGAGGTGTCATGGGAGAACGTCCTAAGCAAGTCTCGCTGCTTTTCAAATTGATCTCTAAAGCTGACTTCAGTAAAAACCTTAGCTAGTGCGACGCCACCTTTGTCGAATGAAAACTTCCCCACGCCCAATTGATAGGGTGCGTACAGTAACGTCAAAACAGTGGAATAATCGGATGATGAAGTGTCTGGGGAATTTGCAATTCTAATTAGATCTGCACGCTCTTTGTCAGTTAGGGAATAATCACTCGAACGATGTCCCTCAGCTTTGGCTCTTTGTAACCTGATGTAAAGCGAATCGATGAGGTATCGATCTTTAATATCTACAAGGCTTTTCATGATCGGTGTTTCAACTTCTTCATAGGACATCCACCGATCAATTTTTTCGCTGGAATAATCGACCAACTTTGTTCGCAAATCATCAAACCCAAAATACGCTAAAACGCCGAAAACCCCAACTAATGCCGTTCCGAAAAGACAGAAAACGCGGACAACTTTTGACATTGCCAACTCGCTAACATTTGCGTTTCTCGCTGTGATCTTGTCTTCGAGTCGATCAACATGAAAATCAAATTCCCTTTTCAATTGCTCATGTAATTTTGAATATTTTTCTTCTATCTCTATAGTTGTGCTAGAACTCGAAACGTGACTGTTCATAGGAAGTATCTATCTAGTTGCTTGAAAATCGTAATTAAATTATCGGAGTTGATGGTCCGACAGTGTATAAGGGTCGCGAATATCCCCGAAGGATATTGCATCATAAATGATGTGAGCGAAGGGGAAGTTCAGAAGGAGATCGAATTTTTCTTCAAGCTCCTCAATTGAACATCGGCTTATCGGTAGAAGCCGATCATATAAAAATTGCAGAGCGTGTTGATCGGATGAAAATTTCACATCGTTGAATGCCGCCTCGTGCAAAAGATAACGTCCAACGCGAGTGACAACCGAAAAATCCCGCGAGCAATTCGGAAGTATATCCAGACACATGTCAGCGATCTGGTTGTGCAGCTCTTTCCTCTCAGGGCATTGGAGTATGAGCGTGAAAACTACCTTGCGAAGAAACTCTGCTAGATGCCGAAACGGAGAAAAAATAGCGAGGCGAGCAATGAGAAAATCAGCCGCCCAAACGATATCGCAATAAATCGTATAGTGCTTTAACCATAGAGCGCCCTTGGCCTCCCTCAGTATGGCTTTCAGTTCTTGCGTCAATAGTAACAGCACGCCTAATGCATCCAGGGTGCTAATGCGCGCGATCGATTCGATCTCGCCGTACGAGGACACCCGTTTTCTTTTTGTGGGCTTACCTAGTTTATCTAGGTACGAAATTTTCTCCCGAAGTGCCAATGGTAGGCGTGTGATCGCCTCGTTAAGCTGAGCACCGGACAATTGGGGGTTATCGATGATATCCCAAAAGAAACTTCTCCAAGCTGCACTGGATCCGGGGACTAAACGATCAAACAAGTCGACCATGGGCTGAGGGGCCACTCGTTCAAACTTATAGATTTTCTTTAAGGATGAATATAAGTCGCGATCCTCAGTGTG
Source organism: Cellvibrio sp. ARAG 10.3 (assembly GCF_051846955.1). Lineage (NCBI taxonomy): Bacteria > Pseudomonadati > Pseudomonadota > Gammaproteobacteria > Cellvibrionales > Cellvibrionaceae > Cellvibrio > Cellvibrio sp. ARAG 10.3. The sequence continues at coordinate 47,387 of NZ_JBPYCU010000003.1, forward strand.
CGCACTTGCCAGTTTCGATAGCTCGTACATCGTCGTATTTGATAGAACCGCCAAATTCCAGGCCCAATATCCGGAGGCCAATACTCGAAAAAAATTCATTTCATCACTCCTTTCCCTGAAGGTTAATAAGAAGGATTATGGTTCAAATTATAAGTCGTTGAAATATAACAAATAATCCTTCCCATTTACCAAATCCTCCACACAATTTTGACCCTACCTGGTGCCGATTCAACTGTGTATGCTCCGGCGGCGGGATTTAATGTCTCGAAATCGTGTTTTCTTTCGTGGTTTATCAGCGGAATTGAGAAACGGCGATGATTCGAGCAATGCTCGAATAACGTTTTTAAAATGACATTATTAACGAATAGTGAGCGGGCATGCGCGGGTCAATGGCGCATAACAACTCGCCCAGGATTTATGTAATCAACAACAATTGATAGGAGAAAACACATGTAAAAAAAACCGAACAATGACTTGTTCGGCTTTTCGGTAACGCGGTACTGCGAATGAGAACCTCAGTATCTGCGCTTACCCTCCAGCTGTCAAGTCCCCCGTGCATCGAATTCAGATTTTCGACGCGACCACTCACCCTAAATTTGGCCGCAACTGGCCAAGTCAGGGGTGGACTTAATCCCAAATACCTGCCGCGCAAATTTACTGAGACGCGGCTGGAGGACCTTGTTAATGAGCAATTCCCAACTGTTGGACCAAATCCAGTGCGCATTCAAACTTTCCCCAAACCTTGCTGGTGCTATTCACGGAGCACGACGAGTTAGCGAGGGTCAACGAGGTAAGAGCACCACTGTTTTTCCATCTCGCAAAGTCGGCGGAACCGCGACGCTGGAGAGCCGCCTGGAGTTAGCCTATGCACTCGCATTGGAACAAAATCCAGACGTCATTCAATACCGCACAAATGCAATCAAAATTCAGTTTGATGAAAAGCGTTACGTTGTGCCCGATTTCATTATCAAAAATTCACGCGGATTCTATGAAGTTCACGAGGTGAAAGCTTCAATTTTGAATCTTACCGAGCGTGATCAACTTAGGTATCAACGTGTCGAGAAAATACTCGCGGCGAACCGAATATTTTTTAAAATTGTTGATCAACATCAACTTATGGACCGAGAACACACTGATCGACTGCTCCACCTCTACTCAAGAGGCCATCGTTATGACTGGAGTCCGCTGCAGATTTTTACGGCACAAAAAATTCTAGGGCAAACACAATTTGACACGCTCTCCGATATTCACTCGGCGCTAGCCCGAGAAGGTATTGATGAATCGTTGGGAGATTTTCTTGTGTTTCATAAAAGAGTAAAAATCAATGACGCAACACTGTCTAACTGGAGATCGTGACATGAAAAATAATAACTATGAAATTGGTCACTGCTTTTTGTTTTATGGAAGTAGTTATCAAATTGCTGACATCTCTTATGGCGCAGTTCGTTACTGTGCAATCAAGGGCGGAACCACTTTTCGCGTCTCCAAAGAAAAATTCGACCAGATCCAAAAGCACGAAAAATTTCAATGGGATACCTCAAATATACCAGCCGACACTAACATCGATAACATTAAGACGCGATGCAGGCGACAGTCCTATATATCTGCAGCGATAAGGGAGCTGGTTAATCCATGCAATCGCAGGCATTTGGAAAAATTAATACCGGTCGTTGCCTCAGAAATAAATGATGATTCGCCTCCGTCTGCAAAAACGCTCTCCCGTTGGGTAAAGCGGGAGCAGACTTTAGGCCGGGACATTGGAGAGAAGACACGATCAGGAAATGTCGCGCTTCGGTATGATCCTCTAGTCGAACAACTGATATTGGAAGCTATTCAAAAAATATATCTGACTAAACAGCGACGTTCTGCAAAGGACGTAGAGGCGTATCTAATTGGTCGGCTCATTGAGGCTGGGATTGCAGATCCTGACGATGCATCTCTTTCGATTCCCACTATTCGAACTGTCCAGCGCCGCATCCAGAAGTTGGATCCTTATGTCGTGATGCGAGCGCGCCAGGGGGAGCATGCCGCACAGAGGTACGTTACCTCAGCTGGCAGGACACTGCGAAGTTACACGGCGTTAACCATAGTTCAAATCGACACACATGTTATGGATGTCATTGTCGTTGATGAGGTCACCGGTGAACCGATCGGCCGCCCTTATCTAATTTGCATTATCGACATTGCAACACGCATGGTTGTCGGTTATTACGTGAGCCTTTTTCCTCCAAGCGCCACGACCACGCTCGCAGCACTTAGACACATGTTAATACACTACGGTATTCCGGCTCAGATTGTGCCGGACAACGGAGTTGAACTAAAAAACACGTCCGTCTCCAGGGTCTGCAGCGTCTTGTTCATCACAATTGTAAGGGCGCAGGTGCGAGATCCTAACGGGAAAGCACATATCGAAAGCTTTTTTCGGACGCTGACCTACGCATTAACGCAAAAAATTCCTGGAACGACCTTTTCAAACCCAACGCAACGAGGAAATTATAACTCGAAGGACAATGCGTGCTTTACGCTGGAACAGGTTAGGTCTTTCATCCATGAATGGATCCACAATGTCTATCACAAAAGTATCCATCGCACCACTGGGCGGGCCCCGGAGCTTGCGTGGAAGGACGAAATTAAAACTGTTGCTCCTAACAAATTATCAGAGGCGGAAGTAGAGGTACTTTTAAGGCAGCCACATAAAAGAACGATTCACAACGGCACTATTGTTTTCGAGCATCTGATTTATTCATCACACGCGCTTGCCGTGTTCGAAGGTGAATTGGTGACGGTGATGGTCGATGAGCTTGATCTTTCTTTTGTTTATGTTCAACACCCTGAAAATGGCGACGTCAACATCAAAGCGGACTCTACGGATCCTGCTTACACATCAGGGTTAACAATATATGAGCACCGTGAGTCACTGAAGATTAAAAGTGAAATGTCAAAAAAGGACGTCGAGGAGATCGGGAAATATTCGCTGCAATATGCTCGGTATTTGTTGCTGGAGAGAATCAACGAGGGAACCAAAATCGCAAGAAAATGGCTCAAATCCATTCTCAATAAAAAGGGTGATGCTACATCGACGCCCGCCCATCCCGTTGAGTACCCCGCATACACACATAACAGTCCTGCTGACACTCAAGCCATTGATGAAATGAGCTTGGAACCTGATGAAGAATTTACTTCAATCAAACTTTCTTTGGATTAAAAACATGAAAAACAACATCTCAAAATACTACGAAATGGTCGGAAAAATTGACGAGATCATTGTCTGTTATCCGGATTGGCAAAAGGCGTTAAAGGGCATTCGCGAATGTGTTGCGAAAACACCTCACTACCGAGAATCCGTCAATAGTTTATTGCTTGCTAACGCTGGTGCAGGGAAAACCACTATTTGCAATATCATTTCCGCGGAAATGCCACCGTATTATCGACAGGACGAGGACGGATTAAGGAGGATAGTTCCGGCATTCTATTGCGAAATTCCATGCCCTACGACCATTAAATCATTAGCGTCAGCCATGCTGCAGAAACTGGCCGACCCAAATCCCAACGTGGGTAGTGCCATCAGCATGACCAGGCGACTCATACATTTATTAAAGAGTTGCGAGACTCAAGTTGTATTATTCGACGAGCTACATAATATTTTTGACTTAACACGTAAATCCAAGACGTTGAACTTTAAAGTGGTTGGCTGGCTCAAGAATCTCATTAATGAGACAGCAGCTTCCTATTGTCTTGTTGGAACCAACGTATTTGAACCTCTCCTGCGACAAGATAAAGAACTATCAAGACGATTTAAATATACGTTTAACCTCAATTACCTCACTCATAACTCAACCAAAGTGTCAGGAACCCTGAAGCCTTTTCTACATGAAGCCTGTAAGCAGATCAAAATGCTCACAAAAATAGATGGTCTTGCGTACTTGACCACAGAGATTGGACTCATCCAGGTCTACGCGGCGACCCGAGGCAATCCTTCATTTATTATGGATCTGATTAAAGAGGCGATCTTGTTAGTTTTCCTACGTGATGATACCAGTGTCACTGCACAGGATTTTGAAAAAGTTGTTAACTCAGGCATTACATCGCAATGTCAATTAATTCAGGAGAATCCATTCACGCTGACAAAACACGAGGTTCAAGCAAAATTAGGAGCACGAAAGAAATGATCGCGTTTAAGCCAAATTATTATCTGGATGAGAGTCCAGCAAGTTTTTTGACAAGAATATCGGACGGAATTGGACACAATAATGTGATTGATATGATGAGGGTCCGCAGCGACATTAAATGCTACAGGGATCTATCTGCCGTTCTGTCAGTGCCCAATCGTTATAAACGTCTAATGGAGTCAATCGGCATCAAAGATGGCTACCCATCGCCGGTCGCTGAGAATCCCGGCCCGGGATATAAATACAGAGTCTATGAAGGCTTTAATCTTGTGTATTCCCATTTTCACGGAGATTTAGCAGCATTTTGTCCTCATTGCTTGCGCTCTAAAAACTATTGGAGAAAGAGATGGTCTTTGCGGATGTATACGGTCTGTGAGCATCACGGATGTGAGCTGATTAACAAATGTCAGAAATGCAATCTATGCCTATCGATAGCAAGATGCAGCATTCACATCTGTCCAGAGTGCGAATTCGATTTCCGAAGATCGAAAACGTCGCGCGTTAATAAATCAACTCAGCAGGTTATCCAGCGAATATTTGGGGACGAAATTAACCCTGAGGGCTTTGAAATAATGCGCAGTATTTTTATCTCCGTGGATGCTGTATTTAGAGAATTAAAAACTGATGCTTCGAAAATGGATATTACACGACTGATAATGGAATCCGCCGGTGGCGCTGATATCCAGCTCTGTAGGATACTCGCTGAAACGAGCTTCAACACACATCCTCGCATTCAATTGATTCCTTTACTCATGAACCGTCACTCAGCTTCTTTGGTCGAGGCTGCACTTAAAAAATTGAGGATAGCTAATAAAGCGAGCCCAAAAAAATGGTCGGCAACATACCTTACCCTGTCCGAAACATGTAAAGCATTGAACGTCTCCCAAAAAGTCTTAAAGCGGTTAATAGGTTGGAATATTTTATCGTTTGTTGACGACAAAAATTCAAAAAGAATTCCTTCGGACTCACTAATTGGACTATTGGAAAAAACTCCAGAAGAACTCAGAGAGCTCATTGATAAGGCCTCTGGTAACGACGCCCGAGAATTCCGTTATGTGAGTGGAGCACAAGCAGCAGAACTCTTGGGTGTGAATGAAACTATTGTGTGGGGGTTGGTTACAGCAAGACATTTACAGAGATCTGTTCAAATGGTGGGCGGATACAAGCGAAATACCATCGACAGGAAATCGATCGATCACTTTAAAAGTAAATATATAACCCCCGGAGTTATCGCACAAAGATTCGGTGTTCCAAAGCAGAATGTTAGCCAACGTCTGAGAACATTGAAAATTTATCCCGTATCAGGCCCCTCGATCAACGGAGCAATCACAAACGTTTTTAAAATATCAGACGTTGCGCCATTGACGAAATCCATCGTTCAATCTGCCAAAGTTTGCTCGGTGAAGTCCTTGAGTGCCGGACGTCCAAAAATTAATAAGGCGGATTACATTTCGATGAAAAGCGCAGCGGAACTGCTGGGCGTCGGAATCCCAGCAGTGACCAAACTAACGCGTGAAAAAATTCTCAATCGCGTCAATCTTCCTCATCAACGCGTACTCATTGAGAAGAAAAGCGTTTACAAGCTAATAAAGAAAATTAACGATCCAAATTACGTCAGCTTGCAGGAGGCGCGTCAAAGTACGGGGATTGATGTCACACCTTTCTGGCACCACTTTGTCAACACGGGAATAGTGAAAGTTATTCAGTTGTATTCTTGGCAATTAATTCATAAGCGATGCCTTAAAAAAATTAATGATTTGTTAACAAAATATGTTATTGAAACCGAAGGAAATAAAATGCTAGGAAAGGGTCCAAAAGGGCTGACGTCCCTTCGGCGCGCGGGAAAAATCGAGTTCAAAAAAATCAAGGGAAAACGTCGTGAAGTTTATTTCTACTCCATCGAAAGCATAGAAAATTTAAGGAGAGCGAAGTTTGCCGAAGATTAAAATGGTTGACTGATCCTGACATCTTTTTTCAATCGATCCCAATCGGAGGGCTGGGATCGATATTACCTAGACGGTGAGCATCCAACATCGACTTTTATCTTATGGAGTAATAATCTTCCAGCGACGAGAATCGCAGTTGAGCGAAGCATTGAGAAGTTCTAGGTGACTGAATTTTCTAAATAAGAGTGATAAAGAGGTGAGGCCTACTTTACTTCTACGGAGCCATTTCCTGGGAATAACAAAACGACAAGGACGGCCAAGAAGTTGTATCTCCGAATAGACTGGCCGGATCCGTCTGTGGGACTACGCTCCAAACCAGACGGGCGACCATTTATTTCTGTGTAGGACTGAATAGCCAAATAGATTAATGACGTTAGTCTACCACACTCGGCCAGCTTAGCTAATAGTGCCTTGGTGGGCTCGGTTTAACTTCTGCCGGTTTATCAACAGATGGTGGAGCACCGGAACACGTTCTTGGACAACTGTTGTGTCGTTTCGGCGGGATTTGGACGTCAGTTGCGTCGCAGATATTGGACAATGCGTGTCGCAAGTTTTCCTAATCTGTTGATTTGTATAGAGCACTGTGGGCAACTTATGTGTCGTCCGCTGATGCTCTCAGCCTTGCGCCGTGCGCTGGATTACATCACGACTTACGAACCGACTATTCGCTCGATACAGGATATTCCTAAAGATGATCCCGCCACCTATAAAATGCTTTGTCGTGGCGATAGCGTCGGCGTCTTTCAAGTAGAGTCGCGCGCACAAATGGCGATGCTGCCGCGTTTAAAACCCGCATGTTTTTACGACTTGGTAATACAGATTGCTATTGTGCGGCCCGGCCCCATTCAGGGGGATATGGTGCACCCCTATCTGCGTCGTCGCGCAGGTAAAGAAGCAGTCACTTATCCCAACGAAAAGATTGAAAGTGTCCTTAAAAGCACACTGGGCATCCCCATTTTTCAGGAACAGGTAATGCGCTTATCCATGGTTGCCGCCGGTTTTAGTGGAGGGAAAGCCGATGAGCTTCGCAGAGCCATGGCAAATTGGGGAAAAAATTCCAAACTTTTATTGTTTGAAAAAGATTTTAAAGATGGGTTGTTGAATAATGGTTATACACAGGAATTTGCCGACCGATTGTTTGAACAAATCAAAGGCTTCGGCGGCTATGGATTTCCAGAAAGCCACTCCGCCTCTTTTGCTATTTTGTGCTACTTATCCAGCTGGATTAAACGGCATCATCCGGCGGCGTTTTATTGCGCATTGCTGAACAGCCAACCCATGGGATTCTACAGTCCCTCGCAATTAATTCAGGATGCCCGCAAACACGGCCTCACAATTTTTCCCATCGATATCAATCAAAGCCGATACGAATACACACTCGAACCAGACCACCGGGGTAAGTGGGGAATTCGCTTGGGATTTATTGCCGTGGGATCGCTTAATGCAGAAAAAGCGCAAGCGATTGAAGTGTTCCGCGCGCGAAAACCTTTCACCTCTTTGCACGACATCATCAAACGCACCAACCTTAATGATACCGACCTCGAATGCCTCGCCTCTGCCGATGCCTTTCTCAACATCGCCGGCGACCGCTACCACGCTCGCTGGCAGGCATCCGCCCTATTACCCCACTCAGAACTATTGGAAGACAGCGAAAACGATGACGACCCTTTATTAATGAATGGCCCCACATTGGAAGAAAATGTGATGGACGATTATGCCTCCATCGGCTTAACACTGCGTGCACACCCGATGGAAATCCTCAGACAGGAATATCCTTTTAACCGCTGCAAACGCCACGCCGAGTTAATTCACTTGCCACACAAAGGCTTCGTCCGCATCGCCGGTATCGTCACCGGCCGACAACGCCCCGGCACCGCCACCGGCGTTATGTTCGTTTCCCTGGAGGACGAAACCGGTACCAGCAACGTCGTTGTCTGGAGCACAACGCAGGAAAAATTCCGAAAAGAATTATTGACAGGGAAATTGCTGATCATCAAAGGCACCGTCGACATACTGAAGGATGAAGAGGAGGTTGGTGCTCCGATTATTCACGTACTTGCTGGCCATATTGAAGATGTGACGGATCGACTGCAAAACCTTGCGTTAAAGTCGCGGGATTTTCATTAAAGAGTGGTATTAAAAGCGGTTGAATTTAGAGGATGCTGCATTAACAGATATTGTTACACATTAACAAATTGTAATGGTTCAATTAAACCAATACGCCCGGTCTGATAAGCACCTAGATCCATAAACGTTCGATTGGCAATCGTGAGGTAATCCTCAACAATTGTATGACCATGAAAAATGTGATGAATATTCGCTACCGGCTTAATCTGACTTCTATTGTCCGACGGAAAATACGGCTGAGCCTTATTCCACAACATATCGCTGGTCAATCGATTCGCTTCAATCTGATTCGAGGGAATTGACAACAACAGCTCACGTACATCATACCAATCACACACATCAGGCAACTCGGCATGAATTAATCCGATAGTTTTTCCATCGGCTAATGCTATTTCGATACCAATGGGCAAGTCACGAAAGGCTTCATAATAAGGAGCCAACAAATCATAATCCATATCCTCCGCCCAACTGCCACCCCACATCATCCACTGCTGCCACAACATGTCGGATCGCTGCTCGAAAGCATTGATCAACATCCGCTCATGATTTCCCTGAATCGCGAAAAACCAAGGCTGCTTCAACCAATTCAGCGCCAAACTTGATTCATCACCGCGATCGATCAAATCGCCCACACAAAACAAGCGATCTTTATTTTTGTCAAAACCGATAAGCGCTAACTCTGCTTCAAGCAGGGAAAAATGACCGTGAATATCTGAACAGATGTAATCGTTACCGGAGGTATTTGGTGAGAAGGTTTTCAGCATATAACGCTCTGCGATAATTTAATGAGCAACCTAATGCGCCCACGCAAAAAAGGATTATGGGGAGGTTAAATTTTATCAATCGATAATATGCAAATTTCGACTGAAACACCTTATTTCAGTGGTTATTCCAACCTGTCTGAAGTTAGTAAGCCCCCAAACTCGCTGATAATCAAAATGACTTCCTTTGTAAAACAAGCGGCGGAATATCACACACACCATAACGTAGCAACCGGTCTGCATAAACATAAAAAATATGATGAAGCGCCAACTTCTTTATCCATGCGGGGTTAATCATATACTCTCCATAGTATGCACCAGCAAGCTGCCCATATACCGCCGCCACAGTATCTGAATCTCCCGCCAAGTTAGCAGCTAGAATGGCACCTTCTTCAAAAGTCGAACTATTGAAAAAAGCCCATATAGCAGCTTCCAGCGTATCTATTACATACCCAGTGGACCTGATCTCTGTCCTTGTTTTTTTATAAGCATTTTGTGCAACCTTTACTATAGACGGCTGCAATGCATTTTCATCCCAAGCACATGGGAAGGGTTCAAATAGCTGCGTAGCTAATTCCTTTTTGTCACGCCCCAAAATGGCTCCAAATAGTAGCCCACCAAAATACCTGCACGCATCGACAGCTTCTGGTGCTTTATGGGTTGTTTTCGAACTCGCTCCACACGCTTCTATGCATGCTTTGGCATCACCCAGAAAAAAAGCGCAGCAGGCGCAACTCTCATTAACGAGCCATTACCCGCAGAGTTAGGGCTAGGGTCTCCAACATTGGCCTGCTTGGATAATTCAAATTTCTCAAGCGCCCTCAAGACTGTATTGCCAATATCAAAGCATTTACCATTTACACTAAAAGTTCCTTTACGCCACCATTCAGAATAAATCTCCATTTGATCTTGGGGACTGAAATACTCTTTGCGCAACAAACTATGTGCGAGACAAATCGCCATACTAGTGTCATCTGTCCATTCTCCAGGCTTGAGATTGAAGGGACCTCCTCCTACAAGATCCATCACTTTCGGAGCCCTATCCCTTTCACTGAATTCTAATGTAGACCCGAGAGCATCACCTAACGCAAGCCCTAACAGGCAACCTCTATATTTTGAGGCAATATCGGAAGAGTTTTGACCGATGAAATCCAAATATTCTTTAGCTTTTTGTGGGGAAGGATTTTCCAGTCGGAAATTGAGGTAAGAATTGATCCATGGTGATACCACTCTACTGCCCTCAGAAAGCCGATCATTAATCATCGGGAACTGCAGACTGTTGCTCAAATTATCCACATCAAAACTCCTATATTTAGATATTCTCTCTATGCTTTATATTTCAGTTTCCATCTGCACTTTTTCTCTTATTTTATTCCTGCAGTAGCTTTCAGTCATTAGCGCCTGAGATAATGGTTTTTTTGATTTTTCCAATGTGATTAACGTATGTAAAATTGTGCACAACCCTATCAGGTGATTCAGCGTGCCAAACAAAAAATCACCGAGCAGACCAAGCCGTTCTGGACCAAAAGAAGAAAGAGACTCATTAAAGTCATAAAAAGGAGAGCTGACCGTCTTTCATGTCAGAGGTTGTAAGCCCAAAACAATTGATACCGTTGTGAATTTAACCAAAAAGCAGAGTTTTCTCATATAAAGAAATCCAAATATTTTGTATTTCTTAAAATATAACTTTGATTATTCATCATCCTTGCTTATCCCTTTGATCATCCTTCGCCCAAAACCTTAAGTAAAAACAAATAGAATATTACTCTACCTTCATAACATTAATTTTTTGCTTATTCTACACTCTAATTCATGGGCTTTTGAATGTCCATTATTCTTCGCAATATCACACCAAAAAAGTGAAAAACCAAGCATACCTTTTTCATAAAAATTTAATGCGATATTGTATTGAGCAATTTTATGCCCCAGCACAGCAGAAGCCTGCTCCCATTGTTGAGATTTAACTTCATCACGAACTGATAATTCATAGTGTTGATATATTCGAAATGCAGATTCAGAATTACCTACTTTAGCCTCTTCTATTAAGCGGGAGATCTCCTTTTCCTCAAGAAAAAAAGTAGTCATAGTGGACTGAGGATGCTCATCGGATTCTGAAGACCCCTCATCAAAATCAAAAGGATTATTTTTCACCTCAGCTCCTGATGAAATTTTATTAAACATTAAGATCAATATAAAAATGATTAGCTTAGAGAGTTCAGCACATAAAGAAAACCGCTTCACTTACCAAACAGTTCATCCAATGAGATGTCCATATGATTAGGCACAGTCTGAATCTCTTTTCCTATTGGCTTACTTAAAAAATGCTTTTCTTCGCCCATAGCTTTTAGCCAAGAATTCCATATTGTAGGGTCGTGGCGCACCCCAGATAAGCCACTAACACTCTGTTTTAGCTTGTCAATTTCAGCGCGCAACAAATCGTTAATTGAGCTATCAAAGTTTTTTTGTTTAACGTGCTCCATAAACTCCTTAGGAACACCCAAATTATGAGACTTTATATAATGAGAAAAACCCTCTGGCCACACCCATTCACCATCAGTTAAGTCTCGGCAGCCCATTTTAGCTTTTTCGACGCCGCATCTAAAGCGGCAATGCGAGAAACCTAACCATGCAAACAACTCTTCACCTTGATCAAGATAGTGAGAAATTTTTTTTCGTGTTAGTTCGTCGATACTATTGTCAACCAAGAAAGCTGGAGCTGCATACTCATCGTATTTTTCCGGCCAATAGCCTATGCTCTTTAACATCGTCACACCTCAAACCTTTCGTCACACAATTGGTTGATAAACCTTTTTACCTTGTCCATTTGGATGAAGAACAGTATTTTCCGTACCGTCTGGATTTATTGTCGTTGCTTGCTCATTCCAAACCACAACATTTCCATTATTAGTCACCGCCATTCGCCCCAATCCTCCAAGCACAGGAACCCCCGTTGTGTTTGCAAGCTCTTGTCGTGCAGGCCCCAACTCTCTTTGACAGGCTACAGCCTCAATACCCTCCGGAGTAAAACCCCAAGATTTAATTAGCTCTCCCAATCCAGATCCCGACACGGGTTTGCCGTGAAGATAAAATGCACTTCCTTCACCATGACATACAAACGTCAGAATTTTCACATTTTTTAACTGATCAATGTTCTCTCTGGAAATAATTGGAACATTACGAGCTTTAGCTAAACGCTCAACACTTTTTGCTACAACCTCATCTGCAGGGTCAAGATTTAAAATTGCATTTTGATATCTATCATTCAGGATGTCGTAGTTTTCAGGAATAGCCTCCTTACACATCAACCCCATCGGATCAACCCACCCCACCGGGTTGGGCGCATACTGATAATTATTCACCCCACCCAACAACCCAATAGGATCTTGCGTCGTGAACTGCCCTAGAGTCGGGTCGTAATAGCGGTGCCGGTTGTAGTGTAATCCGGTTTCTTCATCAAAATACTGACCCTGAAACCGCAGATTGTTTTCAACTTCCTCCACGTCTTTTTCCGCGACATTCCCGTAGGTTTTATAGCGCGCTTTCCAGACAAGTTTACCTTGTTGGCTGGTGAGTTCGCGGGGCGTGCCGAGGTGGTCGAGGTGGTAGTGGTAGATCTCGCCGTCCTGGACCATGGCGAGAGGTTTGAAGCTTTCCGGCTCGTAGACGTAAGTCTTCTTAAGGTTGTTGCGAGTTTCCTGGGCGAGCTGGTCGCCGGCCCAGAGGTAGTGGGTTTCACCGAAGTTGTCTTGTTTGCGAATGCGGCGGCCGATGGGGTCGTAGGCGTATTCCGTTGCCTGCCCTTCTTTAACCACTTTCACTAATTGGTTGTTGAAGTTGTATTCAAAAATTGTTTCGAGCTTGCCGCCTTTACCACGCGCTTCGCGGATCAGGTTGCCGCGTGCGTCGTAATCGAATTTACGGTCGCCTTGCATCTGCAGGCGGTTACCGCGCGTGGTTTTTCCGGTGTCGCTTTTTTGTTGGCCAAGCAGGTTGCCGGCAGGGTCGAAGACGAAGTGTTCGTTTAAATCGCCTTCGGTGCGTTTGAGTTTGTCCACCATGTCGTAGACGTAACGCACTTCCCAGCTACCGTCTTTAAAGCTACTTAAATTACCGAACGGATCGTATTGGTATTCGCGGTTGATCAGATCACTTTTTTGCTGGCGATGGATGGCGTGTTGTTTCGCCAGGCGCCCCATGGGGTCGTAATCGCTGTGGGTAATGATGTCACCCTGGATGCGATTTAACTCGCGTCCAAAATCATCGCGCTGAATTTGGGTAATGGCTACGCCGTTAAATAAGACTTGTTGCAAACGATCAAAATGATCGTAGGCGTAATCAATAGTTTCACGGCCCGGCAATTGCAGTTTTTTCAACTGCCCATTGGCCGCGCGCTGGAAGTGAATATCCACCATGCGGTCGCTGATGCGCTGGCGCTTTTCGTTAAGGTCGCTGTGGTGCTCTTTGATTAAAAACCCCAGGCGGTCGTATTGAAATGCGAGGTATTGGTGGCTGTTGTAGGTTTCAGTCAAGCGGCCGACCGGGTCGTACATGTAGCGGCTGTATTCCGCTGTCGCGTCCGGATTTTTTAATGCGCGACTGGTTTTGGACAGCATACGCCCGAGCGGGTCGCGTTCAAATTCGGTAACGACTTCACCGGCATCCAGGTGTTTAATCAAGTGGCCGACTTTGTTGTATTTGTAGTGCTGAACGCGCCCATCAAAGCCCACTTCTTTAATCAGGCGTTCGTTGCCGTCGTAAACGAATTGGTAGTCATCACCATTTTCGTTAATCAGACGCGTCAGGTTGCGTTCGTTGTCGTATTCATAGCGGAGGCTGTTGCCTTCCGGGTCGGTGCGGCGCACAACCTGGCTCAAGCCATCGTATTCATATTTTGTGACGCGCCCGCGCCGGTCGCTGATGCGTTCGACCTGGCCATTGGCGTTGTATCGGATATCAACTTTTTCGCCGCCGGGATACGTCACCCGCTCCAGTTCGCCGCTGTCGTTATAAAAATAACGCGTCGTGCCGCCGTGGTGGCGGCTGGCGAGCCACACATCCATCTGCACGATCTGCCCCAAGGCGTTGTATTTAAAACTTTGCTTGTGGCCCGCCGGGTTAATCACCGCCGTCAATTCGCCGGCAGCATTCCATTCGTAACGGGTAATGCGTTCGCGCGCATCCAGTTGTTGGCTGAGCAAACCCTGCGCATTGTAGCGATAACGCGTGATCTGGCCGTCCGGTGCGGTGAGGGTATCGAGCAAGCCACGCGCGTTGTAACTGCGGCGCCAGAGTGCGCCATCTTTGTCGGTGGACGTGAGCAGCTTGCCGTGAAAAAAAAAACGCGTCTGACGCTGATCGAGCGCGTCAATGACACCGATTAAATTGCATGCACCGTCGTAGGCATAACGGGTGGTATTGCCTTCAGGATCGGTGTAGCTGGCAAGCAGGCCATTGTCGTAAGTGTAACGATGGGTATTGCCTTCGTTATCAATTTCTTCAGTGATCAATCCGAATTCGTTGTAGGTGTAATAAGACGTGTAGCCACGACTGTCGGTGGCCTGGCTGCGATGGTTGTCCGGGTCCCATTGAAAGCGGTAATCGTAGATGCCCTTGTCACCCCAGGCGCGCAGACAACGCGCTTGCGTGTCTTCGCCATCCCATTCGTAGTAATAACTGAACCCGGTGGCCAGGGTGCGGCGGCTGAATAAATGATGGTTATAGGCATAGCTTTCGCCGCGCCCGGCTGCATCGCGGTGCGCGATCAGGTCACCGTCATCGCTATAGTCGTACTCAGCCACTATCCGACTCTGTTGCGAGGCACTGTCCTGCAGCGTGATGCGACTTACGCGGCCATGGGCATCGCGGTTGAATTGCAAGGCCTTGCCCCAACTTCCCGCCACACGGATTAGCGCGTTATAGGCATCGTAATGCAGGTTAAGCACAAAACCTTGCTCGGCCTCACCGGATGCCTGGCGGGCTTGGTACGCGGGATGTTGTATCTGGGTCAGACGGAAGGCGCCGGTTTGACCGAGGCGTGTAAAAACTTTGTGCGGCTGGCCTTGCTTGCGCAGCACGTAGGCATCGTACGAGATGGCATCCAAGTCCATCTGCTCGTTCAGTAATTTGCTGCGCTGATACGGGCGTGGGCGTTTAAACGTTAGGATGCGGCCTTCGTCATCACTCAGTTCGACCGTATGGTGGCCTTCGTATAAGCGCTCGCAACCACTGTGCGTCCAGCCATGACCCAGGCCGATATCGCGGCTGTGGCCGGTGCGATAAGTACGTTTCCAGGTGAAGGGCAGCGGGCCAGGCAATGTAAAGTCAGTGAGACTTAGCAGCTCCTCGCCGGAGATCATGCTGATAGGACAGCCATTGGTGCAGGTGTTGGCAACCGCGGCAGCGCCTTCGTTAGCGGTGTTGGATACCTTGCCGGGCTGGACGCTGGTCACGGCATTTTGGTCCGAGCAGGTCTCGCTGGACTCCGCCGTTACCGCATGGGCTTTGACGTCTTCTTTGGGGGGCGGCAGTGAATCAGAAGCACTGCTCTTGCCCCCGCCTTTCGCGCTGCGATGCCCACGAAATTCGGTGCCCGCCGTCGCGTCTGGCTGAGCCGTTACCGGCATCAACTGCAACTTTCTGCTGTTCAGGGCGCTGCCGACCTCCTGCTGGATTTTCTCCTGGGAGGGCGGTACCGGTTGCTTGGGAAACAATAATTTCCACACTTCCGCCCAAGTCGCCGGCTGAATCAGGCGGGCGGATTGCAGGATCTGCCGGGAGTCTTTCGCGGGGGCTCCACCTGAGGCGGTGGCAGTGTTAACGGGGGAGAGTTGAAACTCGGCGCCGGTAGTGTTCTTAAACAGTATTTTCATACATCCCTGCTGCTACATAGATATTCCGCAATGCGGGCAACAATAAAACAGGTCGCGCGGTATTCGCAAACCCAATTCAAACGAAGGCTCATGCTATCACAGCAAAATGGCTGCGAAACCGGGCGCGGATAACGTTTTTGACGAAAGGTTTACATCTTCATACAAGCCATCCGAAAAGTGAGTGCTAAACTCGCCCCATCTATATCAATAATGATCGCGAGGACGCCGTGACCGACGCAAACCGGCATATGCAGCAAACCCTGGAGACGATTTACCGCACCGAATCGCGCCGCGTACTGGCGACACTGATTCGCTTGCTGGGCGACTTTGATCTGGCTGAAGAAGCCTTGCATGACGCCTTCAGCGCTGCCATGGACCAATGGCCTCGCGACGGCCTGCCGGATAACCCTCGCGCCTGGCTGGTGTCCACCGGACGCTTCAAGGCGATTGATCAACTGCGCCGCCGGGCGCGCTTTGATACCTCACTGGAAGATGTCGCCGACCGTCTGGATGAAGAAGCAGAGGAGATGGACGACGAGAATATTGAGGATGATCGCCTGCGTCTGGTATTTACCTGTTGCCACCCCAGCCTGTCTCCCGATGCCCAGGTGGCGCTTACCTTGCGTGAAGTCTGCGACCTGACAACCGAAGAAATCGCCCGCGCTTTTCTGACGTCCGCACCGACGGTAGCCCAGCGCATCGTGCGCGCCAAAGCCAAGATCCGCGATGCCCGTATTCCCTACGAAGTCCCGGCGCCGGCCCAGCTACCCGAGCGGCTAGACTCCGTATTGCACGTCATCTACCTGGTGTTTAATGAAGGCTACTCCGCCTCTACCGGTAACGCCGTAACCCGCCACGACCTCTCTGCCGAGGCCATTCGCCTGGGGCGTTTGCTGGTGGAATTACTGCCGGAATCCGAAGCCATGGGTTTGCTGGCCTTGATGTTATTGCATGATTCCCGCCGCCACGCGCGTATGTCGGCCGATGGTGATTTGATCTTGCTGGACGAACAGGATCGTTCACTCTGGGATCGCCAGCTTATCGCCGAAGGTAGCGAATTGATCACCCGCTCATTGAGCTCGCGCCGCTTTGGTCCCTATACCATCCAGGCCGCCATTGTCGGTGTTCACGCCGAAGCGGCCACACCAGCAGATACCGATTGGCATGAAATTGTCGGGCTTTACGACTTGTTGTTGCGCGTGGCCCCTTCGCCAGTGGTAGAGCTCAATCGTGCCGTTGCTGTCGCCATGCGCGACGGCCCGGAAGCCGGTCTGGCCATTATTGATGACATGGTTAACCGGGGCGAACTCAAGGATTACCATTTGCTGCATTCTGCTCGCGCCGATCTGTGCCGTCGACTGGGCCTTCGGACAGAAGCAAAAGCAGCCTATGAACAGGCGCTTAAACTCACCAAGCAAGAGCCGGAGCGGCGTTTTTTGGAGCGACGTATCGCCGAGCTGTAAAAAAATTTTTCCTCTCTGTCGATTCTGCGCACGGCCAAACGACTATCAATAAAAACCGCCAACCAGCAGGAACGACACCATGAAATACCTCTGTCTTATTTACTATGACGAAGATGTCATGAATGCCCTATCGCCCAAGGAGTGGAAAGCGCTGATCAGCGAATGCACGGCCTATTCCGAGCAACTGCAGGCCAGCCATTACTTCCTGGCTGGCGATGCGCTGGAGTCCGTCCATACCGCCACCACCGTGCGCGTGCGCAACGGCAAATTATCAGCAACCGACGGCCCATTCGCGGAAACCAAAGAACAGCTTGCCGGTTATTGTTTACTTGAAGCGCGGGATTTAAACGAAGCCATTCAACTAGCGAGCAAATTGCCGCCAGCGCGCTATGGCGGTGTAGAGGTGCGACCTGTTCGAGAGATGGAAGAAACGCTTGTTCAAGCGGCCAGTTAAACCCTCTTAGTTAGCCCTACCAAGGAAATATTATGACAACCAAGAGATCCATCATCATGACCATTGCCCTGATTATCATCGCGCTGATTGCCATTCTGCTGATAGTGGCTGCAACCAAACCCGATCAGTTTCGCGTTGAGCGCAGCATGATTATCAACGCCTCGCCGGAACGACAAACAATGGCACCAGAGTCGAATGGATAATGGAAGGCCCGAATTCCTTCATCAGCAAACTTATGCATGTCTTTATCAATATGGACAAGATGGTCGGCAAAGACTTTGAGGCTGGCTTGCAGCAGATGAAAACAGTCGCCGAGGCGCCAGAGAGAGCTTCGGTACGTTAATCAATTCAACAACCCAAGGAGAAACAGTATGTCCACATCCAACGAAGAAATCGAAATCCGCGCCAGTATTGAACAATGGGAAGCCGCCATGCGCACCGGCAAGGTTGACGAGATCGTCAAATACTATGCCGACAACCTCGTCGCTTATGATGCCGTCATGAAGCTGCAGTTTGTCGGCAAACAGGCCTACACCGACCATTGGCATGCCTGCATGGAATTTGCGCCACATGGCATGATTTACGAAGCTCGCGATCTGGTTATCCACACCGAAGGCAGTATCGCATTCAGCTACAACCTGGCCCGGTGCGGTGGCTATGATGACCAGGGCAACGAGCAATACTCCTGGATGCGGGTAACACGCGGTTATCGCAAAATAAATGGCCAATGGCTCGTGGTCCATGAGCATTTTTCCAGTCCGTTTGATATGGAGAGTGGTAAGGTGTTGTTTGATGCGAAACCCTGATTAATTGAAAAACATTTCAAAAATCGGAGCGCATTTCCGCAACCCATGCACATTGAGATTGATTCAGTACAAACTGCCCGCAACGCCGTTAATTAACAGGATATTTTATGAAATACCTTTGCCTCGTTTATTACGATGAAAATGTTATCAACGCCATGGCTCCACAAGAGTGGGAGTCGCTGAACAAGGAATGCATTGCCTGCGGCGACAACCTGCGCAGCACCGGCCACTTTCTCGGTGGCAACGCGCTGCAACCGGTAAACACGGCAATGACGTTGCGCATTCGTGACGGTAAGCCCCAGGTTACCGATGGCCCTTTCGCGGAAACCAAAGAGCAATTGGCCGGCTTTTATTTATTGGAGGCCGAGAATCTCGATCAGGTGATTCAACTGGCAGGAAAAATTCCACCCGCGCGACTTGGCAGCATAGAGATTCGCCCCCTCCGTGAATTGCAGCCTGAGTAATCAGGCTGCCATAACCCCGGGAGAAAGGCTATGACAACGTCCTCCACTGACCTGGCACCGGTAAGGGTTGAACAGAAAGGCCCCATGCGCGTTGCCGGTCTACGCCTGCGGCTTGATGATCAAGCGGCTCAAAAGATACCCGCATTATGGCAAGAACTCGCACCGTATCTGGGTAAGGTTCCAGCGCAAGTGGGTCATGCAGATTATGGTTTGTGTATCCGTGTCGATCACAGCAATAGCTGCTTTGATTATCTGGCGGGCATGGAAATTGAAAAGGATATTGAAGATAGATCCGGCGTGCCGGCGGAATGGATTGAGATAATGCTACCCGAGCAACAATACGCTGTTTTTGCTCATCAACAACATGTGTCGCAATTGCGCCAGACCATTCACAACATCTTTGATCGATGGCTGCTTACCTCAGGTTATGTCCACATTGCTGGCGGCCCCGGCACGGTACATTTTATTGAACGTTACGGCGAAGCGTTTAATCCGCAGACAGGTATTGGTGATATTGAAATCTGGCTCCCCGTTAAAACCAAGTGATGTTTCAGTAATTCATCTTCAGCAGGAGAATGATCATGACCGACAATATCAAGAACCCCCAGGTGGTATCCCGTGAAGAATGGCTTGTCGCACGTAAAGCGCACCTGCAAAAAGAAAAAGAATTTACCCATCTACGCGACCAGTTAAGCGCTGAGCGGCGAGCCTTGCCGTGGGTAAAAGTCGATAAGGAATATATCTTTGAAGGACCACAAGGCAAGGAAACCTTAAGCGATTTATTCAATGGTCGCAGTCAATTGGTGGTGTATCACTTTATGTTTGCCCCCGGCTGGGAGCAGGGTTGTGACGGTTGCTCGTTTTTAGCCGATCATTTTGATGGACCCAACCTGCACCTTCCCCATCACGATGTGACCTTGCTCGCGGTATCGCGCGCGCCCTGGCAAGAATTTCAGGCATTTAAGAAACGCATGGGCTGGCAGTTCAAATGGGTTTCCTCATTCGGTAGTGATTTTAATTACGATTACCACGTCAGCCCCAGTGAAGCCGAAATAGCCGCGGGCAAAATGTATTACAACTATGAAGAGCAAGAGGGCGAACCCGGCGAGGGTCCCGGTTTCAGTGTGTTTTATAAAGACGAATCGGGCAATATTTTCCACACCTATTCCGCGTACGCCCGCGGCGGTGACATTCTGATTAACACCTATAATTTTCTGGAGCTCACACCGAAAGGACGCAATGAAGAGGAAATTATGGATTGGATGCGACTTCACGATGAATACGAAGATGCTCAACCGACCAAGGAAGCCTGCTGTCATTGAGCCTGCGAAACAGGCGCCCGTTATCCAAACAGGCGCCTACTTTTGGCGATCAAGCCATCTCGGCTCGAATCGTATCAAGCAATTTTTTGGTTGCGCGAATACCGGCCTCTTCACTTAATTTATTGCCTTCGTATTCAATACCGATATAGCCCTGATAATTAGCCGCTTTCACCAGCTTTAACATAGCTCGAAAGTCGATACTGCTTTCGTTGCCCTGCTCGTCAAAATCAAAACTCTTGGCACTCACCGCACCGGCATAAGGCATGAGTTCCGCCACGCCTTTGTAGATATCATATTGTTCAACACACGGAGATTCCCACATATCGCCATCGCGGCGTCGAACACAGAAATTGCCGAAATCCGGCATAGTACCGCAACGCGGGTGATCCACCGCGCGCATCACATCCGCCAATAATTTTGCATTGGAAGAAAAGCCGCCATGGTTTTCAACCAGAACATGGATATTGAAATCCTCCGAAAACTCGCACAAGGCACGCAGTGTTTCGGTGGAACGTTTTTTCCAGTCAGCCTCGGTTCCCTCGCCATGCAAGTTGATACGAATGGCTGTGCAGTCGAGATATCTGGCCGCTTCAATCCATTTTTTATGCCCCTCAACGGCGGCCGTGCGAATTTTTTTATCGGCAGACGCCATCTCTGGCTCACCGTCAACCATGATTAAAGAATTCACTACGCCATTATCTTCAGCACGTTGCTTGAGTTGGCGTAAAAACACTTGGTCTTTCGCTTTGTCCATAAAAAATTGATTAACGTACTCCACTGCGCCTATGTCATAGGTTGTGCGCGCAACAACCGGAAAATCCAACGCTTTGATCTCACCGGCGAACAACGCCTTGTGCAGTGACCACTGCGCCAGGGAAATCTCGAAGTCAAAGGCTGGCGCAGCAACCGCGCCCATCGTAGCAACCCCCAGGGACGTGCTGCCAATAAGCCCTGCAGATGCAATAAGGAAGTGTCGACGAGAGAGGAAAAAGTCTGAAGAAGACATAGGCGTTGACCTTGTGATTGTTATTGACACAAGGATTCTACTGGGGGGATGGACGGCAGGACAATGACTTTACGTTAGCTTACAGAAGGGGTAAAAAAACCTGTGATGCGCAATTGCCATCACCCAGAGCAACCGGTAAAAATCGAGCGAAACCGGGACTACTGCCAGTTGCGCCGCGTACTGAATTGCGGGCGCAAGAATTCCATCTGGTCGCCGCGAATACGGTCACTGTTGATCAGCGCCAGATATTCCGCCGTATTAGGGCAGAAAGGCAAAGCCAACAATTCCATATTCACCTCGGTCAATAGTCGATTGCCTTTATGCTGATTACAGCGTTTGCATGCCGCTACCACATTATTCCATTTATCTTTGCCGCCACGACTCAAAGGATGCACATGGTCACGGGACAACTGTCCGTAGGTAAAGGAGCGCCCGCAGTACAGGCATTGATAATGATCGCGCGCAAACAGAGCTGCATTGGTTAACGGGGGAATCAAGCGCATGCGCGCAAGGCGGTTGCCGCCACAGGCAATGATGGCTGGCAAATCCATGTAGGTTTGCAGCCCCGTCAGACGGGAGTGACCACCGTGCACCCGGCGAACAAAACCGCCCAGGCTCCAGGCCACCAGGTCGCGCACATAAAGACACACAGCTTCTTGCCAATGCAGCCACTCGATCGGTTGACCCGCCGTATTAAGCCGCAATATTCGTGCTTCCATCGACACCTCCAACGTAGAGAAACCGGACAAAACCAGAAACTACCACTCGAACATCGATACGCTACTACTGCTTTTACTACGTTTTTATGACAAACGCTATCGCCCTTGAGCGGTTTTATGATCTTTTAGCTATACATTGATGAAATTGTCACATTGGACTTGATAAAAGAATACTGGAGAAAGCCGAAAAAAGCTCTCTCCAGGTAGGGGGCAGGATAAAAATTTTTACGCGGATATTACGCACAAACCTTACCGCAGCGTGCTCATTTGGAGGGTGGTAAAACAGCCTCTTCGACGACGGGCGCACGAGCAGGTACTTCATCCGCTTTACGACTAACCAGCCCTTTGACCTTATCGCGAAAATATTTTTCCACGTAAAGGTAGGTGAAGCGAGAAATCAGAACGGTTAACAGAATCAGGGCCATATTAATCAGCACAGCCCAGACGCCGAGATTTTTGGGGGCCGCTTTAAACACAACTTCATACAGGTTGGAAAAGAACGAAAGGATAATGTCGTGGGTCAGGTAGATGGAATACGACCACAGCCCGATACTGCGCAACGGAGACGTGTCCAGCAGCCGCCCCACAAAACCGTGAATGGGACTGGCAAACACCATCAACAACAAACAGAAAGATGCCAGGGTCATGACAAGGTAGCCGTCGCCCCGATGCGCAAGACACACCGCAGCCACCGTCAATGCAACAGCCATGATTTCCAGCACATGAATATTGAAACGTGCCAACCCTTGCGCAATGTCATCCTTCCAGCGATACAAGAACACGCCGCAATAAAATGCGGACATGCAGCGGATAAAGCCGTAATCATAGGTTCCATCCATTTGCCCCGCCGGGTTAACACTGAAGAGAAAGGCATACCCCGGAATAATGACCAGTAAAGGAAAGAGTTTGCTGCCGCTACGGTCGAAGGTGGTTAACAAAATAAAAAAGGCGATATAGGTAAAAAACTCGACGCTGATACTCCAGCTGGGATGATTCCACGACAGGTAATCATGCACCCCCATGGAATGCACCAGGAACAGGTTGCTGACAAAGCTGTACACATTGTTATGTTCAAACTGATCCACGCCGCCGTAACCGGCGCTGATAAAGTACTGTTTGCCCAGGATATAAGGCACCCATACCAGGAGCATAAACACGTGCAGAGGGTAAATTCGCCCAAGCCGCAGGCTGATGTATTCCCGAAACGCTAAACCCTGGCGGATCTTATCGGCATAGGCGAGCGTCAACACAAACCCCGATAAGATAAAAAAGAAATCCACAAACAGATAACTGTTTTTAACAAAATCGAGGCTTTTGGTTCCAACGATAAAATGCGAATGGAAAAGTAAAACAAGACACGCTGCCACACCGCGTAACGATTCCAGCTTGCTATACATAGCAACCCCCTTTGCATTGTGAAGATGTCAGCTTCAAGCAGCTAAACTGCCGCAGCCTAATCTGGCGATAGCGAAAGAACAATGACAAACGGGCGGAATAACGTGGAAAAAGCTTTCTGGTTATCACAAAAAATGTAAATGCTGTCGCGCAAATAATTTCATGCGCATTTTATCAACATAAACAGACAGCAGCGCAAATCGATAATAGAACTTAAGATGGCTAATTGGCAAACCGGCCATAAAATAAACCCCCGCTGCGGGGGGCAGCGAGGGTTTGTGTCTTACAGGATGGGAGCCCGACCTTAGGCTGATATATGGCGCAACTCCTGTCGATCCTTGCCACACAGATCCGTGTGCATGCGTCCGTAACAGTTGCCATTATTGTTGAACGGCACGTCATACACCAGTGGGCATTGGCGGAGAGTTTTGTAGGAAATATCTCACACGCCAGCCGATTTTGGCCCACCGTCAGGCTCGCTCAGAAACTCCTGCCATGTTGACCTGAGCGGGTTTATAATCGCGCCCCTTGCAGGCGGTGCCGCCCCTCACATTCATATGGCGCAACCCCAGCCCCAAAACCCGGGCCCAAAAGCTGGAGCAGACTATGGCAGTAAAAAAGAAAGGTGCGGATTTCGAACAATCCCTCAATGCCCTCGAAACCCTGGTTAACAAGATGGAAAAGGGCGATATGACCCTGGAAGAATCACTCAAAGCCTTTGAAACCGGCATCCAGTTGACGCGGGAATGCCAGGCGCGCTTGGCGGCTGCCGAGCAACAGGTCCAAAAGCTGGTGGAAAATCAGGGAGTTATTAGCCTTGAGCCCTTTGACGCCCAAGGCGATGACGAATGAGTGAAGACTTCAGCCAGTTTGTGGCCGAGTGCCGCCAACGTGTGGATAGCGCGCTGCAAAACCTCTTACCGGTCACCACAGGGCCAGGCGAGCGCCTGCGGGACGCCATGCGTTACAGCCTGTTTAATGGCGGCAAACGGGTCCGCCCTATCCTTGCCTACGCCAGCGGACTCGCCGTCGGCGACACACTGACTCAGGCACAACAGGCCTCACTCGATGCCGTCGCCTGTGCGCTGGAATGTGTCCATGCCTACAGCTTGGTCCACGACGATCTGCCCGCCATGGACGATGATGACCTCCGGCGTGGCAAACCCACCTGTCATATCGCCTTTGATGAAGCCACCGCCATTCTCGCCGGCGACGCCTTACAAACCCTGGCATTTGAGTTGCTAAGTGACGCGCCGCACCTGGACGCCGCCTGCAAGCTGGCCTTGCTGCAGCAACTGACGCGTGCCTCTGGGGTGCGCGGTATGGTGTTGGGCCAGGCCATCGATCTGGCGGCAGTCAACCAACAGTTAAATCTGGACCAGCTGGAAACCATGCACCGCCACAAAACCGGTGCCTTGATCAGCGCCAGTGTGGCCATGGGCGCTATCGTGTGTGGGGCCGACGCAACGCGCCTTCAGGCATTAACCACTTATGCGGATGCTATCGGGCTGGCGTTTCAGGTGCAGGACGACATCCTGGATGTCACCACTGACACGGCCATTCTCGGCAAACAACAGGGCGCGGATGTCGCCCGTAACAAGCCCACCTATGTGTCTTTATTAGGGTTGGATAACGCACGAGCCAAAGCGCAGGAATTACATCAGCAGGCGCTGGCGGCGCTGGCGGATTTTGATCAGCGGGCGCAGCCGTTACGGGCACTTTCGGCCTATATCATCGAACGCAGTCACTAAACCGCTGCCTTAATCTGGGAATGCGCAGTAATCGGGCGCTAGGCAATGGGCCGCAGCCCGCCTACAATGTCGCCCTTTGACCGGCGTAATATAAGATCAATCTTGACCAACCGATGGCAGTCAATGTTTAACGAAATACCCACAAGCCGCCCGTCCACGCCCCTCCTGGATAGCCTTGACTCTCCGGCAGAACTGCGTGCGCTCAGCGAAAAGCAGCTGCCCGAGCTGGCCGAGGAACTGCGGGCGTTCCTGCTCTACAGCGTGGGCCAGACCGGTGGTCACTTTGGTGCCGGCCTCGGCGTCGTTGAATTGACCATTGCCTTGCATTACGTTTACCAGACCCCCGATGACCGCCTGGTCTGGGATGTCGGCCACCAGACCTACCCTCATAAAATCCTGACCAATCGCCGCGAGCGTATGCACAGCATGCGTCAGGGTGGGGGCTTGTCCGGCTTTCCCAAACGCGATGAAAGTGAATACGACACCTTCGGCGTAGGACACTCCAGTACTTCCATCAGCGCCGCACTGGGCATGGCTATCGGCAGTCAGATGGCCGAGAGTGAGCGCAAATGTGTAGCCGTCATTGGCGATGGTGCCATGACTGCGGGTATGGCCTTTGAGGCCCTGAACCACGCGGCCCATATCGACAGCGACATGTTAGTCATCCTCAATGACAACAATATGTCTATTTCCCCGAATGTCGGCGGTCTGGCCACCTATCTCTCCAAGATTTGGGGCAGCAAGTTTTACAATTCCCTGCGCGAAGGCAGTAAGCAAGTACTCACCAAGATCCCTCAGGCCTGGGAATTCGCCCGCCGCACGGAAGAGCATTTCAAAGGCTTTGTCTCACCCGGCACGCTGTTCGAAGAAATGGGCTTTAACTATATTGGCCCTATCGACGGCCATGACCTGATCAGCCTGGTGCGCTACCTGCGCAACCTGCGTGAAGTCAAAGGCCCCAAGCTGCTGCACGTGATTACCCAGAAGGGTAAGGGCTTTGGCCCGGCAGAAGCAGATCCGGTGGGCTATCACGCCCTCAACAAGATCGAGCCAAAAAAGACGGTCATCAAAAACGCCAATATCACCGTCAAACCCAAATACCAGCAGGTGTTCGGCGATTGGTTGTGCGATATGGCGGCGCAAGATGAGCGCTTGGTCGGCATTACGCCCGCGATGTGTGAAGGTTCAGGCATGGTGGAATTCGCGCAGAATTTTCCCGAGCGCTTCTATGATGTGGCGATTGCTGAGCAGCACGCTGTGACGCTTGCAGCGGGTATCGCTTGTGAGGGCCAGAAGCCTGTAGTGGCGATCTACTCCACCTTTTTACAACGTGCCTATGATCAATTGATCCACGACGTGGCGCTGCAAAATCTGGACGTTACCTTTGCCATTGACCGCGCCGGCATGGTGGGCGAAGACGGCGCGACCCATGCCGGCGCGTTTGATATCAGCTTCCTGCGCTGTATCCCGAACATGGTGATTGCCGCACCGAGCGATGAAAACGAATGCCGTCAGCTGCTCTATACGGCTTATCAGTACCCGGGCCCGTCCGCCGTCCGCTATCCGCGTGGTACCGGCACCGGTGTCGCTATCCATGCAGCAATGACCGAACTACCCCTCGGCAAAGGGCTGGTAAAACGGGAAGGCAAGCAGGTCGCCATTCTGAATTTCGGCACATCACTGGCCAGCGCATTACAGGCGGCGGAAAAACTTAACGCCAGTGTGTGCGATATGCGCTTTGTAAAACCGTTGGACACTGACCTGATTGAACGCATGGCCGCAGAACACAGCCTGCTGGTAACTCTGGAAGAAAACGTTATTGCCGGTGGCGCCGGTGCCGCCGTGAGTGAATACCTGGCCAGTATGGGTGTGGTGATGCCAATACTGCACCTGGGGTTCAGCGACCGCTTTGTGGAGCAGGACAGCCAGAAACAACAATTAGCTGACCAAGGGCTGGATGCCGCCGGTATTGAGCAGGCTATCCTCGCCCGTCAGGCCTTGCTGGCGGGGAAAAAAATCGTTGCGGGTTGATCGGGACTGTTAATCGAGCACCAAGAGCGAACCATCAGGAGCGAATCATGAGCGGACACATTGCCAAGTTATCCCATCAGGTGTTTTTCTGGCTGAAGAACCCGGATTCTGCCGAAGATCTGGAACAACTGCTTATCGGCATCCGCAGCCTGTCCGCCATAGAAACTGTGCGCGGTATGCATGTGGGCGTGCCCGCCGCGACCGAGCAACGCCCGGTCATCGACAACAGTTACAGCGCCTCCGAATTGCTCTTCTTCGATAGCATCGAAGACCAGAATGCCTACCAGACGCACCCCTTGCATGAACAATTCATCGCCGATTACTCCCACCTGTGGAGCAAGGTGATGGTGTTTGACTCCATCAGCCGCGCCACCGAAAACGAGTTTGGCTTGTAGCCATTCAGCGCTCCCAAGGCACGCCCGCGGCAAACTTCTCCACCAGAAAATCGATAAACAACCGCACCTTGGCGGCGAGATAGCGTTGCTGTGGGTACAGTACCCATACGCCGGTATCGGTAAATTGATACTCATCCAGCACCGACACCAGTTGCCCGCTCGCCAGGTATTCGGTCACGTAATAGTCCGGCAACTGCGCCAGACCAATGCCGCGCAAGGCAGCATCGACCAGCGCCGGGCCGGAGTTGGCGTGCCAGTTGCCAGTCACCACCAGGTCCTTACGTGCGCCTTTATCCAGAAACAGCCAGTGATCGCGCGAACCGATCAGGCAATTGTGCTGCTCCAGCTCCGCCAGGGTGTGCGGCTGCGGATGGTGAGCGAAATAATCCGGCGAGCCCACCACAAATTCCCGGCGATGACACAAACGGCGCGCTACCAATGTGGATTCTTTAAGCACGCCCATGCGAATCGCAATATCGTAGCCCTCTTCAATCAATTCCAATTGCCGATTGGTCAGGTGCATACTGATTTTTAATTGCGGATACAGGGTATGGAATTCATTCACCAGTGGAGCGATATAACGTTCACCGAACGTCGTTGCGGCAGTAATCTTTAACAGGCCAGTGGGATTGGTCTGGTGATGATCCAGGGCCAGTTCGGCATCCTTGAATCCTTCAAATAACTGACGGCAACTCTCGTAATAGAGCGCCCCGCTGTCGGTCAGACGGATCTGGCGGGTGGTGCGATACAGCAATTGGGTGCCGAGTTGCTGCTCCAGTTGACTGACCAAACGGCTGATGTGCGAACTTGATACTTGCAATTGACGGGCTGCTGCCGAAAAATTCCCCAACCGTACCACTTCTACAAAGGCTTCAATTCTCTCCCAGCGTTGCATTATTGTCCCTCTGCAATAATTATCTGTGTTAATCGATGTTTATGATGTGTGCGGGGATAGTCTACACTGATCGACTCGCCCAATGAATCCGTTAAAACAAACCTTAACCTTAAGGTTCCGACCTACTTTCACTGAATTCCCGGAGGAATGCCCATGAAATCCCGTGCTGCCGTCGCCTTTGCTGCTGGAAAACCCCTCGAACTTGCCGAAATCGATGTTCAAGGCCCCAAGCAGGGAGAGGTACTGGTGCGGATCGTGGCTACCAGCGTCTGCCATACCGATGCTTATACCCTGTCAGGTGCTGACCCGGAGGGTTTGTTCCCGGCCGTACTGGGCCATGAAGGTGCCGGTATTGTCGAGGAAGTTGGTCCGGGCGTGACCAGCCTCAAGCCGGGCGACCATGTTATTCCGCTATACACCGCTGAATGCGGCAAGTGTAAATTTTGCCTTTCCGGCAAGACCA
This sequence comes from Cellvibrio sp. ARAG 10.3, assembly GCF_051846955.1. Classification (NCBI taxonomy): domain Bacteria; kingdom Pseudomonadati; phylum Pseudomonadota; class Gammaproteobacteria; order Cellvibrionales; family Cellvibrionaceae; genus Cellvibrio; species Cellvibrio sp. ARAG 10.3. Next base: position 76,423 of record NZ_JBPYCU010000003.1, read on the forward strand.
ATCTGTGCGGCGCCGTACGCGCAACCCAGGGCAAAGGCTTGATGCCGGACTCCACCTCCCGTTTTTCCCTTGACGGCAAGCCGTTGTTTCACTACATGGGCACCTCGACTTTTTCTGAATATACCGTGCTGCCTGAAGTGTCCCTTGCCAAAATTTCCCCTGAAGCCCCGCTGGAAAAAATTTGTTTGCTGGGTTGTGGCGTCACCACCGGGATCGGCGCGGTGATCAATACCGCCAAAGTACAGCCGGGCTCCACCGTCGCCGTATTCGGTTTGGGCGCCATCGGCCTGGCAGTTATCCAAGGCGCGAAGATGGTGAGTGCCGCCCGCATCATTGCCATCGATATCAACCCCGACAAATTCGCCCTCGCCCAACAATTCGGCGCGACAGATTTTGTGAATCCGAAAGACCATGCCGACCCCATCCAACAGGTGATTATCGATATGACTGACGGCGGGGTGGACTACTCCTTCGAATGTATCGGCAATGTGAATGTCATGCGCTCAGCGCTGGAGTGCTGCCATAAGGGCTGGGGTGAATCCATCATCATCGGCGTGGCCGGTGCCGGCCAGGAAATCTCTACCCGCCCCTTCCAACTGGTCACGGGGCGAGTGTGGAAAGGCTCGGCCTTTGGCGGCGTGAAGGGCCGCAGCCAATTACCCGGCTACGTGGAACAATATATGCGCGGCGAGATCAAGATTGATGAATTCATCACTCACGATATGCCCTTCGAGAAGATCAACGAAGCATTTGATCTGCTGCATGAAGGCAAGAGCATCCGCACGGTGCTGCATTATTAAAGGTACCCGTAGGTCGGATTAGCGCAGCGTAATCCGACAACACTTTCTTCAAATGAGACCGCGTCGGATCAGGCTACGCTAATCCGACCTACGACAACTGCCTAACAACGGAATGATCATGTCAGATACATCCCTTACCCTGGTGTCCGCCACCAAAAGCTTCGGTGGTTGGCTCAAGCGTTACAAGCACAGCTCCAAAACACTCAATTGCGAGATGATCTTCGCCATCTACCTGCCGCCCCAGGCAGAAAGCGGCCCGGTGCCATTGGTGTGGTGGCTCTCCGGCCTTACCTGTACCGACGAAAACTTTATGCAAAAGGCCGGGGCACAACGTGTTGCCGCCGAACTCGGCCTGGCGATCATCTGCCCGGACACCAGCCCGCGCGGCGTTGAACTGCCGGGCGAAGATGACAGTTACGATTTCGGCTCCGGCGCCGGTTTTTACGTCAACGCCACGCAAGCTCCCTGGAGCAGCCATTACCGCATGTACGACTACATTGCCGATGAGCTGCCCGCGCTGGTGCGCAATCACTTCCCGGTGAATGGCCGCGAAGCGATCAGCGGTCATTCCATGGGTGGCCACGGGGCGCTGGTGCTGGCACTGCGTAACCCCTCGCGCTACGCCTCGGTATCCGCCTTCGCGCCGATTGCCAATCCCAGCAACTGCCCCTGGGGTCAAAAAGCCTTTAGCGGTTATCTGGGTGACAATCAGGATTTGTGGGCGCAGTACGATGCCTGTGAGTTAATCGCCTGCGGTGCGTCCAAGCAGCCGCTGTTGATTGACCAGGGCGACAGCGACAACTTCCTCAAAGACCAGTTAAAGCCCGAACACCTTGAGCGCGCCTGCCGCGACTATAACCACCCACTCACCCTGCGTTACCAACCCGGCTACGATCACAGCTACTTCTTTATCGCGACCTTTATTGAGGCGCATCTGCGTTATCACGCAGAGCATCTCCAGAACCCGTGATGGAGCTCGGCAAGGATGCCGCTTTAATCGGCTCGCACGCCGCCTGCCTTTACTTCCCTTTACGCCGTTTTGGTCGCGCCACACCGCGTCTACACCTTGCTCATGCCCACGCTTTCGGGTAACCTTTTGCCCAATAGATTATATTATATTATTAATTAAATCCGATTTTCTGACTCAGCCCTGGCTTTGATACCCTGGTCTCGATAGTAGTAACGCACCCCCCGGTTGCGCCGATTGTTATCAGGCTCGTGAGTGTGAATTGATGTCTGACAATAACAAGATCAAAAAACCCCTTCGCTCGGCGCAATGGTTCGGCCAGAGAGATAAGAACGGTTTTATGTACCGCAGTTGGATGCGCAACCAGGGCATGCCTGAACATCATTTTCAGGATCGGCCCATCATAGGTATCTGTAATACCTGGTCGGAACTGACTCCCTGTAACGCCCACTTCCGCGACCTGGCTGACCGGGTGCGGCGCGGTGTATTGGAAGCGGGCGGCGTGCCGGTCGAGTTTCCGGTGTTCTCCAACGGTGAATCCAATCTGCGCCCTACCGCCATGTTGACCCGCAACCTGGCTTCAATGGATGTGGAAGAGTCCATCCGTGGTAATCCCATTGATGGGGTCGTGCTCTTGGCCGGGTGTGACAAGACCACGCCGGCGCTGCTGATGGGCGCCGCCAGCTGCGATCTGCCGACCATCGTCGTCACCGGTGGTCCGATGCTTAATGGCAAACATAAGGGAATGGATGTCGGCTCGGGCACCCATGTCTGGCGGATGAGTGAAGACTACAAGGCTGGTCTGATTTCCCTGCAGGAATTTATGGATGCGGAAGCGGATATGTCGCGCTCCGCCGGCACCTGCAACACCATGGGCACGGCCTCCACCATGGCCTGCATGGTGGAGGCCATGGGCGCCTCCCTGCCCCACAATGCCGCGATTCCGGCGGTGGACGCGCGGCGCAACGCACTGGCCTTTGCCTCCGGCATGCGTATTGTGGGCATGGTGGCGGAAGATCTGAAACTATCGCAATTGCTGACCCGCGAGGCCTTTATCAATGCCATTCGGGTTAATGCGGCCATCGGCGGCTCGACTAACGCGGTGATCCATTTGAAAGCCATTGCCCAACGGGTCGGTGTTGAGTTGACGCTGGATGACTGGCAAACCTACGGCCAAGGCGTGCCGACCCTGGTGAACCTGCAACCATCCGGCCAGTATCTGATGGAAGAGTTTTACTACGCCGGGGGCCTGCCAGCAGTACTGCGGCGGCTGGGCGAGGCGGATCTGTTACATACTGCTGCATTAACGGCAAACGGCAAGAGCCTGTGGGACAACAATCGCGATGCACCCTGTTACAACGATGACGTGATTCGCCCCCTGAATAACCCCTTGTGCACCAGCGGCGGTATCTGCATCCTGCGCGGTAACCTGGCGCCGCGCGGTGCGGTGCTTAAATCCTCCGCCGCCACGCCGGCGTTGATGAATCATCGCGGACGCGCCGTGGTATTCGAAAATTTCGAGCATTACAAAGCGCGCATCATGGACCCGCACCTGGAGGTAGATGCTTCGTCAGTTCTGGTCCTGAAAAACTGCGGCCCCAAGGGCTACCCCGGCATGGCAGAAGTGGGCAACATGGGTTTGCCGCCGAAGCTCTTGAAACAGGGTGTAACGGACATGCTGCGCATCTCCGATGCGCGTATGAGCGGCACGGCATTTGGCACCGTGGTGTTACATGTGGCCCCGGAGGCGATGGAACTGGGCCCGCTGGCCGCCGTGCGGGATGGCGACATAATTCATCTTGATGCGCATAACGGATTGCTGGAGATCGACATCAGCAACGAAGAATTACAGGCACGCATCGCGCAACTGCGTGTCACGCGTAAACCGGTACAACCCGGCGGTTATCTACAGTTGTATATTGACCATGTTATGCAGGCCGACGAAGGCTGCGATTTTGATTTTCTGGTGGGCTGTCGCGGTGCTGAAGTGCCCGCGCATTCTCACTGACACAATCAAACCCACTAACCACAGCATGCATATAACAACCTAAGAGCCGCCGATGAATCTCAGTAACCAGTACCCGAGTTTGCGCGGGAAGATTGTATTGATCACCGGCGGTGCCTCCGGCATTGGCGCCAACCTGGTGGAGGCGTTTTGTCGACAGCATGCACGTGTGGCGTTTATCGACATCCGCAATGAGGATGCCGAAAAATTGGTGGCATCACTCAGTGATATCCCCGGCTGCACCGCGCCAGTGTATTACCATTGTAATTTATTGAATATCCCGCGCGTGCAGGAAACCATCGCCCGGGTGCGCAAAGAGTTAGGGCTGGTGAGCGTGCTGATCAACAACGCCGCCAACGACACACGCCACGATTTTCGCAAAGTGACGGTGGCCTATTGGGATGAACGCCTGGCAGTCAATTTGCGGCATCATTTTTTTGCGGCGCAGGCCGTTTACTGGCATATGAAAGAGTTGGGCGGCGGCTCGATTATCAATCTCGGCTCCATGAGCTGGTACGCCACCCAGGGCGGTATGCCCGGTTACACCAGTTCGAAAGCCGCGATTGAAGGCTTGACGCGCGGCCTGGCGCGGGACATGGGCAGCGACAATATCCGTGTGAATACGCTGGTCCCTGGCTGGGTAATGACGGAACGGCAGTTGGCGATGTTGATGAATGAAAAAAGTGCGCAGGCCATTCTTGATAACCAGTGCATGAAAAAAAATGTCATGCCGGAAGATATCAGTGCAATGGCGTTGTTCCTGGCGTCGGATGACAGCCGGGTTTGCACCGCGCAGCACTTCATCGTCGACGGCGGCTGGATTTAATACGACGCTGTAAACTATAAACCGTAGGTCGGATTAGCGCAGCGTAATCCGACAAAAACAGCCAGGAAAGAAAATACATTTTAAAAAAGCACAACATAAAAATTACGGGTGATTGTTGACATATTGCACCCGGGCATTGTCGGATTACGCTGCGCTAATCCGACCTACACAAGCGATTAATGTAATACGTGAACATCCAATAATTTTATCGTCACGAGGAAGCCACAATGAAACGATTATTACGCTCGCTCTACACCGCCACGCTTGCATCCAGCTTGCTGATTGCCAGTACCGCCTCAGCACTGACCGTCGGGTTCTCCCAGGTTGGTTCGGAAAGCGGCTGGCGCACCAGCTTTTCTGAATCGGTTAAGGCTGAAGCAGAAAAACGCGGCATTAACCTGAAATTTTCCGACGCGCAACAAAAACAGGAAAACCAGATTAAAGCTGTGCGCAGTTTTATCGCCCAGGGTGTCGATGCCATCATCATTGCCCCGGTGGTCGAAACGGGTTGGCAACCGATCCTGATGGAAGCCAAACGCGCGCGAATTCCGGTGGTGATCGTCGATCGTAATGTGGCCCTCAACAACGATTCGCTTTACCTCACCCGCATTGCACCGGACTTCGAACTGGAAGGTGAAAAGGCGGCAAACTGGCTGATGGAAAAAACCGACGGCAAATGCAACATCCTTGAACTGCAAGGCACCGTCGGTTCCAGCGCGGCTATCGGGCGGATGAAAGGGTTTAATAAAGTCTTGGCGCAACACCCGGACGCGAAGATTGTACGCAGCCAGACCGCTGAATTTACCCGCGCCAAAGGCAAGGAAGTGATGGAAAGTTTGTTGAAAGCCGAAGGTGGTGGCAAAAATATTTGTGCGCTGTGGTCCCACAACGATGAAATGGCCCTGGGCGCTATCCAGGCCATCAGAGAAGCCGGCCTGCAACCGGGCAAAGATATCCTCGTCGTGTCTGTCGATGCGGTTAACGATGCGCTTAAAGCTATCGTTGACGGCAGCATTAATGTATCGGTTGAACTCAGTCCGCACCTCGGCGGCCCGGCATTCGATGTGATCGAACAATACCGCAACGGCAAAAAAGATTTTGAAAAATGGATCCGCATGGGCGGCAATGTCTTCACTGCCGAAAATGCCGCCGATGAATTAGCTAAACGCAAATAATGTAGGTCGGATTAGGCGCACCGCGCCGTAATCCGACACTGATTCATTAATTTCTCCGCGTCGGATTACGCTGCGCTAATCCGACCTACTGCGACGATTGATTTATGTCTACTACTACGGCTGTTCTCCAGTTACGGGGAATCCAAAAAAAATTTCCCGGCGTGCATGCGCTGAAAGGCGTGGACTTTACGCTGCGCGCTGGCGAGATCCATGCGTTGCTCGGTGAAAACGGTGCAGGCAAATCCACCCTGATTAAAGTCATGACCGGTGTTTACACCCGGGACGGCGGCGACATCCTGCTGGAGGGAAAGCCGATCTTCCCAGGCAACACAGGCGACGCCCAGGCGTTGGGCATCAGTACCGTGTATCAGGAGGTGAACCTGCTGCCCAACCTCAGTGTTGCGCATAATATTTTTCTTGGGCGCGAGCCAAAGCGCTGGGGATTCATCGACTGGAAAACCATCAATCAACAATCCCATGCCTTGCTGAAAGATTACGACCTGGATATTGACGTGACGCGACCGCTGTCCAGCTACTCCATCGCCGTGCAACAGTTGATCGCTATTGCGCGTGGTGTGGATATGTCAGCCAAGGTGTTGATCCTTGACGAGCCGACCGCGAGTCTCGACGCCGATGAAGTGCAATCCCTGTTTCGCATTATGCGCAGCTTGAAAGAGCGCGGTATCGGCATCGTGTTTGTTACGCACTTTCTCGATCAGGTGTACGCCGTGTGTGATCGCATTACGATCTTGCGCAATGCAGAATTAGTGGGCGAATTCGACGCTGCCACACTGAGCCGCCCTGAACTGGTGGGGCATATGCTCGGCAAAGAACTGGCTGCATTGGAAGAACGTATGCATCAGACAACCAGTGAGCAACAACGACCCTCCGCGTTAAAACTCACCCAGGTCGGCAGAGCCGGCTCATTGGAGCCCATTGATCTGCAAGTTGCGCAAGGTGAAGTGGTCGGACTCGCGGGCTTACTGGGTTCAGGCCGCACCGAATTGTGTCGATTGATCTTTGGGGTGGATAAAAAGCACACCGGTACCGTGATCTTTCACGGCAAAGACATTCATTTGTCTTCCACGAAAGAAGCCATCGATTTGGGTATGGGTTTGTGCCCGGAAGATCGCAAACACGACGGTATCCTCGGCCCCTTGTCAATTCGCGAAAATATTATCCTCGCCCAACAAATCAAACAGGGCTGGTGGCGATTTATTCCGCGCAAACAGCAAAATGCTATTGCCGAAAAATATGTAAAAGATATTAATATCGCCACGTCTGATATTGAGAAGCCCATCGAGCAACTGAGCGGCGGCAATCAACAAAAAGTGATCCTGGCCCGTTGGCTGGCGTCGAACCCCAGGCTGTTAATCCTTGATGAACCTACACGCGGTATCGACATCGGTGCCCATGCGGAGATCATTAAATTGATTCGCCAATTGTGCGACCAAGGTTTATCGCTGATCGTCGCCTCGTCCGAATTGGAAGAGCTGGTGGCCTTCAGTGATAAGGTGGTGGTCTTGCGCGATCGCAAAAAGGTGGCGGAATTAACCGGCGCTGACATTCAACCCGATACCATCATGCGCGCGATTGCTTCCGCATAAACCTCATTAGCCGAGACGTAAAAAAGCGAGCTCATATTATGAATGCCTTGTTATCCAACTCGCAATTGCGCCGTTATATCTGGCCGGTTGCCGGACTCCTGCTTCTGCTGTTAATCAACCTGGTTATTTCACCGGAATTTTTTAACCTGACGTATAAAGATGGCCGCTTCTACGGCAGCCTGATTGATGTGTTAAACCGCGCAGCACCCATCGCACTCCTGGCTATCGGGATGACATTGGTGATTGCGACCGGTGGGGTCGATTTGTCCGTCGGATCGGTCATGGCGATTGCCGGTGCAGTCAGCGCTTATTTAATTGTCTCGGGTGTGGATAGCCTCACCGTTATCATCGCTGGCGGCCTGGCAGCCGGTTTAGTGGGCGGCATGATCAACGGATTGTTGGTGGGCTATTTAAATATCCAGCCCATTGTGGCGACCTTAATTTTAATGGTGGCCGGGCGGGGTGTTGCGCAATTAATTAATGAAGGGCAAATCGTTACCTTTCAGCACGAGGCGTTCAGTTTTCTTGGTACCGGTTATTTCCTCGGACTGCCGTTTCCCGTTGTACTGGTGATCATTACGTTTGTATTGGTGCAATTGCTGATGCGCCGTACCGCGCTGGGCTTGTATGTAGAAGCCGTCGGTGCCAATGCCTCAGCGAGTCGTTATCTGGGTATTAATGCCAAGGCCATTAAACTCAGTGTGTATTGCCTGGCCGGTTTGTGTGCGGCCCTGGCGGGGATGATTGCCGCCGCCGACATCAAAGGTTCGGATGCAAACAACGCCGGTTTATGGTTGGAGCTGGATGCGATCCTTGCAGTCGTGATCGGCGGCGCATCACTGATGGGCGGGCGTTTTTCATTGCTGCTGTCCATCATCGGCGCCCTGATTATCCAGACGCTTACCGTCACCATCATCATGAGCGGCATTCCACCCAAATTCAATTTATTGATCAAGGCGTCGGCCATTATCCTGGTATTACTGATGCAATCTCCGCGCTTCCAGCAACAGTTGTCCAGCCTTATGTTGTGGAGAAAGCGCCATGGTTAATCGCAAATTTATTCCGTTGATCGTCACCTGTTGTCTGTTCTTTTTATTGTTTGGTATCGGCTCGGTGCAATTCGAATCCTTCGGCACGCCGCGGGTATTCTTTAATTTATTAACCGACAACGCCTTCCTGATTATTGCCGCCGTCGGCATGACCTTTGTCATCTTGTCAGGCGGCATTGATCTCTCCGTCGGTGCAGTTATCGCCCTCACCGGCGTCATCAGCAGCGTATTGATTTCACAATACAACTGGCACCCGTTGGTGGTATTTCCGGTCGTGTTATTACTCGGCACCGGCTTCGGCGCAGCCATGGGTACATTAATTTATGTCTATAAACTGCAACCATTTATCGTGACGCTGGCCGGTATGTTCCTCGCGCGCGGCCTGGCCAGCGTGATCAGTGAAGAATCCATTCCGATCACTCACGAATTCTACGACGCGGTCTCCATGTTCGGTTTTGAATTACCGGGCGGCGCCTGGATCGGCAGCTCCACCATCATTTGTTTAGTGGTGCTCGTCATCGCTATTATCGCAGCGCATTACACGCGCTTTGGCGGCCGGGTCTATGCGCTGGGTGGCGACAATAACTCCGCCGCCCTGATGGGCGTTCCCCTCGCCAGTACCACCATCGCCATCTACGCCACCAGCTCATTCCTCGCCACGCTGTCTGGCATTGTGTATTCTTTCTACACCTTTTCTGGCTATTCACTCGCCGCCGTCGGCGTAGAACTGGATGCAATTGCGGCAGTGGTTATTGGCGGCACCTTGCTGACCGGTGGCTACGGATATGTGATTGGAACCTTGGTCGGCGTACTGATTATGGGCGTAGTACAAACCTATATTTCCTTCGACGGCACCCTGAGCAGCTGGTGGACCAAGATCGTCATTGGCGTGTTGCTGTTTTGTTTTATTGCTATGCAGCGGGCACTGAGTAGAACACAGTAATCAAAATAACTTACGGGTGAGATGATGAACTCGCATCACCCGTTTGTTCTCCTACAGACGACGCGCTTGTCGATTCGCTATTTTCCCGCTCATCCGGAACCTCACTCTCTATCGGTGCTGCTTCCTCGAACGGCTCAGGCTCGTCAATGTCTTCCGGTGATTTACCTTCACTGTCTTCAACCTCCGGTTTGCTGTCCTCGCGCGGCTCTGCTTCAACATCGTCTTCATCCGGTGGATCCAGCGGGATCAAGTCTTCCGGTATTACCTCGCGAATTTTTTCGACCGGGTTTTCAAGTGGGCTTTCTTCTTCCATATCACGTAGGTCATCCGGGGATTCAATCACGCGAAACCGCAGGATGCCGATGACTTGATTCGCTTCAGTGACGACGTGGATTTGCCATCGCCCACTGGGATAAGGCGGGAAGTTTAACTTGTGGGTCCAGGCGCGATAACCGGCCTCACGCCCGCCGCTAATGTCGAGAGCGATTTTATCCACTATGCGTCCGTTGCGCCGCCAGACGTGATAGATCCGCTCATTCAATCCGCGCGGCGCGCGAATAGCGGTGTAAGCATAAAGTCCGGAACGCAATTGCTCCACTGTGATGACGTTTAGTGAATTCTCCGGCGAACGGCTTCGGTCATCAATGCGGTCAGTTACCGCAACCTCGGTCAAGCGCAAGGTGGCAGGCGGTATCCACGCACGCACCGAGACACCGATAATGGCCACCACCACAATGCCGGCTATGGTGAGCAAACTGCGCTTCCACCAGTTGAACGGCAATGCCCGCACAATACCTGGTAGTGACAAAAGGATGGCGATGCCCAAAGACAGCAAATAACTTTTTGGTGTGGGCAGCTGAAAAATAATCGGCAAGGCTGTTAACAACACGGCGAACAAGGTGACGCCATGAAAGATAAAGTACAGCCAGCGTTTGGCAGCCAGCCAGCGATAATAGATGGGATCAACAATGGAGATAAATGCAGCGATGATCAACAGCGAGGTAAAGACCATCTGCCCACCGTTCCACACGGTGGTGATAAAGAAAAAGGGGACAACAAAAAACAGACTTTCCTGATGCACCAGTTGGGTGGCAAAACTCAATAACGGTGGCGGTAATTTAAAACCGAACCAGGAAGAAACACTGCGCTGTAATAAATTCTCCAGTGCCAGCCAACCCCAACTGAGCAACATCAATGCCGAGACAAGCTGGGCAAATTTTTCCTGCTCGCGTTCCACCAACAGAAAACTGGCCACACCGGAAACAAAACCAAACAGCGCCACCGCCCAAGGGAAGCGGGTCACCAATGCAATAATGCGCAACACCAACATCTTGGCAAGGTTCATTGCACTGGCTACCAGTGGTCGCATCATCACATCGATTATTCTCGCAGGGTCAGATATACAAAAGGCGATAACATAGCTGATGTTATCGCCTTTATCAGTGGTATGACGCACTTACTGCAAGAGCGTCTTAACTGGTTTGCGTTACTCGGTGGCGTGCACCTGACGTTCAAGCTTGTGCCGCATAAAGAACAGCAAACCAAATGCCAGGATCAGAAACGCCGGGAACAGTGCCAGGTTTTGCAAAGTGGCCTGCCCGGCCGCCACCTCAACAGCTTCGGCGGTGATGCCGCTGGCAACCGCTTCTGCCTTGGCTTCGTCTAACCAGCGCCCGATAACGGGGTTCCAGATCGACATGGAGAACATGCCCGCACCGCCAATCAATGACATCCCCAAAGCACCGGTCTTGGGTTGGTATTCGCTGATAAAACCGATCATGGTCGGCCAGAAATAAGTAACGCCCAACGCGAAGACTACTGCTGAAACATACACCATCATGCCTGAGGCTGTGCTCAGCAAGAAGATACCGATGGTGGTGACAATCGCCGACATCAGCAACACACCAACAGCGTTAAAGGCTTCTACAATCGGCCCTGCAAAATAGCGACCCAAAGCCATCACACCGGTAACCAGAGCCAGGAACAGCATCGGATGCGCACCGGAGGCGCCGAAGATTAACTCGGCCCATTGGGTTGTACCGAATTCGGAGGCAGCGGTGAGTGTCATGCAGAAGAACATAAAGATAAACAGGGGCGAAAAGAGTGAACGAATATTGGTGGCGGTCGAAGTTTCCGAATTCGCGGTGGCCGGGAATGGATGACCAAAGATCATAAAGCCGTAGATGATGGTAGGAATAATCATCACCGCAATTTGTAATTGCCAGCCCAGTCCCATCTTGGTCATCGCTGCCGATACCAAGGCACCGATCACAATACCGCCCGGGAACCACACATGGAATTTATTCAGCATCGCGGTTTTGCGGGTGTGGTACATGTCGGCGATCAGCGGATTACACGCCGCTTCCACGGAACCATTAGCAAAGCCGATAAAGAAACTGGATAACAACAAGGTCCAGAAGCCGGTAGCGGTCATGGTCAACACCAGACCGAGCAGGTGACAAATAAAGGCCAGGTACAATAACTTTTTTGCACCCAGGTAGTTATAGATCAAACCACCGAACATCATCGCGACCGGAAAACCAAAGAATGCCATACCGTTGATCCAGCCGAGCTGCTGGTTGGTCAGGTCAAAACTGAGGCTGAGGTCGTTGAGGATACCCGCACGGATAGCGAAGGTCATGGCGGTAACAATCAATGCGATACAACTCGCATTAAAAATGCGGGAGGGATTAACGGTATTAACCATAGCGTTTACCTGATTATTGTTGTGACGATGTTATGTGTTGTTGGTTCATGACTTAACTTATGGCATCAAGTGGGGTGCGCGCGCTTTGCATCACCCCACCTGATAAGCACGGGGGTTACAGTGCTGTCCAGGTACCGTTGGCGCCGGATGAATGTAGCACGGCCTGAATAAAACGCATACCTTCAACACCGGTTTCTATACCGGGTACCCAGGCTTGCATCTCATGGGTTTTACCTTGCTGACGCGCCAGCAGGATATCGGCAAAATCCTGGTATAAATTGGCAAAGCCTTCAAGATAACCTTCGGGATGGCCGCCGGGCGTACGCATACCGCGTGCAGCTACGTCACTGCCAATATCACCGCGACGGGTCACGCGCTGACGTGGCTTGTTCAATTCACAGAACCACAATTCGTTGGGATTTTCCTGTGCCCATTCGATGCCGGCTTTTTCACCGTATACACGAATGCGCAAACCGTTTTCACAACCCGGTGCAACCTGGCTGCTCCACAACATGCCTTTGGCTCCGTCGGCAAAACGCAACATGACGTGCACGTTGTCGTCCACCGGGCGGCCGTCCACAAAACTGGCCAGGTCGGCACACACGGTTTCCACTTTTTGCTGCGTGATAAAACGGGCGAGTTGAAACGCATGGGTACCGATGTCCCCCAGACAACCGGCCAGGCCGGAACGGGCAGGGTCGGTGCGCCAGGATGCTTGTTTATTGTCATCACCGGCCGCTTCAGTAAGCCACTCTTGCGGATATTCCGCCTGCACCACGCGCAATTTACCCAACTTGCCCTGCGCAACCAATTCACGCGCGTAGCGCACCAGGGGATAACCGCTGTAGTTGTGCGTCAAACCGAAGAAGCAACCCGAGGATTGCACAAGCTTTTCCAGCTCCAGTGCTTCTTCGAGTGTGCGCGTTACCGGTTTATCGCAAATCACATCCATACCCGCTTCAAGACAAGCTTTCGCCACAGGAAAGTGCATGTGGTTCGGGGTAACGATGACGACGACCTGCGCACCATCCGGGCGACTTTTTTCTGCGCGAATCATGTCTTCATAAGAGGTATAAGCGCGATCGGCAGCAATGTGCAAATCCGCAGCAGACGCCTGTGCTATATCCGGTTTGGATGAAAGCGCACCGGCGACTAATTCAAAGCGGTCATCTATCCGCGCCGCAATACGATGCACTGCACCGATAAAAGCACCGCGACCACCGCCAACCATTGCGTATCGAATTTTGGGAGTTGTCATTGTGAATCTTCTTCTGTGTATTGTTGATCGAGCCTGCACAGCAGTGCTGTGCAGGGACGCGCGAATTAAATTTTTAAACCGAGGATGCGGCGATTTGCCACTTCATCCGTACCGCCTTTGGCAAAATCATCAAAGGCTTTTTCGGTGACGCGGATGATGTGTTCCTGGATAAACTTCGCACCTTCTTTCGCGCCGTCTTCCGGATGTTTCAGGCAGCATTCCCATTCCAGCACCGCCCAACCTTCATAATTGTAAGCAGCGAACTTGGAGAAGATTTGTTTGAAGTCGACCTGACCATCGCCCAATGAACGGAAACGTCCGGCGCGATCTACCCAATTTTCATAACCACCATAAACACCTTGCTGGGCAGTGGGATTAAATTCCGCATCCTTCACATGGAACATCTTGATGCGGTCGTGATAGCGGTCGATAAACGCGAGGTAATCCAGTTGTTGCAATACAAAATGGCTGGGGTCAAACAGGATATTGCAGCGCGGGTGGTGTTCAACGGCGGCAAGAAAACGCTCAAAGGTCGCGCCGTCGTGCAAGTCTTCACCGGGATGGATTTCATAACACACATCCACACCCGCTTTATCAAACGCATCCAGAATTGGTAACCAGCGGGCGGCCAATTCGCGGAAACCGGTATCCACCAAACCGGCGGGACGCTGAGGCCACGGATACAAATAAGGCCACAATAGTGCGCCGGAAAAGGTCGCATGCGCATCGAGGCCGAGATTTTTACTGGCTTGCGCCGCCAACATCAATTGATTCACCGCCCACTTCTGGCGCTCCACGGGATTTCCACGGACAGACTCAGGCGCAAAGCCGTCAAACATTTCATCGTAGGCCGGGTGCACGGCGACCAACTGGCCTTGCAAATGCGTGGATAATTCCGTGACCACCAAATCGTGTTTGGCCAGAATAGATTTGAACTCGTTGCAGTATTCCATGCTGGTTGCCGCGCGCTCCAGATCAAACACGCGACCATCCCAGGTAGGAATCTGTACGCCTTTAAAGCCCAGGCTGCTGGCCCAGGCGGCGATAGTATCCAGGGAATTGAAGGGCGCTTCATCACTACAGAATTGTGCGAGGAATATTGCAGGACCTTTGAGGGTTTTCATGGCCGTTCTCCAAAGCGATTTCAGATGAATTTATTGTAATGAGGGTATTGTCAGGCAAATTATAGTCCGCAAGACTTTATTCGATGTCGTATAGCGGTGCGACAGATCAAACAGTAATTTACACAACTTAACGCTGCTCGGACAGCAGTGATTTTTACGCGTTCAAACGGCGCCAAATTTTTCATCTCGCCATGAAACAACTTGCGCGTTTTGTTACATGCATTGTGTTTTTCCGGGCGAACCTGCCGGGGTGGTATTTTACTGGTAAAAAAACGCAAGGCGAGTAAGGTTTTGTGAACGAAGGGCTTGCTGCAAGAAATGTGATGCGAATCTGGCGCAGCGAAACCGCTGCGCGATTCATGATTTAAAGTCCAAGGTGTCGGATTACGCTGCGCTAATCCGACCTACTTCCAGTTCCGGTTTGGTATTTGGTTTAAAGACGCGCTTGTTCGGCTTTGACATGTTTCATGATGTTGAGAAATGTATCCGTCCAATAAATATCGTTGTTGTCGGCGAGATATTTGAGCAGCTCTTCGTGGGCTTCTTTGGATACCGATAAATGATCACCGCCAATACCGTGGAACGTAAAATTGGCCATAGTGCCTTTTTCAGCGGCCTCTTTCACCACCGCAATCAACTGCTTGCCGGTGACATTTTCGGGTACAGCTACGGTTACCGCGTAAGGATCGAGGGTAGTCATATCCGGGATAACACCGCCGAACGCCGATTTAATGGCAACAAATTCTGATTTGATAGCCGGCAGATAATTTTCACCACCGGCTTTTAAATCACCACAGGGTGTAGTGTAAGTACGTTCACGTTTGCCATCGATGGAAAACAATACCGTGTTAGCAAAACGAATCTGGTCAGCGAGTGCGTCGACACTGATCTTGTCCAGATCGCGGTGTGGCACGACCCAACTTTCGCGACCGGGAATAGCACCGGAGCATTGATGAAAGATAGTGTGGTTCGCCAGTTCATGACCGCTGGCCGCCGCCGCGCGCCAATCTTCCAGGCGCTTGTCGATGGTGTCGCTCGCCAGGGTTAAATAAAAGCTGCCTTTCAGTTTATATTTATCCAGCGCTGGAATGGCATTATCCAGTTGTGAATTCAGTGCGTCATCGTAAGCCAGATTGACCGCTGCCTTGGCACCGTTTGGCCAAGTGAAGCTTTTTTTGTCCGCAGCAAAACCCGAGGGTATCGTCACGGCTACGCCCAATAATAAAAACGCTTTCAAAAAGGTAAATTTCATGATTTTCCCCTCGTTATTGTTAATCAAGCGTGTTCGTGTAGGTCGGATTAGCGATAGCGTAATCCGACACTTTCTTCAGGCTAGGCCCTAATTCATTACACAGCCAGCAACTTTATCTTTATTAACGCTTCGGTTGATTACGCTTCGGTTAATTAGCGTTTCGTCGGATTACGCTGCGCTAATCCGACCTACAAAAAACGGGTTGGCCCTTGTGAGGCCAACCCGTTTTTTATCAGACCGAGTAATGCGTCATGATTAAATTTTCATATCACCGAAAAAATTTTTCATGCCGTCAAACCAGCTGCGCTGCCGGGGCGAATTCTTTCCGCCGTGCATGGTCGCCTGGAATTCACGCAGCAATTCTTTTTGCTTGGCGGTGAGGTCCACCGGTGTTTCCACCACCACCCGGCACAACAAGTCACCGGGCTGGCCACCACGCACCGGCGTTACACCTTTGCCGCGCAATTTAAACATCTTGCCGGTTTGGGTTTCGGCCGGGACTTTCAATTTGACGCGTCCATCCAGTGTCGGCACTTCCAGTTCACCGCCCAGCGCTGCATCAACAAAATCAATCGGCACTTCACAGTACAAATCATTGCCTTCGCGCTCAAAGATATCGTGGCGACGCACACTGACCTGCACATACAAATCACCACTGGGTCCGCCGCCAAAACCGGCCTCGCCTTCGCCGGACAAACGAATGCGGTCACCGGTATCGACACCAGCGGGCACTTTAACGGAAAGGGTTTTGGTTTCTTCCACACGCCCCTGGCCATGACACGATTTACACGGATCAGAAATGACTGTGCCGCGACCGTGACAGCTCGGACAGGTTTGCTGAACAGAGAAAAAGCCCTGCTGCATCCGCACCTGACCGCGCCCACCACAGGTGGTACAGGTCACCGGTTTGCTACCGGACTTTGCACCACTGCCGTCGCAGGTTTTACAGGACACCAGCGTCGGCACTTTAATCTGGACGGTAGTTCCTTTGACCGCCTCTTCCAGGCTCAGCTCAAGGGTATAACGCAGGTCTGAACCACGACTTGCGCCGCCGCGCCCGCCACGGCCACCGGCCGCCGCGCCAAAGATATCGCCAAAGACATCACCAAAAATATCACTGAAATTACTGAAGCCTGCACCGGCACCGCCCATGCCCGATTGCGGATCAACACCGGCGTGACCGTACTGGTCATAGGCCGCACGCTTTTGCGCATCAGAGAGTACTTCGTAGGCTTCGTTGGCCTCTTTGAATTTTTCTTCTGCGGATTTGTCATCCGGGTTGCGGTCCGGGTGATGTTTCATCGCCTCGCGGCGATAAGCCTTTTTTAAATCCGCGGCAGACACGTCGCGAGAGACGCCCAGCACTTCGTAGTAGTCGCGTTTTGCCATGCTTGCAGCTTTCCAAATAAATCAGTTCAAAAAAATTACTGAGACAGGGTTTTTGTTCTAAAAAATATGCTTCGCTTAACGTGACAAATGCGGGACTTGCCCGCATTTGTCGTCGTTCACTTACACATTAGGATAATGATTATTTTTTATCATCCTTCACTTCTTCGAATTCGGCTTCCACGACGCCGTCATCATCGGCTTTCTTGCCGCTGTCTGCTCCACCAGCAGCACCTGCACCACCTTGACCTTGAGCAGATTGTTCAGCGTAAAGTTTTTGCGCGAGTGAACCGGAGGCTTCTGTCAGCTTCGTAGTGGCCGCCTGGATTTTTTCCAGATCATCACCTTTCACCACCTCTTCAGCTTCCTTGATAGCAGACTCAATTGCTGATTTTTCATCAGCCGTTGCTTTATCACCGGCTTCTTTCAAGGTTTTTTGCGTGGCATGGATCAAGCCTTCCAGGGTATTGCGCGCACCGACCACTTCAGCAAACTTGCGGTCTGCTTCAGCATTGGCCTCCGCGTCTTTCACCATCTTTTCGATTTCGTCATCGGACAAACCGGAAGACGCTTTTATAACAATAGACTGTTCTTTGCCAGTTGCCTTGTCTTTCGCGCTCACATTCAGGATACCGTTCGCGTCGATGTCGAAGGTCACTTCGATTTGCGGCATACCGCGCGGTGCCGGCGGAATATCGCTCAGGTCAAAACGGCCCAGGGATTTATTCTGCGATGCCTGCTTGCGCTCACCTTGTACAACGTGAATCGTCACCGCTGTCTGGTTGTCATCTGCCGTAGAGAACGTTTGTGATTTCTTGGTTGGAATCGTGGTGTTCTTATCAATCAAGGGTGTAGCCACACCGCCCATGGTTTCAATACCCAAGGTCAACGGGGTAACGTCAAGCAACAATACGTCTTTTACATCACCGGCCAGTACAGCGCCCTGAATCGCTGCACCAATAGCCACAGCTTCGTCCGGGTTCACGTCTTTACGTGGCTCTTTGCCGAAGAAATCAGCCACTGCTTTCTGTACCAATGGCATACGGGTTTGGCCGCCCACCAGAATCACATCATCGATATCGCTGATGGATTTACCGGAATCTTTAATGGCCATCTTGACCGGGTCCATTGAGCGAGTTACCAGCTCTTCAACCAGTGATTCCAGTTTGGCGCGGGTCAGTTTTACCACCAGGTGTTTTGGACCGCTTGCATCGGCAGTAATGTACGGCAGGTTCACTTCAGTCTGCTGACTGGAGGACAGCTCAATCTTCGCTTTCTCCGCCGCTTCTTTCAAACGTTGCAATGCCAGCGGATCATTGTGCAGGTCGATACCGGTATCTTTCTTGAAGGTATCAGCCAGGAACTCAATCAAGCGCAAGTCGAAGTCTTCACCACCCAGGAAGGTGTCACCGTTGGTGGACAGCACTTCAAATTGATGCTCGCCATCAACGTCTGCAATTTCAATAATGGAGATATCGAAGGTACCACCACCCAGGTCGTAAACGGCAATGGTGCGATCACCTTTACCTTTGTCCAAACCATAGGCCAGGGCCGCAGCGGTCGGCTCGTTGATAATACGTTTTACATCGAGACCAGCAATCTTGCCCGCATCTTTGGTGGCTTGGCGTTGTGAGTCATTGAAGTAAGCCGGTACCGTAATAACCGCTTCGGTAACTTTTTCGCCGAGATATTCTTCAGCGGTTTTCTTCATTTTTTTCAGCACTTCGGCCGAAATTTGCGGCGGTGCTTTTTTATCGCCTTTCACTTCTACCCAGGCGTCCCCATTGTCAGCGGCGACAATTTTGTAGGGCACCATCTTGATGTCTTTTTGCACCACGTCGTCTTTGAATTTACGACCGATCAAACGCTTGACAGCATAAAGCGTGTTGTTGGGGTTAGTGACGGACTGGCGTTTTGCACTTTGGCCCACCAGAATTTCATCGTCATTGGTAAACGCGACGATGGACGGGGTCGTGCGATCACCTTCAGAGTTTTCGATTACCTTGGGCTTGCCGCCCTCCATAATGGAGACGCAAGAGTTGGTAGTACCCAAGTCGATGCCGATAATTTTACCCATGTGATATCTCCTGAATTTTTAGCTGGCGCAAGCGCTGCTCACGCACATAAATCTTGGTTGAATGTTGACTGTCTCACCGGCACCCGGCCTGTTGTTGACACTTGGTGATCTATATTGGCCTGCCCGGGTGGATTTCAAGGCTGGGGGCGACAAATCCCTACAAACAGACCGACTATTTTCAGCGGTTTGATCAATCCGCAGCCTTGGCGACCACGACCATCGCCGGGCGCACCAGACGACCGTGCAAGGTATAACCTTTCTGGAACACATTGATCACGGTGTTGGGTTCGACGTCCGGATTGGGTACGGCTGAGACCGCCTGATGCAATTGCGGATCAAACGGTGCCCCTTGCGGGTCGACCGTCACCACCTGATGGCGAGCCAATGAATCGAGGAAGGATTTCAGGGTGAGCTGAATACCTTCGGCCACCGGGGCCAGGGATTCGTTACCAGCGTCTATCGCCGCCAGCGCACGCTCAAGGTTATCAACCACCGGCAACAAATCATTCACCATTCTTTCCAGGCCGAACTTATGGGCTTTTTCCACATCCTGTTCTGCACGACGGCGGGCATTCTGGGCATCGGCCTGCGCGCGCAATACATTTTCACGCGCGGCATCCAGTTCGGCAGTTAAGCTGGCGATTTGCGCCTGCAAGGCTTCGACGGACACCTCAACGTCCACATCGGCTTGCGTCTCCGGGGCACTGGCTTCGGCGGTGGGGGATTCTTGCTGATACTCTTCGTTGTTAGCCACGCTGGCCTCCATCTTTTATTACCTACGTTCTTTCAATCGGCAGCGGTTCAGCTGCCGGCTAAGCTGTGCGGGGTATATGGGGCTAGCACTGTGGGATTCAAGGCATGTCCACATTTTTGACCGGGGCTTTATCTGCCCTCTGGTCGACGCGCACCAGATACTGTATAAATAACCAGAAAATTTCCCCTTGTGCCGAGGCCCCTATGCTCACTCATCTCAGCATTCAGAACTTCACGCTGGTCGACCACCTGGATCTGGACCTGAAACCCGGTATGACGGTCATTACCGGCGAGACGGGTTCCGGCAAGTCCATCATGCTGGAAGCCCTGGGGCAGACACTGGGCGACCGGGCCGATGGCCAACGGGTGCGCCAGGGCGCGCAGCGTGCCGACATCAGTGCCAGTTTTGACACCAGCAAGATCCGCATCGCCAACAAATGGCTCAAGGAACACGACCTGCAACAGGACGAAACACCCAATGACTGCCTGTTGCGCCGCGTAATCAGCAGCGACGGCAAATCCAAGGCCTACATCAACGGTCAACCGGTTACCCTGCAACAGCTGCGCACCCTGGGCGAGATGCTGATTGATATCCACAGCCAACACGAACACCAATCGCTCTTGTTAAAAGACACGCATCGCCGCCTGCTGGACGACTTTGCCAACCAGGCCGAATTGGCCCGCCAGGTGCGCCAGGCCTTCCGCGAATGGCAAAGCCGGCTGGAGCATTACCTGCACTTGCGCGATAACGCCGCTGAGGTCAGCGCTCGCTTCCAACTACTCAATTATCAAGTGCAAGAGCTGGATCAGTTGGGTCTGAAGACCGGCGAGCTGGATGCACTCGAAGCGGAGCAGCGCACCTTGGCCAACGCCGAAGATATCCTGCGCGGTAGCCAACAACTGGCCGCTATTTGTAGCGATGATGAGCAGGGTTTGTCCATCAACCTGCATCGCGCCCTGCATATCCTGCGCGCCCTGCCGGAAAAAACGGCGGCATTGCAGGAAGCGGAACAATTGCTCACCAGCGCGCAGATCCAGGTACAGGAAGCGCAGCATGAAATTGAACACCATATCGACGGCTTTGCCCTGGATCCGGAACGCCTCGCCTTTGTGGAAGAGCGTTTGTCAGCCATCTACGACATTGCCCGCAAACACCGTATTACCCCCGAGCAACTGCCTGAGCTGATTGCCCAGCTCAGCAGCGAACTGGCTGAGCTGCAAGGGGGCGACGCGCGGTTGGATGTGCTGGAACAGCAGGTTAATGACGCCGAGCGGCAATACCGCCAGTTGGCCGAAACTCTGTCGGCACAACGCCAGAAAGCCGGGTTGAAACTGGCCAAACAGGTCAATGCGCAATTGCAAAAACTGGGGATGGAGAACGCCCATTTACTGGTCAGCCTGATTCCCTTTAATGACAAACCGAGCTTGCACGGTCTGGAAGACGTGGAATTCCTGATCAGCACCAACCCCGGCCAGCCGCCGCGCCCACTGAGTAAAGTTGCCTCTGGCGGTGAGTTGTCACGCATCAGCCTGGCGATTCAGGTGATCACCGCCCAGACCTCTGCCACCCCCACCCTGGTATTCGACGAAGTGGACGTTGGCATCGGCGGCGCTACCGCCGATGTGGTCGGTAACCTGCTGCGTCAGTTGGGCGAAAAAGGCCAGGTGATCTGCGTCACCCATCTCGCGCAGGTCGCCAGCAAAGGCCATCAGCACCTGCAAGTCAGCAAAACCGCCCGTAAAAACAGCGCCGAATCCACCCTGGTGGAATTGAATGGTGATGCAAAAGTGGAAGAGATAGCACGCATGCTCGGCGGCGCGAAAGTGACCGAACAATCCCTGGCCCACGCTCGGGAAATATTGGAAAGTTAGGGGAAAGGGGAAAGGGGAAAGGGGAAAGGGGAAAGGGGAAAGGGGAAAGGGGAAAGGGGAAAGGGGAAAGGAAGGATGATGGCTTTTCTCAAAATGGCAATCCACTGCCCTTGTTTTCCCTTTTCCTTCCCCTTTTACGCCCTTACTTCTTCATCGGTTTAACGTAAAGCACCAGGCTGTGGTCAGTCAGTTGGAAGCCGTGTTCGGCGGCGATGCGTTTTTGCAGGTCTTCAATTTCACTGTTGTGAAACTCAATCACTTCGCCAGTGTCTACACGCACCATGTGATCGTGATGGTCACCACGCGCGATCTCGAAGACTGAATGGCCTCCATCAAAATTATGACGAACCACCAAGCCCGCACTTTCGAACTGGGTCAGCACGCGATACACCGTCGCCAGACCAACATCATCGCCCGCTTCCATCAGTGCCTTGTACACATCTTCGGCACTCATATGGTGTTGCTCCGCCGATTCCAGCATTTGCAGAATCTTTACGCGCGGCAAGGTAACCTTAAGTCCAGCCTTGCGCAGTTCCTGGTTTTCGTCTGCCATTTTTCCTCCGAAATCTTCGCAGTATCCCCGTTGATCGGGTATTATCCCCATTCTTTTGCCAAGTGGAAGCCCTAATATGAAATTAGCCAGTCGCCTCATACTGGTCGCTGTTGTGATTGCAAGTCTTGCCGGTTGTACCAATTTCCGTTTCCCTGGCGTGCACAAGATCAATATTCAACAAGGTCACATCATCACTGAAGAGATGGTCCAACAACTCAAACCCGGCATGACCAAGCGCCAGGTGCGTTTTGTGTTGGGCAATTCGCTCCTCCCCAATACCTTTAACGATGATCGATGGGACTACTACTACAGCTTGCGCCGCGGTGCGGATGGCAAGTTCTTTGACTACTTATTAACGGTCTATTTTGAAGGCGACAGCATGCTGCGTTGGGAGGGTGATTATCTACCCGGACCGGCCCCGATGAGCACGGATAAATCCGAAGATTACCTGGAAGATGCCAAGCTGAATACGCCGCTGCCCACCAACATTGATGATCCTGTACCGCCAGCGGCACCGGACCTGGAAGAATAGTCGCCAAATCCCGGCTCAGCCCCCGCTTCTGTCCCCGCCTCGGCGGGGACAGTCGTTTCTGGCTTTTACTCAGCAATACAGATTTGGTCGCGGCCACCGTGCTTGGCCAGGTAAAGCGCGTCATCTGCCATTTGCAGCAAGGTGTCTGCGGTCAGAGCGCTGCTCAGTTCGGCACAGGCCACTCCCGCACTGAGCGTGACAGTAAAGTGTTTAGTGTCGACGCTGAAATTGATCTCCTTGAAATTCTGCCGCACATCATCCAGCAAGCGTCGAGCCTCTGTGGCATCACAACCCGGTAAGACAGCGACAAATTCTTCACCGCCATAGCGACCGATACTATCGGTTTTGCGCAGACGTTGGCGCAGCAGGTGAGCCAGCGCCTTGATAACTTTATCACCCGCCGGATGGCCATAGGTGTCGTTGACGGATTTGAAATGATCCAGATCGATCATGGCGACACATAATGGTTCACCACTGCGCCGGGTGCGCGCCAATTCGATATCCACCTGTTCCTTGATACGCGAGTGCTTAAGCAACCCGGTGAGGCTATCACGATCAATAGCGCTGCTTAATTGACGACTGCGGGCCGCGCGAATCGATACGGCAGAGATAAGCTCGCGGTCACTGATAGGCTTGGCAATAAAGTCATCACCCGCCTGCCCCATCGCTTTGATCCGCTGATCCACGTCCGTCTCCGACGACAAATAGGTGATAGGTACACGCAGCCACTCATCGCTCAGGCGAATCACCCGGGCCAACTCGGGCCCGGAATATTCGGGAATATTGAGATCCAGCAGGATCATCTCCGGGTTGAAGTTGCGCAGGGCGGTCAGCACGTCCTCCGGGTTCGTCACCAGGTCCACCAGCATCCCCGCCGAGGTCAGCACCAGTCGATAATGTTCCGCCAGGGTTGCATCGTCGTCGACAATCAACACGCGATAAGGCAGTTCGCGGCGGCGATCAAGGTAATGTTCCAGCCGATCCACCAGCCGGATAACGTCCAGGGGTTTAACGAAATAACCGATAGCGCCGGCCTTGACCGCTGCATGGTAAGCCGCAAAATCGTCCCGCGCCGAGATAAAGACCACGGGCAAGGGTTTGGCCAGGGTTTGCTGTAACGCCGCGATCAAAGACGGCGACTCACGCCGCTCGGCGTCAAACACAATATCCACCACCATAAAATCCGGTGGCGCACGCAGGATGGCAGCCTCTGCCGCTTCCAAACGATCAAAATGCTCCACACGGTGGCCGAAGTGACGCAGGTTCAAGGCGATGTCTTCTGCAACGGCAGGGTCATCTTCAAGCAGGTAAATCAGCGTTTGTGTGGTGGCTTTTTCCGGATTCGCCACGGCCACCTGCGCGGGTGGCTGTTCGGCTTGCGTCAACGCCGCCAGTGCACCTACCGCAACAGAAAAGATACGCAGCTGGCCCTGATCAACATCCTGCCCGAGCCATTGCTGTACCTGAATCTCCAGTTGCTTGGCCTGTTTGCCGAGCCGGGTAAAACCAAAACTGCCGGCAGAGCCGGCCAGCTTATGTAAGCGTTGGTGAAGCTGTGCCAGGCGTGCTGCCTGTTGCGTACCCGGATCGGCGAGGGCACCGGCTGCCAGTTCGTGCAATGCAGCGAGCTCCTGGGGTAAGCGGGCGGCGTAGTCCTCGCGCAGCGCGTTGAGTTTTGCGGTGATGTCGGCGTTTGTTGTAGGCACAGGATTTCCTAATCAGGACAACAGTTTTGATCAGCCACCAAAAGCGGCGCACCTTGTGGTATCAGACTGGCCGTTCGCATCAGGATTCCGGTCCGCTACAAGGAATTTCTTTAAACACTATAGACGCTATCTATACTTACGAAACATCAGACGACGATGTTGCGCCAGGGATTCTGTCAGCTTGGATTGATCGGGTACTTTGTCTTATTTTGCTTCAGCAACTTGCATTGATGATGCGAACAGCTGGGCAATGCTGTTAACCGGATATTCATAAGAACGAAAAACCGAGACTTACTATCAATGCTTAAACGAATCGCTGTGCAGGACCTGCGTCTTGGCATGTACATCCATGAACTCTGCGGCTCCTGGATGGAACACCCTTTCTGGCGTTCACGCTTTTTACTCACCCAGCAAAACGACTTGAAAACCCTCCTCGCCAGCGGTATCCGCGAAGTCTGGATCGATACCGCCAAGGGCGCGGATGTCACGCAGGGGGCTACGGCCAGAACCGATGAAGACGTAGCCGAGGAGACAGAATACCTGTTGCGGGAAGCGGACAAATCGCTGTCCACCTCAACCACCAGTATGGCGGACGAAGTTCGCCAGGCCATGAAGCTGTGTAATACGGCCAAGCAATCGGTGGTGGATATGTTCAGCACGGCGCGCATGGGTAAAGCCATTGAGGTGGGCCAGGCCCTGACACTGGTGGAAGATATCGCTAACTCAGCCTCGCGCCACCCTCACGCGCTGATCAGCCTCGCGCGACTCAAGAATGTCGATGAATATACCTACATGCACTCCGTGGCCGTGTGCGGTTTGATGATCGCCCTCGCCCGCCAGTTGAATATGAACGAGGAACGCGTCCGCGAAGCAGGCCTTGCCGGACTGCTGCATGACATCGGCAAGATCGCCATTACCAACCAGATCCTCAACAAGCCCGGCAAGCTGACCGATACCGAATTTGCCGTGATGAAGACTCACCCGGAGCGCGGGCTGCGCATCTTGCAAAGCAGCGATTCCGTCAGTCCGGCGGTGCTGGATGTGTGCTTGCACCATCACGAAAAAATCGACGGTACCGGCTATCCCCACGGCCTGCGCGGTGACGACATCAGTTTGCTCGCGCGCATGGGTGCGGTGAGCGATGTGTACGATGCAATTACCTCGGATCGCCCGTACAAACAGGGCTGGCTACCCGCCGAGGCAATCCGCAAGATGGCCGAATGGAGCAAAGGGCATTTTGACGATGCGGTCTTCCAGGCGTTTGTCAAAACGGTCGGGATTTATCCCATCGGCTCGCTGGTGCGCCTGACCAGCGGGCGCCTCGGGGTGGTGATTGAACAAAACGCCGACTCACTCCTGACTCCCAGAATCAAAGTCTTCTTTTCCACCAAATCCCGAGTGCAGATCGCGCCAGAAGTGGTGGACCTGGCCCGCCAGCAGGACGAAAAAATCGTGGGCCGGGAATCGGCCGAGACCTGGGGATTTCGCAACCTGGAACACTTGTGGATTGATCAGTAGCAGGCGTGCGCCGCCAACAAGCGAAGCGGTGCCAAAAAGATTGCTCTACACCACATTTCTGGCATGTAAATTTGCATTCCTACTAAAATCGTTCATACTTCGCCCAACATAGGCCGCAGGTATTATCAGACGGCCCCCTGACCGCCGCTCGGCTGTCAGCTCCCTTTATTCCCTTCCCTCATACTGACCGGATAGCAGATGCAGGGAAAACAAGTTGCTTCGCAGTCGACATCTGTTTGTCGCGATCATTTTTATCCGGCGGTACCGCTCCGCCGTTACCCAATTGCAGGACGTGATGGATATCCGATGATGAAAAGGTTGTTATTTATCCTGGGCTGTTTATTCAGCACCACTGTTTGCGCCACCTTGAATGACGGCATTAAAGCTTTTGATAATCAGAATTATGCTGCTGCGCTGGCCGAGTTTCGCACCCTCGCCAATGTCGGCAACGCCGAAGCGCGTTATTACCTCGGCATCATGCAGAAGGACGGGCTGGGGATGCCCCAGGACAAGGGCCGCGCAATCGCCTGGCTGAAAAAGTCCGCCCGCCAGGGGCACGCCTTGTCCAACTATGAAGTCGGCAAGATGCTGCTCGACGGGGATGGCGTAACACAAGACGTACCCGATGCCATTAAATGGCTCACGGTCGCTGCCAACGCTGGTATCGAGCCCGCCCAGATAACCCTGGCCACCCTCTATTCCGAAGGAACCAGGACCGACCGAAACCTTCCCCAAGCCATTAGCTGGTTTGAAAAGTCCGCCCGGCAAGGCAATGCCCAGTCCCAGTTCCAACTGGCCAACAGTTTTTTCAAGGGCGAGGGCCAACCCCAGGATTACGCCCAGGCCATCTACTGGTATCAACAAGCGGCCGAACAAGGCCATACCGAAGCCCAGTACACCCTGGCGTATCTGCATATGGAGGGCAAGCATACTCCTCAGGATTACGCCGCCGCATTTCAATGGTTCGAAAAAGCCGCTAACGCCCAGCACCCCGAAGCACAATTCATGCTGGGCTACCTGTACGACCAGGGCACTGGCGTGGCCAAAAATGCCAGGTCCGCCCATGAGTGGTATCTGAAAGCGGCAAACCAGGGTTATGGCGAAGCGCAGTTAATGGTGGGCTACCTGTATTTTGTCGGCAAAGGTACCCGGAAAAATCCGCAATTGGCAGAAGAGTGGGTGGCAAAAGCCGTTGCCCAGGGCAACACCAAAGCCCAAAAAACCCTCGACGATATTCGCAAGGCCCAAGCGCAGTAAATCACCTGATTCCTCCATGATGCGGTGAAGATTCATCGGGGTGGTGTAGTGCCTGTAGATTGTGAAGAAGCGACAAAAGGTGGGAGATAAACACCTGAGAGCAAGCGGTGAGAAAACGTGTTTAACAAAAAGGCGTGGCTAATTTTTTTGAGAGGTTAATCCATGAATGTAAACAACACACAACGCAAAAAGCACGGCCTGGCCCTGGCCATCGCCGGCTTGATGCTAACGCCTTGGGCGCAGGCAGCGGATGTCAACATCTCCGGCTTTTTATCCGTCGGTGGTGGCTTCGTTGACGATGAAACCAGTATCGCCTACGGCGGTTATGACGATGAAGATTTAACGTTCGACAAAAATCTGCTCGGCTTGCAAGTGAGCGGCAAGGTGAACGAAAAAATTTCGGCCACCGTGCAAATGATCGCACGCAGCAGTGACGATTATGACTTTAGTGCGGAGTGGGCTTACCTGACCTGGCAAGCCACCGAAAACAGTAAAGTACGTGTCGGTCGCCTGCGCACCCCGTTTTATATGTTCTCCGATTACCTGGATGTGGGTTATACCTACGCCTGGATCTCGGCACCGCAAGAACTCTATTACTTGCCGTTTAACAATGTTAACGGCATCGACTATTACCTGACCTCCGCCCTGGGCAGTTTCGATACCAGCTTCCAGGTTTACGTCGGCAGTTTTGATGATGACTTTGTACTCACGGGCATTTCTGCGACAGCGGAATCCAAAAACCAGATGGGTGTCGCAGCCACTATCGGGCGCGATTGGTGGACGCTGCGTGCCGCCTATCACCAAACCGACCTGACGATTGAGTTCAGCGATTTTCAGTTGAGCGAAACCGTCAGCTTCAATCAATTTTTGGGTCAGCTTGAAGCCTCACCCTTTGCCGATACGGTTACCAAGGTATTGGTCGACGAAGATCGCACAACGTTTGCGGAAGTGGGCCTCAACATCGACACTGGCCGTTTTGTTGCGGCGGCGGAATATGTCGAGTTTGATGTAGAGGATTCATTCCTCTCCAAAAATATTCGCCACTACATCATGGGCGGTGTGCGCGCCGGGGATTTTTTATTCCACGTAACCAGCGCCAAGTCGGATGACGAACTCGCCTCACCGGAAGCCGGTATTCCAGTAAGTGCGGAGACTGCACCCATCATCGGCACCTTACAGGCGATTGCGGCAACCCGCGGTGAATTCCGCGATACCATGTCTTACGGTGTACGCTGGGACGTCAGTTCCGGTGTGGCATTGAAGCTGCAATACGACGACGTGGATGATAATAAAGGCGAACAGAAAGTTTTCTCTGTTGCGTTGCAATCAGTGTTCTAAGAGGAAGCGCCATGATGAAAAATTTCTTACGTTCTGTAGCCGCTATGGCAATCATCAGTTGGTCCGGTGCGGTGCTGGCTGAAGTGGCTGTTATTGTTCATCCTTCGGCCGGCTTTGACAGTTTGACTGCCGATGAAATCTCACGCCTGTTCCTGGGAAAAAGCAAAAGTTTTCCCAACGGCTCGCCCGCCATTCCCCTGAACCAGGACGATGGCTCTGCCACGCGCGACCAGTTCAACCAGGCAATTTGCGATAAAAGCCCCAGCCAATATAAAGCCTATTGGTCCAAGCTGGTATTTACCGGAAAAGGCACGCCGCCCAAGGACAGCGGCGATGACGCAGCGGTAAAAACCCTGGTTGCGGGTAACCCGAAGATGATCGGTTATGTGGACGCCAGTGCAGTGGATGACTCGGTTAAGGTGATCTACAAACTGCCGTAAAGTAGCTGTAAGTAAGATGTATCGCTAAATCAAAACGCCCGGTGAATCCGGGCGTTTTTTATGAAAAGAAACCTTACTGACGCTCCCAGATTTCGCGCAATTGATCCACCAGCAACATCGGATCAAAGGGCTTGGCGATGACACCGACTGCACCAAGGTCCAGGTAAGCCTGTACTTCCTGCGGTTGCACCTTGGCGGTCATAAACACCACCGGCGTGGTGGCCAGTGTGGGAAATTCACGCAAGCCTGCCAGGGTTTCCGGGCCATCCATATTGGGCATCATCACATCCATCAGGATTAAATCCGGATTAAATGCCTCGGCTTTTTGCAACGCCTCACTGCCGGATGAACATACCTCCAGCGTAAACCCGTGAATCGTCTCCAGCACCATGACGGCGATTGCCTGGATATCCGGATCATCTTCAACATACAAAATTCGTTGCAACTCGGTGTGCATGATGCGTCCCCCACACTATTCCGCACAAGGTAAGGTAATCGTAAAACAACTTCCCAGCCCCGGCTGCGACTCAACGCTGATTTTACCGTTCATGTGTTCCAGCAGTTCTTTGGTGATTGCCAGCCCCAGGCCCGTGCCACCTTTCTGCCGGGAATCCGAGGCATCGGCCTGGGAAAATTTTTCAAACAGGCGGTGCTGAAACTCCAGCGGTATACCGGAACCATAATCAATGACCGACAGTGCAACATGCTTGTCATCCGTCGTTATTACACGAATATCGACACGGCCGCCGGGCGGTGAGAATTTAGCGGCGTTGGATAGCAAATTGGTCATCACCTGCAAGAAACGTTGTTCGTCCACCATGACATACAGATCTTCCGCCATCGGCGCCAACTGGAAACTTACCTGATATTGGTCACCGTAGGTTTTGTTTTCATAGACCGCCTGTTCCAACAATGCTTGCAGCGGTTGCCGGAGGAAATTGAAGGTCATCTTGCCAGCCAATAATTTTTCCATGTCGAGCAGGTCATTGATCAACAAGGTGAGGCGTTGGCTGTTCTTGTAGGCGATGTCGAGCATGGTGCGGGATTTTTCCGGCGCGTCATTGAGCGCCCCGCTGACTACCAGCTTCAAGGCACCGGAGATGGAGGTCAAAGGCGTCCGCAATTCATGGCTGACCGTCGATACAAATTCGTCTTTCATGTGTTCCATTTTCTTGCGCTCGGTAATATCCCAGATAAAACCATCCAGGTATTTCAAATAGCCCTGCGCATCAAAGATACCGCGCCCCACTTCCTGCAACCAACACCATTGTCCATCGGCCCGTTGCACGCGATATTCCAGCGTAAACTCGCGCTTCTCGCTAATCGCCGCGCGCACAATACGACCAGCTGTGCCGGCATCATCCGGATGCATGATATCGCTGAAACTGCGTCGCCGATTGTCGATAAAATCTTCGGCCGGATAACCGGTAAGTGCCTCAATTTCATCGCTGAGGAACTGCATACTCCATTGATGATCGTTGACACAACGGTAGATTGCACCGGGCAAATTGCTCAACATGCTGCGAAAGCGTTCTTCATTTTCTTCCAGCGCGCGGCGCGATTCCATGAGCGCGGTGATATCCACATGGGTGCCGAACATCATCAACGGCATGCCGTCCGCCGTGCGCTTGGAAACGCTGCCATGGGCGTGTATCCACACCCAAAAACCCAATTTGTGACGCATGCGGAACTGGCAATCGTAATAATCTGTCCGGCCACTGAAATGCTGTTGGAGCATGGCCTGGGCGCGCACCAGATCCTCTTTGTTGGTCAGTGATGACCAGGTCGACATACTCAGCGGTTGCAACTCTTCCAGCGAATAGCCGAGCATTTGTGCCCAACGTTCATTGAAGGATGCCGCCCCGGTCTGCACGTTAATTTCCCAAGTGCCAACATTAGCGCCGTTGATAATGGACTGAAGATTTTCAGCATTGCGTTGCAGCAAGTTATTGGCTGATCGTAGATAAAATAATTGCATCACCTGCCGCGCCAATGCGGCCAACGCCTTTTGTTGTTCTGCGGTCAGGGTGCGAGGTTTGTAGTCCACCACGCACAGGGTACCCAGTGCAGCACCCGCGTCTGTCACCAGCGGCGCACCGGCATAAAAGCGAATGTGCGGCTCACCGGTCACCAGGGGGTTGTCGACAAACCGTTTATCCAGCAATGCGTCGGGAACAATGGTCAGCTGCTCCGGTTGTAAGATGGCGTGCGCACAAAAGGCAACGTCGCGGGTGGTTTCGGAACCCTCCAGCCCCACACTGGATTTAAACCATTGGCGCTCCTTATCAACCAACGAGATGATGGACGTCGGCACATCGCAGATCATGCTGGCGATAGCAGTGATATCGTCAAAGTTTTTTTCCCGGGGGGTATCCAGGATCGATAAGTCATAGAGTGCTTGCAGGCGCAGCATCTCATTGGTGGGCAAGGGCGGTTTCATGATGATCTACCGGTATCATCCTGCAACAGGAGCGCCTTATGGCTGCATAAAAAATGATTCAATGACATCAAGAAATTCCTGACTGGATTCACGATTTTTAACAAAGGCCATTTCAATCTGCTGTTTTTGTGTTTCATTGAGTTCACTGGACGACAACACAATGATCTTGGCGGCGGGCTGGTATTCGCGCAATTCCGGCAACAAATCCCAACCATTGCCATCGGGTAAACCCAAATCCAGGATAACGAGTTGGTACAGGTTTTCCTGCATCTTCTCGCGCGCTTCCGCCAGGCTGGCCGCGCCGTCAAACTCGGCGTAACGATGCCCGATAAAAGCAATTAGCCGCTGCAAATCCACATCGTCTTCAATATGCAAAATATGAATCGGCACGGATTGGTTGTGGCTGACAGCGTCCTTGACCAGGGACAACAGGCGCGTTTCGTTGATCGGCTTTTCCAGCCAGTCTACATGGGACAAATTCAGGTCGCTGTTGATGGTGAGGCGCCCTTCATCTACCGCTGCGGAGACCACCACCACCGGTATGTCGGCGGTACTTTTACGCGCGCGAATTTGTTGCAAGACCTGCAGGCCACTCATGTCCGGCAACATTAAATCCAGGGTGACGGCACCGTAAAGTTTACGGGAGAGACTCAATAAGGCCGTTGCCCCACGATCGGCAATATCCACCTGATAACCCGCATTACGCAGCATGGTGGCAATCAGATCTGCCACCTCATGGTTATCTTCAACCACCAGGATGGGGCGGGATTCTACCATCGGCTCCGCCCGCGTCGAAAAATTAACGGGCGAGCTATTCACGCATGGCAAGTCGAAATAAAAGGTCGAACCCACGCCCTCGACGGATTCAAAACCGATACTGCCGCCCATGCGTTCCACCAATTCCTTGCATATCGCCAGCCCCAATCCTGTGCCGCCTTTCTGGCGACGATCCGATGAATCTGCCTGGGAAAATTTCTGGAAGATACGCGAACGAAATTCTTCCGGGATACCACTGCCATTATCACTTACTGCCACACGCACCAGCTCCCGGTGGAGGCTCACGGTAATCTTGACGACGCTGTCGGGCGGGGAAAACTTGGCGGCGTTGGACAGGAAGTTGGTGAGCACTTGCAGGAAGCGGGTTGCATCCACCACCACCTGTACATTCACCTCACTCCCCTGCAACTGAAAGCTCACCTGGTGTTGGGCCGCGTAAGCGGTATTTTCCTCCAATGCCTGCTGGATCAACGGCACCAATTCATGAGAGCGCATATCAAAATGCATCTTGCCCGCTACCAGCTTCTCCATATCCAACAAGTCGTTCACCAGATGATTTAATCGCAAACTGTTTTTGTGGGCGATGTTGATCATCTTATACAGGTTGGGCGGCAATTCGCCGGTAGCGCCGCCGACGATTAACCCCAATGAACCGCTGATAGCAGTCAGTGGTGTACGCAACTCGTGACTGACCGTAGAGATAAATTCGCTCTTGAGGCGATCTGTGCGTTTTAGCTCGGTGATGTCGCGCGCGATGCCGAGAAACCCGTTGATATCACCCTGCGCGTCGCGCAGGCAGGTCACCGCCAGTAACACCGGAATATGGCTGCCGTCGCGATGCACGTAGGTCCATTCACTTTCATCCTTTTCACCGCGGCGCGCCTTGGCCACATAGGCTTCAAAGGCATCCGTAATGTTCAGGTTTAATTCAGCGGATATTGCACGCGCGTGCGCCATCATTTCTTCCGGCAAATGAAAGGCCACGGGCGTGTGTTTTCCGACAACCTCCTCGGACATATAGCCGAGCATATTTTCCGCACCGCGATTGAATGTTTTGATGAGGCCTTTTTCATCAACCGAGATAATGGCCACACTCGCCGCATCGAAGATGGCCTGACGCAGCTCATTGGTTTCCTGCAAGCGTTGTTCCGCATCCTTGGCAGCCGTGACATCGGAAATAAATCCATGCCAGAGAATGCTGCCATCATCCAGTTTTTCCGGCTGCGCATCCCCCTGCACCCAGATCAAGCCGCGCTGTGGATGGTTAACGCGGTAGCTGACCCGCCAGGTCGACAGGGTGGTTGCCGATTCATTCACCGAGGCGGCCACCGCCTCGCGGTCGTCCGGGTGGATGACCTGATAGATCGCGTCCGCATGAATGGAGGCTTGCGCCGGGTTGATGCCATAGACCATTTTGATGCCGGTACTCGCATACGGAAAAAACGAACTGCCATCAGGGTTCAATTGAAATTGATACAAAAAGCCGGGCAATCGATCACTTAATTTGGTGAAGCGTCGGTAGAGTGCACGCTGCCGGTCATCCTGTTGCCAATGGGTGATAACCGACCCCATCCAACGTGCCAGCAAGCGCATAAAATCCTTGTCCTGTTCATCGAAGGGCGTCGCGCGTGCCGCACTGGCGCATGAAAAGCTGACCGTGCCATAGACATCACCCTCAACCCAGAGCGGAACGCCAATATAGGATTGCAATTGCAGCTCTGTATGCGCCGGGTGATCGATAAAAGGAAAATCGGAAAAACATTGCACGGCCACAACGTCACCATCGGCCAAGGTGATGCTGCAAGGTGTTTGCTGCAAGGGAAAGTGTTGCTCGTCCTGAAAGCGACCATCGGGAGAGATTTGTACCACTACCGCGTAGTCAGTATTTTTTACCCGGCTGATGATGCCGTAATGCATGCCCAGGTGGCGTGCGCCCAGAATCAGCGAGCGGCGCAGCTGCTCTTCAAATTCCACCGCCGGCAAGGAGGCAATGTCATTCAGCGCACGCAGGGCAGCCTGCTGGCGCAGGATCGTGAGTTCATTATGTTTGCGCGATGAAATATCCGTGTAGACACCGAGCAAACGCGCGGCGCGGCCATCCGCTAGCCACTCCACCACCTTGCCGCGGGTGTAAAACCATTTATAGGTTCCGTCGTGAATACGCAGGCGGTGTTCATTTTCAAACATGGGCGTCTCGCCTTTGATATGGCGAGTCATGTCATTCACGCACTGCTCTTTGTCGTGGGGATGCAAGCGACTTAACCATTCTTCGCCATCATCCTCAACGGAGTAATCCGTCGGCACGCCACAGATTTTTTTCCATTCCAGTGAGAAGGTGGCCTTATTGGTAACGATATCCCATTCCCAAAAGCCTGAATCACTGCTCGCCAGCGCCAACATCAAACGTTGCCGCGCCGTTTCGCTGGAGTCGCGCTCCTGTTCTAATTGGATGCGGTGTTCATCAATCAATGCGCGAATGTAACGCCGGGTAAAATGCCACAGCAACAGCATCATCACCTGCGCCAACAGCAACGCGAATAACCATTTCACCAGGGTGTCGCGGCGCGTTTCATTATAGATGGCGTGTTCGTTGGAGATATCCTGCCAACTGAAGATGGCAGCAACCGGGGGACGCTGCGGGTCAAGGTCGCCCTGAAAATCCCGCAAGGCGATAGCATGAATCAGATAGACCTTATCTTGCCAGGTCACGATCCGGTAACCCGGCTGAGAAGGATCGGGCAGCAGGCCATTCAGGTACCAATGCTTGAAGATGTCATCGGAAAAGCTTTCCAATAACCAGCGCCCTTCCGTAGCGTGTTCAGGCAGGGTCAGTTCAGCGCGCGCCCTGTCCCATAGGACGGAGTTAAGTAATTCCGGCGCTAACACAATGGCTCGCCCCGAACCTTCGGCGTGCGGCCGTTGAGCCAGTAAACCCACCCCGACTTCAATCGCGGCAATCGGTAAATCACCCGCATTACCCAGCGCAAACACCGGCGCCACCCCTCGGTACCCGGCACCGTGGCGACTTACCTCCATACCTTCATGCAAGCTCCCGTCGGTTAATACCTCCATGACCAACGGACGCAAATGGAGCTGCCGATCACCGAAACGTTCAGGCCGATGCATGCGCAATAATACAGTTGCGTCCGGCGCCAGGTTAACTTGCAGGTAGCGCGCATCCAATGCTTGCAGGTCGCGCCAGTAAGGCTGCAACTGGCGCTCAAGTTCGGCGCGTATGCGTGCCATGTCTTCGCTGTTTTCAGCAGGATCACGTTGATGGATATCGTAGGCGGTACGGATGGTGGTCAGGATTTGCGGGTTAGCCGCAATTAACTCCGCCCCTTGCACGGCTTGTCGTGTCAGATGCCAGCGATTGATGTTTACCTGTACTGCCAGCATCTCCACGCCCGAGCCCAGGCGGTCGCGCCATAACTTATCCTGTTGCCGCCATTCATAATGCAGCAACAATACGAACACGCCGGTCAGCACCAGAGCCAACAGCCAGGGCATCACCCGGAACAGGCGTTTTATCTTCTTATAAGGCATGGGTTATCTCTGGCAATCCGCACTACAAAAAGGCCACTCAAACATGACTCAGTGTAGTGCAAAATTGCCAAAGCGCCTGTTACCTGCCACACCTGGCTCAACAATCCGGCAATATTGACCGGAATTGGATTTACATACATTTGCCCAGGAAGACTACGTGTTGTCGCTTTATTTATTCTTCTACTTATTCTTCCATTTGTTTTTCAATGTAATCTCTTATTTGCCCTTCAATCGGTTTACTTTACTGCGTGCTTACCCTGCTACTTATTTTCCGGCCTGATTAATTTGCGTTGTTCGAGTGCTTCAATGATCAGCTTTCTCGCCATCCACGCCACCGTTCGATCTTGCCGCTTGGCAAGCAATCGAACCGCGTTATTAATTTCCGTATCCACCCTCAGGGTGAGAACAACTTCTTTTTTCATGGCCAACAGTAACAAGCTTCCAGTGAATTCAGCAAAATGGAAAATGCGTTTCCATACCTTGAACGTCAGCACTTTGCATACAGCACAAGTACCTTGAGCGATAGTAGCAACAACTTTTTTATGCTTTCAATGAATACAATGTATTCATTGTATGGGTGTACCTCAGGTGCTATATATTTTCACAGGGATTTAGCCTCGCGCTAAAAAATGTTTATTTATTTGCGTTAAACGCAACTGATTATATGAGATGTACCCAAGGAAATGCAATTAAAAGATATTGTGCGCACCCGCATCTGCACATCACAGCAACACAATGCCGATGACTTCAAAGCCTTTATCCATTGGGCAAGGATGATCGACGAGGAGGTTATGCAGAATGTATTGGGTGAAATACACGAAGAATTACAACAGGAAGCGCAGCACTTCCAACAGATAAGCCAATTGGTCGGGCGGCCGCTCTTGCACCACCAATTGCGCCTGCAATGGTGCCGCTTCTGCACGCAGTTACAAGCCTATTACCGCCCCGTTTCTGCGCATGCCTGCGCCACCAGATTACATTGATGCTCAGGGATATTGTTATGCAGGAAGACTGGCAAGCCGTAAAAGTTCGGGTAAAAAGCAAAATCTGCATCATCCGGATGATACCCAATTACCCCATGGGCGCTTTTGCTGAATGGGTAAC
This sequence comes from Cellvibrio sp. ARAG 10.3, assembly GCF_051846955.1. NCBI lineage: Bacteria > Pseudomonadati > Pseudomonadota > Gammaproteobacteria > Cellvibrionales > Cellvibrionaceae > Cellvibrio > Cellvibrio sp. ARAG 10.3. Next base: position 113,435 of record NZ_JBPYCU010000003.1, read on the forward strand.
GGCACAGAATCTCGAGATCGCCCCGCTGGTCGATATGCTCGACATCATCCAGCTGGATCTGGATGCCGATGAGGCCGCCCTACGTCACACCAAAAACAAAACTCCCTCGCAGTTACGACTTCACGCACTCTACGGTTACTGGTGCCTTTATTGCTCCCAAATTCGTGCTTACTACAAGGCGATACTTCGCGATCCACACTGCAAGCGGCGATTGTCGTTTTTGTTGTAGCGAATTTGTGGAGCAATCTTTTTTAGCACCGACCGGGATATTAATAATATCCGCCTCTTTACCACCCCAATGCAATGTTATAGTATAACAATTTGTACCTTAACAAGTCCGCCAGATCAAACGCGGCACCGACATAATTTTCAGCAAGATTACACCGTCGTAAAACAACGAGAGAGTAACAACACGCGCGCCGATTAATTAGCGGTTTGATTCAACATGAGAGCCTATTGTTATGTTATAACATTTTTAACTTATTGATAGTGATGGGCAACCACGCATCCAGTTTGATTATCACGAGGAGTTGTTGTGAACAGAAAATTTGCTTTGCTCAGTCTTGTTTGTGCGGCGCAGGCCACACTGGCCAATGATCTGGAAGGCGTCATCCTTAACGAACAAGGAAGACCTATTGCCGGGGCGGCAATTGAAGTGGTCGGTGGCCGGATACGTGCTGAGTCAGATCAACAAGGACGTTTTGTCATTCCCAATCTCTCGGCGAAGGAGCAGGAACTGCATATCAAAGCCCCGGGCTTCAGCCATCGTGTTGTGCATGTCGGCAATTCGAACGAGCCCGTTTCATTAACACTGACCGCTTCCCCGCTGGAAATTATCAACGTCGTTGGTTTACCGTGGCATGCATCCAACATTGAGTCAGCCCAACCCATCAGCGTATTAGCCGATGAACAATTGCGCCGCCGCCAGGCTTCGACACTGGGTGACACGCTGAAGTATGAAGTGGGTGTGCACTCAAGCTATTACGGCCCTGTTGCCAGCAGCCCTATTATTCGCGGCATGGATGGCCCACGGGTGCTGATCACCCAGAACAGTCTCGATGCCGGTGATGCATCACGCGTCGGTCCTGACCACGCCGTTGCGACCGAGACATCCACGGCCAGCCAGATTGAAATCCTGCGCGGTCCGGCCACGTTGTTTTACGGTAGTGGCGCCATCGGCGGTGTGGTCAATATTGTCGATAACCGGGTACCTCAGTCCAGTGACACTCGCGGAGAATTTCGTGCTGAGCACAATTCAGTTGCAGATGACCAGTTACTCTCCGGCAGCCTTACCACCGGTACTGAAAATATCGCGGTCCACCTCGACGGTTTCTGGCGCGACGCTGATGACTACAAAATTCCCGGCAATGCAGCGGTCGGTGGAGAACAGGGTGATCGTTTGGCAAACTCTGCCTACGATGCGCAAGGTGTTAATCTCGGCAGCAGTGTGTTACTCGACAATGGTTTTGTAGGCGTATCGGTAGGACGCCTGGAGCGCACCTACGGCATCCCCGGCCACTCCCATCGCGATGAAGATGTTCCCGTACATGCGGACCTCGAACAAGACCGCATCCAGTTGAACAGCGAGCTTACGTTGGATCATGCGTTTTTCAGTGGCCTCAATACCCGTTTCGGTTACACCGATTACAGCCACGATGAAATCGAACTGGATCAGGTTGCTACCACGTTTTCCAATGAAAGTTATGAAGCGCGCGCTGAACTTTTTCACCATCCGCTCATGGATTGGCGTGGTGCATTTACCTTGCATTACAAACGCAGTGATTTTTATGCATCCGGCGCCGAAGCTTTTACACCACCAAGCCTGACAGAAACCTGGGCATTGGCCCTGCTTGAAGAACGTCACTTTGGCGAATTGTTGATCCAACTGGGTGGACGGGTCGAGCATAACGATATTTCGACTGACCGCTTCACCGCGAACATGGGACTCGCGGAGGGTTCGCTTTTATCTGTTTATGCAGTTGATCATCAATCAACACCCTTCAGTGCCTCTGCGGGTGCCGTCTGGGAATTTACACCCGGTTACAATCTCGCGGTTTCACTCAGCCATGCGCAACGCACACCGTCTGCATCGGAACTTTTTTCCTACGGTGCCCATATCGGTTCCGGCCTGTTTGAAGTGGGTTCATTGTTAGCCATCTCCCAAGCGGAAAACGGTAACGTGACATTTGATTTGTCGCGCCAGGATATCGAACTGGAAAAGTCCAACAACATCGACATTTCCCTACGTAAATTTACCGGCGACGTGGGTTTTATCACCAACATTTTCTATAACGCCGTTGAAGATTATTACTACCTCGCCAACACCGGACTGACACAACAAATCAGTCACCAGCACGATGACCATTTCCATTACTTCGACCTTCCGGTTTATCTCTATCAGGCTCAGGACGTCAATCTTTACGGCGCGGAAGGTGAATTTATCTGGCAAGTAAATGAACCGTTAAAGCTGACGCTGATGACAGATTACATTCGTGCAGAGTTGCGCGATGGCGGTGACCTGCCGCGCACGCCGCCGCTACGCGTTGGAGGAAAGATCAATTATCAATGGCAAGCCATGGCGTTTGAGCTGAGCGCTTCGCACTACCTTGAGCAGGATAAGGTCGCAGAACTGGAGACAGAAACCGATGGCTATACCTTGGTAGATATGCAAATAACCTACGACGCAAGTCGCTGGGCTCCCGGTGTATCTCTGTATGTGAAAGGCTCCAATCTTACCGACGAATACGCACGCGTCCACTCCTCCTTCCTGAAAGACAAAGCCCCCTTACCTGCCCGCGCCTTTGCGCTGGGTATCAGCGGACAATTTTAATTTTTTATTCACCCTAACCCACGAGGAAACTATGAAACATAACAGCCTGGTTCGCGGAGCGCGTTATCTGCTCCCCCTTTTTTTGATCAGTTTATTGAGCGCCTGTGGTGGAAGCGACACCAATATCGTTGAGCGCGACCCCGTCAACAACCCCGACCCGGTTGATCCGCCTGTCGAGCATCACAGCGGCGCGCGGCTGCTGGTGACCCAACCCGGTGCGCATGATCACGTTCTGGTATTTGACCTTGAAGAAAAAACTGAACTCGCCAACCTGCACGTTGAAGGCAACATCAGCGGTCTTTATGCAAGCCCTAACAATCGCTACGGTATCGCTGTACAAGGCAATGCCGGCATCGTGAACTTTATTGACAGCGGTGTTGAATGGGAAACCCACGGTGACCACGGGCACCTGCACCTGAGCGAGCCGGCGATGGTCGATTTTCAAATGGCGGGGACCAAACCGGCGCACGTGACCAAACATGAAGATCAGATCGTGATTTTCTTTGATGGTGCGGAAGGCACGCCAGCGGAAATTCGCATCGTGACGGAAAGCGGTATTGCTGATGGCGCAACCCTCGCCGAATACTCCGACAACATCAATCAACACGGTGCGGCCCAAGCCTGGGGCGAGTATCTGATTGCTACCGCGCGTGATGGCAACATTACGCCAGCAACAACACTGCCTTCCATGGTGCGAGTGAGCGAGCGCCATGGTGATCATTTCCATGAACTCGAACTTTTCGATGCACCTGAACACGCTTGCACCGGCTTGCACGGCAGCGCCCAGAATGTGGGTTTCGTTACCTTTGGCTGTACCGACGGTGTGCTAGTGATTGAACCCCATGACGATCATTTTCACGCGCATAAAATTGCTCACGATACGCGCATCAGCAGTTTATATGGGCACCCGAATGTGATCGATTTTGTCGGTACCGGCAGAAACAGTAATGAAGAGCCCGTAGCTCTGTTTGCAGTGAGTCCAGCCACGGAAACCATCACCGCCATCAGCTACGATAGAACGCCGCGCGCTTACAGCTTTGCTGAAGACGGTGAAGTATTTTTGATTCTCGATACGGAAGGCGGCTTAACGGCCCTCGATACGCACGACTGGTCCGTGGTCGGCGAGCGCATTCAGGTTACCGCAGCGGCTGAAGGTGAAGGCCAGGTGTTTCGCCTGACGTTGTCCGACGACGGTGAGACAGCCTATATCGCCGACGTCGGGGCACAGGAAATTCTGGTGGTTGATATTCATGAGTGGGCCATAGACAACGACGCCACTATCGAACTTGATTTTGCGCCCGGTCCTATCCTGTGGGTGGGGACATCAAACGAAGAAGGGGAACATGATCACTAATTGATGGATTAGCTATTAATCCAGTTTTTATTTTCTGCACCACTCAATCCGCATCATCCATCGGCCTATCGTGTCCTGCCGATGGGTGATACACCAACGGCCACTGAAACCTGTGAGCGAGGGCTGCGCGCAGCAACCGTGGCTCCCTCTGCTTAACCGGCAGCAGTAAAGCGAGCAACACAATCGGCCAGGCTGCAGATTGTAAACGCCAGGGGAATTGGGAGATCGACCGCCTGGATTTTTGCACTAATTCCAATTCGATTCTGATGGCAGTCCATTTTTTACGTATGCGATACCGGCATCAAGTGGTTGATCACCAACGCTGGAGTTGATTGAAATTATGCCGGTTGCTCTTGCTGCTCCCCCGGGGCATCTCGCCTTGATTATCGTTAGCGAATACCGGCTAACGAAACCATCAGCCCAATCAAGGCACAGGCACCAACCACTTTGATAACACCTACTTTGTAACGAAACAGCGCAATGCCTGCACCCAATGCGATCAATGCAGATGGCCATTCAAATTTTCCGTCGAAGCCTGCGGGCCAAAGTACGTGGTAACCAAAGAACAACGCGAGATTCAAGATCACACCCACAACCGCAGCAGTAATCGCCAATAAGGGCGCAGTAAATTTCAAGCTGTTGTGCGTCGTCTCAATAAAAGGTGCGCCCGCAAAGATAAAAATAAATGACGGCAGGAAGGTGAACCAGGTAACTATCGTTGCGGCGACAGCACCGGCCAGGAACATCAGGTCCGGGCCGAACACGGCTTTGACATAAGCCCCCACAAATCCCACAAACGCCACCACCATAATCAGCGGTCCCGGTGTGGTTTCACCTAACGCCAGACCATCAATCATTTGTGTGGGTGTCAGCCAGCCGTAATGACCGACCGCGCCCTGATAAACATAGGGCAATACAGCATAGGCCCCGCCAAAGGTGAGCAGCGCCGCCTTGGTAAAGAACCAGGCCATCTGGGTAAATGTATGCGCCCACCCTAAGGTGGCCCAGAGCAATAGCATGGGAACAACCCACAACAGCAGTCCAGCCAGGAGCACACAGGTCAAATGCGACCAGCGAAATAATGCATGCGCTGGCGTTGGTGTATGGTCATCAATCAAGGCTGCACCGAAATCCTGCTGCGCCTGGCCGTGACCACCGCCACTTTTGAAATAATCAGGCGCATAACGTCCGCCCACATAACCCACGAGCGCCGCCCCGATAACGATGTAGGGAAAAGGAATGTTAAACGCAAAAATCGCCACAAAAGCCGCGGCCGCGATGGCCCAAAGAACATTGTTTTTCAGTGCCCGCGAACCGATTCGATGGGCCGCCTGGACCACAATGGCTGTAACCGCAGGCTTGATGCCGTAGAACAAACCAGCCACCCAACCGACGTCACCATAGGCAATATAAACCCACGACAGTACGATAAGAATAAACAGCGAAGGCAGAACAAACAGCACACCAGCTACAATACCGCCCCAGGTGCGATGCATCAGCCAACCGATATAGGTAGCGAGCTGCTGTGCTTCCGGGCCCGGTAATAACATGCAGTAGTTAAGCGCGTGCAAAAAACGCTTTTCACTGATCCAGCGGCGGCGTTCCACCAGCTCCTGATGCATAATCGCAATTTGCCCGGCGGGACCGCCAAAGCTGATAAAGCCGAGCTTAAGCCAGAATAAAAATGCGTCCCAAAAACTGACTTCCGAGGGTGTTGGTAAAGGGTCGGCTGTCGTGTTGCCGGGAGAAAGATTCATGCATTTTTCCTTGTGGACACATTGCACCCGATTCTAGCAGTTGCCACCTATAGATGTTATCCACTGTCGAATTTCCTGCACCACCCAATCCGCATCATCCATCGGCATATCGTGACCCGCCGATGAGTGATACACCAAGGGCCACTGAAACATTTGGGCAAGGGCTGCGCTGGCGCGCGGGGACACCATGCGATCCTTCTGGCTGGCGAGCACCAATCCTCTCACTGCACAGGCGTTGCGCGGACGAAACTGCGCGGCTGCGCGCAGCATCTTCAGAATAGTCGTGCGGGTAATCGGGCGTTGCGCCTGGATGTCGAGCCATCGTTGCAAAAGCTGTGAATAGCGCACCGTGTCGTTACTCACCAGGCGCAGCACCCGTGCTTCCCGCTGCTTGACCGGCAGCAATAAAGCGAGCAACACGGTCGGCCAGGCGGCGGGTTGTAAACGCCAGGAGAGTGGTTGATCGCCGGCGCTGGAGTTGATCAACACGAGGCCGCTGATGTCTTGCGGAAAACGTTGCGCCCAATCCAGAGCAACCATGCCGCCCATGGAAATTCCCACGATAAACACCGGTTCGCCGGATGCCAACGCAGCAGCGATATCCGCTTCTGCGCGCGCGTGATCGGTCATGGCTTCGATGGAATCAAGCGCTGACGTGCGGAAATATTTTCCGCAACCGGGAAAGTCGGGAATGTGCAAATGACAATGCTGACCGATGGCCGTGTGCAGGCGCACCGGAAATTCCAGCCAGTGCGCCGCTTCGCGGGCCAGTCCGCGCAATAAAATAATATGCATCATGAAAACCAGAGGCTCTGGGCGGTTTGGGTTAACAACGCCGCTTGTTGTTTTTCAGGCAGCCAGTTATTGCTATTCAATGCGGCCGCAAGCATGAAATCGAGCAACAGGATATGCCGCCGCAGCACACGTGCGTGGCGATGTTTCATTTGCGGGTTAAATAATCCCGCAAAATTTAATAATTGTCGCGGGCGTTTTTTAACCCAGGCCCAGGAACCCATCTCCAGGGTAAGCGACAAAAAATGTTGTTGCGGTGACGGACTGCTCGCCGTGAACAACGCATGGAAATAATCCCACACATCACCGTGGGATAAATAATGCATCGACTGGGGCTCAAAGATATAAATGTGATTGGGATAGGTGCGCTCCCACAGCAGTTTCAGCGCAACATAATCCGCAATATTATCGATGGGTTTACGGCGATAGGCATGGGGAAACCAGAGGCGATCCTGCATACCAAAACCGGAATGTAGATCAAGGGCCAGTGCCATTGGCCGGCCAAATACCTGCCGTTTGATCACCCGCTCCAGCGCAAGATTTTCTGCTTCCATCGCCGCGCCCTTTTTGCCGCGATACCAGGGAAAAAATCCGCCGAGCCGATGGCCGCCGCCAAGCAATTTCACTTCATCTTCCGCATCAATCGGCGCATTGCGATTCAGATCAACGCCGTTGCCATTGCAGCGGCGATTCAGGCACATGCCCACCGGATTCAAAATCGGCATAAACACCAGTTGTATTTGTGCGATCTGTTGCTGCAATTGCACATCCCAACACAATCGCTCCAGCAGGGTTTGCAACCAGGCAATCAACACCTGGGAGCCAATACGCTCAACGCCATGCATGCCCGCGGTCATCAGGACCGTGGGCGCATGGGGATCGCGCGATCCCAGCGACAGGGAATAGAGCGGTAATGGCAAAGACTGCCAGGTCAGCAGGTGTTCCACCTGTGCCGTAAGGGTGTGTGGGTGCTGCGCTATCAAGGCTTCCAGTTCAAGCAGTTCCGGCAGCTGTTGTGCCACGACTTTTTGCTGCGCCGCATCGCGCACAACCGGGAGTGTCATAGCAGTGGATGCATTTTCCTGTTCGTTTGATTGCTGTCCATTTAATGGCTGTCCGTTCATCGTACCTGAGGTCACCTGTTACCTGCATTTTCACGAGTATAGCGGATCAGGCCAAGAGGAAGTGTACGCCGGCGAACATGCGGGGAAGCGGATAAAAAAGCGGGGACAAAAAAAGCGCCGTGCAATCTAATGACACGGCGCCAGCGCGATATATGACAAATTAATTACTGAATACTTTCTTCGGTGGGCGCCAGTACCAACTGGCCATCTTTTACCGGGATGCGTTGACCGGGATCATAAGTCATCTTGACAGTACCTTCTTCGTCTTTGAAACGATAGGTGACGTTATAACCGGTAATTTCTTCGCGGGTGTCATAGACCGTGTTACAGACTTGCTCGGTAGTGGTATAGGTATTATTTTTTTGCATATTGTCCTGCACGCGATCACCGGCATAACCACCGGCAACAGCGCCCGCCACCGTGGCCACCTTTTTACCACTGCCGCCACCCACCTGATGACCCAACACACCACCGACTACCGCACCGATAGCTTTACCGGCGATGCGGTGTTCATCTTTCACCGGCTTTTGCCGCACGACGGTTTCCTCGCGACATTCTTCGCGGGGAATCTGGATTTGTTTTGTGAGTGTTTCGGTGTTTACCACCTCGGCATACGCGGGCTCTTTTAACAATTGATAACTGGCAATTGCACCACCGGCGGTGGCAATACCAATACCTAATACAGTGCCAATAATCATGGATTTATTCATCGTGGTGTACTCCTTTGACTAAAAAGTCGTTTAACAGCTTGTTACCATCATTTATACCGGGGAAATCTTAACGAAAGCTGAATGTAAAAAATAAACCCCATTCTCGGCCGGGAAGAATGGGGTTTATTTTTTATCGATGCACAGAAATTTTTTCAGAATGTGATTTTTGTAACACGTGATTTATGACATCAATCACTGGCATCCTCATCTTTACTTTTTTCAGCCCGTTTGCGCCGCGCTTCTTTGGGATCGGATTTCAAAGGCCGATAAATTTCCACGCGGTCACCGGGATGCAATTCATAGGTATCCGGCGGATTTAACCCTTTGGTACCCAGCGCCTGTCCGAAGATGCCCATCCGTGCGCTGGTGATATCAATCTCCGGAAATATTTTTACAATACCGGAACGCTCTACCGCCTGTAATGCGGTCGTACCTGGCTCTACCAGCAACTCAATAATTTTCTGCTGGTGTGGCAAGGCGTAAGCGACTTCCACCGTAATTAAATCAAAATCTGCCATATACCCTCTTACTCTACTCAATACGTCCATAAACCGTTTGTGCTCGCGCGCACAAGGCATCAACCTGACGGTTGGCAACGGCTTCAAATAATTTACCCACGGCCATACCCAGCAAACGGTTTTTCAATTCAAACTCTAACTCAAAACTGACTTTACATGCCGCATCACTTAAGGGCGTAAAACGCCAGCAGCCGTGCAGCTTGGAAAAGGGACCATCCACCAATGTCATGGTCATGCAGGTGGGCGGTTGCAAATGATTGCGTGTGATAAAACTTTGCGTCACACCGGCCTTTTGCAAATCGAGCTGCGCTTCAAGCCAGTCATTTTCGCGGCGCAAAATCTTTGCACCGACACAGCCATCCATATACTGCGGATAGGCTTCAATATCATTCACCAGATCAAACATCTGCTGCGCGGAATACTGCACCAGTGCAGAGCGCTGTACCTTATGGGTCAAAAATTACGACTCCCCGAAAAAATTTTTCAATACCGGATACAAACCACCGAGCAATACGGCTAACACCGCCAGCGGCGAAATGTAACGCAACAACCAATACCAGATGCGTATAAAACGGGTGGAATCCAGTTTTAATTCATGTTCAATCAGTTCGCGTTTCACACGCCAACCGACATAGATGGCGGTGAGCAAACCGCCGAGCGGCAGCATGACATTGGTGGTGAGGAAGTCAATCAAACCAAAGAAATTGAGATCCCACAGAATTTTTTTATCGACCCAGACATTGAACGAAAATACCGTGCCCAATCCCAACAACCAGGCGCCCAGCGCAATCAATAAGCTGGCGCTGATACGATGAAAGCGAAAGCGTTCCGTCAGGTAAGCAACGGCGGGCTCCAATAAGGAAATTGTCGAACTCCATGCAGCGAGAATCACCAGCGCAAAAAAAGCGCTGCCAAACACGTTGCCCCAGGGCATGGCCCCAAACGCGATAGGCAAGGTTACAAACATCAGCCCCGGCCCTTCGCTGGGCGTGATATCCGGCGTGGCAAATACCAGCGGAAAGATCGCCAGCCCCGCCACCAGTGCGACGGTGGTATCGAGCAACGCCACTGTCACCGCCGTCTTGCCAATGGCCGAGGTGCTCGGCATATAGGCACCATAAGCCATGATCGCCGCCATGCCGAGGCTCAGCGTAAAGAACGCATGACCCAACGCAATCAGCGCACCGCGCACAGACAAATCTTCCGGATGAAAGCTGAACAGGAAACGCAAACCGGCAGCGAAATCACCAGCATAGATGGCGTAGGCCAACAGCAGCAACAGGAGCAAAAACAGCACCGGCATCATAACGCGCACCGCCGCTTCCAGGCCTTTGTTGACACCGAACATCAGGATCAACGCGGTCATGGAAATAAAGGCGGTTTGCCACTGCACCAGTTGACTGCGGTTGGCCAGCAGCTCATCAAAAATGTTGCCCGAGGCTTCGCCGTCCAGGCCGGCAAAGCGGTTGTCCAGGGCGAGTGTAAAATATTCGAGGGTCCAGCCAGCAATCACGGTGTAGTAGGACAGGATCAGGAATGCGGCAATCACCCCCATCCAGCCAATCACATTCCAGCCGCGCAGCAGGCCACTGTCGCGGGATACCGTTTGAACGGAGGTAATGGGGTTGGCGCGGGCGCGGCGGCCCACCAGGATTTCGGCAATCATGATCGGGATGCCGATGATGGCAACGCACACCAGGTACATCAATACAAATGCACCGCCACCGTTTTCACCGGTCACATAGGGGAATTTCCAGATATTACCCAAACCCACCGCCGAGCCGGTGGCAGCGAGGATAAAGGTGCCCCGGTGGCCCCAGATGGCATGTTGTTTAAATCGCTTCACTGACGTGGCTCCGTGTAGCTGCTGGATGATGAAGCACGGCTCCCGATGGGCGCTGGGCCGGATTGTAGCGGGATTAGCGCGACAGCATAAGCCCGCAGTCGAGACAGGCCGCACTCTTTGCCGATATAATGCCGCCCTTTTTCGCGTTATCAGGACTGTTTTCTCTCATGGCTAAAAAGCAGAACAAGAACAGCGGCAACACCATTGCCCTGAACAAAAAAGCCAAATTCGACTACGAGCTGCACGAGCGTTTCGAGGCAGGCGTGGCGCTGCTCGGCTGGGAAGTCAAAAGCCTGCGCGCCGGCAAAGTCCAGATGACGGACACCTACGTTATCTTCAAGAACGGCGAAGCCTGGCTGCTGGGCTCGCAGATTACGCCCCTGGCCACGGCCTCCACCCATTTCGTTACCGACCCGCTGCGCACGCGCAAATTATTGTTGAACCGCCGCGAACTAACGCGCTTGCAGGACGCCATCGAACAAAAAGGTTATACCGTGGTGGCCACAGCGCTTTATTGGAAGGCGCACCTGATCAAGTGCGAAATCGCCATCGCCAAAGGTAAGCAGTTGCACGATAAACGCGAAACTGAAAAAAATCGCGATTGGGCGCGCCAAAAACAACGTATATTCCAGGCGGGCAATAAAGAATAACGACGGGGCCGCTGGCGTTCTGCGCGGCCTACTCTGTACAAACCGACCTGCGCTGAACGATTTGTGCAGAACGACCGGTACAGAATGATAGGGAACCTCCTTATGGCACACGCTCGCGGACATTTCACGTCCCGTTTTGGATTTTTGATGGCCGCCGCCGGCTCCGCCATCGGGCTGGGAAATATCTGGGGCTTTCCCACCCAGGCGGCCAGTAACGGCGGCGGTGCCTTTGTCCTCGCCTATTTCATTCTCGCGTTTTTATTAGCCTACCCCGCCCTGATGGCCGAGCTGATTATCGGCCGCCACAGCAACGCCAATATCGTTACCGCCTTGAGTACCTTGAGCGATCGCCCGCTGTTACGTCGCGTCGGCGGCATGGTGGGTTATTACGGTGTGCTGGTGGTGAGTTTGATCCTGAGTTTTTATGCCATTGTCGCTGGCTGGATTCTTGCCAAATTTGCCGCGCCGTTGATGCAACTCCTGGGCTTTGAGGCAGGGGCAGGCTGGCTGGCGCAAAGCGGGCTGGTGCGCGACCTGTCCGCCTGTTTTGTATTTTCGCTGATGACCGTGTGGATTGTTGCGCGCGGTGTAAGCCAGGGCATTGAAGCCTGGTCAACGCGGCTGATGCCGACCCTGGCGATTTTATTGTTGGCGTTGATTGTTTATGTGCTGAACCAGCCCGGCGCTGCAGAGGGATTGCGCGTATATTTATTGCCGGATTTTTCACGGGTCCTTGATCCGTCTTTGTTATTGAGTGCGATGGGGCAGGCGTTTTTTTCGCTGTCATTAGGCGTAGGGACCATGTTGGTCTACGGCTCCTATCTCGGCCGCGCCCTCTCGGAAAGAGACCGGCAGGACAAATTACCGCACATCGGCGCGACCCTGACCTTGCTCGATACCAGCTTTGCATTTGTGGCGGGCTTGTTGATTATTCCCGCGATGTACGTCGCGCAGGCACAGGGCATCGCCATCTACGGCGCGGCGGGCGAATTACTTGCGGGGCCGGGATTGGTCTTGCAAGTATTGCCCAGCCTGTTCGACAACATGGGCAACGCCGGCGTGTGGTTGGCGATGACCTTCTTTGCGCTGATGACCATCGCCGCGCTCACCTCGTCTATCTCAATGCTGGAAGCGCCCGTGTCCGTCGTGACGGAAAAAAGTGGCGCGCCGCGCACGCGGGTGACGATGATGATCGGCGGTATTATTTTTCTGATCAGTGCCATCATCGTGATGAATTTTGCCGCGCTGTTCGACGGTGTCGTGTCCTTTACGACGGAATTCAGCCAGCCCTTGTTGGGGTTGGCGCTGTGTTTATTTGCCGGTTGGGTGTGGCATCGCGATAAAAAAATCCAGGCCTTGGCCGCGCAGCAAGGTATAGAGCGGCAGGGCATCTTCTGGCGCATCTGGCCCTTTTATGTACGCATCATCTGCCCGCTGTTGATTCTTGTGACATTTATGCAAAGCCTGCGGGTTTAACACTCACGGCCACTTGCGCTCGGCAAGATACTGGACAAGACTCAATGGGTTACGCGCTGCGGCTGAAGATAACAGGTATGTGATCGAGACAACTGAGCCGAGGGAGGTTTTGCGCCACAGTAGTTATTTATCAAAGGAACTATCATGATGCGCGCCCTATTCCCTTCCCTCTTGTCATTTTTGAGTATCACCACAGTTTTACTATTCCTGAGCGCCTGCCAACAAACCGGGCCGCGTATTGAAACCCGCAAAGACGACTCGGTAAATTTTTCCAAATACCGGACCTACGCCCTGTTAAAAAGTAGCCGTGCTGCAACACCGGACAATGAGATTGCCCAGCATTTTATCCATGCCATCCGCGAGCAAATGGATGCGCGGGGCTATACCTACAGCGAAGAAAAACCGGACCTGCTGATTAATTACCAGGTCAACATCCAGAATTTATTAAAGGAGATGGGCAGCGCTGAACCGGCGCGGGTGACCGAGGGTGGTTACTACAGCCATTCGCAGGAGCTCTATCGCGGCATGCCCGCCACGCAGGAACATACGCAGGTATTTATCGAACGTAAGGGTGCCGCGCGCATTGATATTATTGATGCAAAAAAACGCCAGTTAATCTGGCAGGGTGATGCCCAGGGGCGTTTGACAGAAGAAGCACTGATGCGTCCCAAAGAACCGATTCGCGCAACGGTTGCAGATTTACTGCGCGAGTTTCCCCAGCGTAAAAAATAATTTTCTTCAGGAAAAGGAAGAGCCCCATGAAAAAAACGGCGAGCGTATTGAGTACCCTGTGTCTGGTGCTGCTTGGGTTATCCTGGAGCGCCCAGGCAGCTAATGTCAGTTTCCTCAAAAACTCCCTGTTGCAGCAATTGACTGACGAGGACATCACCTCACTCAAGCAGGAGGTGACACAAGTACTCAACAGAACACCTGACCAGAAAATTATTCGCTGGCATTCAGCAAACAATAAGATCCAGGTGCAGATACTACCCAAATTATCATTTATGGAAGCCGCGCGGGAATGCCGGCGCACGCTGTTTAAATTTACCGCCGATCAACGTCGCGCTGAACACTACCGCTTTGATATCTGCAAAGACGGCGAGGGCCACTGGCAAGTCAGCGACTCCTTAATGCGGCAAACCACCGACAGTGATTGGGCACTACTGGAAAACACCGTCAAGGAAGTACTGGAATCCGCACGCGATAATCGACTGCCCGCTTCGTGGTTTAATCCGGCAAGTAAAAACGCCGGTGTCGTTGTACCAGTCAGCGTGTTATCACATGAGGGTAATTTTTGTCGTGAGTTGGCGATCAGCATCATCAACGCTAAAGGCGGCACCATGGATGGGCACTACACCTTTTGTAAAAGGAATGGTCAGTGGGAGCGTCTGGGTCAGTAAACGCTGCTACGCCAGAGCCACCAGATACACCAGCCATAATGGCTGGTTTTCACTGGTGTTGCGGATAACATAATCACCTTCATCCTGCCAGTACACGATAACATCAGTGAAGCCTGCTTCGAGCAACACCTCACGCACTTCTGTCAGCGTCCAGAAGCGCCATTCATAGGTAAAGGCTTTCTTCAGGCGCGAGCCATCTTTAAATTCAAAATGAATGTGGTTCACCACATCGTGGGTAATGGGATCGACTTCGCCCTGATCCCACACGTATTTGCAGCCCTGCCCGATAGCACGTTTGGTACGCACCGCCTGGTGCGCTTCCCAGCCGCCGTACAGGTCGAGCATAAACACCCCATCGTCCACCAGCGAATGTCTCACGCTGGAAAAATAATCGCGCAGGGTGACGCGGTCCTTAAAGATCCAGTAGCTGAAATTAAACGCATTGATAAGATCAAATTTTTGTTCCGGCGGTAAACGTACATCCTGCTGCAACAGCGTGACCCGTTCACTCGCGCTCCCGAGGGGAACAAGATTATGTTGCCGCCCCCAGGCCAGAACATTCGGATCAATATCTACACCGGTAGCATGGCGCTGCTTATGGCTGGCAGCCCAGGTGCAACTTAACAGCGCCGTCCCGCAAAAATCTTCACGCATGCTATACGCTTTACGTTTGCGGTATTTTTTAAAGGCTTTATCAATAAAGGCCACTTCCACATCAGCCGCTTGCACACTGCGTTGGTAGAGTTCGTGACGATCAGCTTTGTTTGCAGACAATACAGATTTTTTACTCACCGACTGGAGCCCCGTTTTCATATCCAGGAATTTTCATGCGCTAGATTTATCGCGCTTGATGCAACACGCGGGGGAGGTTATCACGGGATAATGATGCTTTACCAACAACGCAGGCGCAGAATGGGTGATGTGATTAAAATCGCTGGCAATGTGACAGAAAAGTGACAAAAAAATACGCGCAAGAACTTATAGGCATATGAAATGCAAGGCAGCATCATGCGGACAAAAATGCAGGGAAATCGGCCTACCGCCGTAGGAGCCTATCGCGCCATCATCCGCAACATCAACACAAGATCAGCGCGGCCCGTTGTAGACCAGCCGCTCTTTGATGGCATCCGCCTTGATACGGGTTTGGTGCAGGAGTTCATTCAGAAACCGCACATCATCGTATAATTCACCATGGGTCTCATTCGCCAGGCGACGCCCCATTTCTTGCGCAAGGCGCATCAGATCGGCCAGTTCACGCGCAGTTTCCTGCTGTTCTTCTTTAAGCATGGTTTGTTGCCTGTCGACCACATCAGCTTTGGATGTCTTTTCCATAACAGCCTCCATATTGACGCATTTAATCTTACTTCTTCGCAGCGTGCGAAACAGATCTTCATCAGCGCTATTAAGTATAGGTGAATTTTTACCGGTTACCGGTTACCGGTTACTGCTACAGGTTATGGCAATAGCGAAGCTGAAAGGTTTCCCCGGCGCGCAACCGACTGGTCAGTGGCGGCATTGATGACATGCTTTCTCTCACTCAGGCAGAGTGCTATATTGCGCCGCGCGATAACAAAAAAGACAACAAGAAAAAAAGTTATGACCCACAAGCCACACCTGACATTCTGGCAAATCTGGAATATGTGCTTTGGCTTTATTGGTATCCAGTTTGGTTTTGCATTGCAAAACGCCAATGTCAGCCGCATTTTTCAAATCCTCGGTGCCTCCATCGACGATATTCCAATCCTGTGGGTGGCCGCACCCATCACCGGATTATTGATCCAACCCGTCATCGGCTACATGAGTGATAAAACCTGGGGCCGACTTGGGCGCCGCCGCCCTTATCTGTTGTGCGGCGCGCTGCTGGCCAGCCTGGCATTGTTTGTGATGCCCAACTCGCCGACGCTGTGGATCGCCGCCGGGATGTTGTGGATCATGGATGCCTCGCTCAATATTGCGCTAGGGCCGTCTATTGCCCTGGTGGGCGATATGTTGCCGGAAGAACAACGCTCCAGCGGTTTTTCCATGCAGAGTTTTTTTATCGGTGTCAGCGCCGTAGTCGCTTCCGCCTTGCCCTGGATACTGACCAATGGTTTTGGTGTTACCAATGTGGCCAATGAAGGTGCCGTACCGCCTTCGGTGATTTATGCGTTTTATATCGGCGGTGGCATCATGCTCGCCTCTATCGCCTGGGCTATTTACTCAACACCAGAATACAGTCCCGAACAATTGGCAGCGTTCAGGGAACGCCACCTTGTTCGTCGAGCAATGCAAGTGCGTGTTGATACGCGGATAAAATTTTTTCGCGGCGGGGCGTGGTTTCTTGTTACCGGTTGTCTCGGCGTGCTGATTATTTCCGCCGGACAACTCGATGAAAAACTGTATGTCCTGGTGGGTGGGCTGGCACTCTTCGGGGCGATCCAAATCACGGCTGGCCTGTTGCGCAAACATGGGCGAACCGATAACGGTCTGTATCAGGTTACCCAGGATTTATTGCGCATGCCCAGGACCATGCAGCAACTGGCAGTGGTGCAATTCCTTACCTGGTTTGCCTTATTTTCGATGTGGATTTACGGCACGGCTGCTGTCACGTCATTTCATTATGGTGCAACGGATACCACCAGCCTGCTCTACAACACCGGCGCGGATTGGGTGGGCGTACTCTTTGCGACCTATAATGGATTTGCGGCGCTGGCTGCGATTGCCATTCCCATGATGGTACGCTGCAGTAATCGCAAAGTGACACATGTGGTGAATTTGTGTTTGGGCGCACTGGCTCTGATATCGTTTATCTGGATCAGCGATCCGCGCTGGTTGCTGTTGTCTATGGTGGCCATGGGATTTGCCTGGGCATCCATATTGTCCATGCCTTATGCGATCCTCTCCTGCTCATTACCGCCGGAAAAAATGGGCGTCTATGCGGGCCTGTTCAATTTTTTTATTGTGATCCCGCAAATCCTGGCATCCAGTGTGCTGGCATTGATTGTCAGCACACTATTTGGCGGACAGACGATTTACGCGATGGTGCTGGCCGGCGCTTTTATGTTATTCGCCGCGATTGCGATGTGCTTTGTGCAGGACGAAGGTGAAACAAACGGCACAATTGCGCTCTAACTAACACAACAGGCCGGCCGCACTGTTCATACCGGTCATTTATTCTTTACCATTCTTCATTAAGCTTCCCGTCGTAAAAACACCCAATGAGAAAGAGGCTGTCATGACTTCATCTTTTCAAGCAACCGACACACTCCACGTGGGCGACAAATCCTATCGCATCTATCCCTTCAGCAAGGTGCAACAACATTACCCGGTAGACAAGCTGCCGTTCTCGCTCAAGATTTTGTTGGAGAATTTATTGCGCCATGCCAACACCAATTTTGTGACCGATGACGATATCAAGGCGCTGGCCAACTGGGACCCGACGGCGGAACCCACCCAGGAAATTGCCTTCGTGCCGGCGCGGGTTATCTTGCAGGATTTCACCGGCGTGCCTGCTATTGTGGACCTCGCCGCAATGCGCGACGCCGTGACAGAACTGGGTGGTAATGCGCAGCAGATCAATCCCCTCTCACCGGTTGAACTGGTGATCGACCACTCGGTGATGGTGGATTTCTTTGGCTCTGAAGACGCCTTCGCCAAAAACACCGCCGTTGAAATCGAGCGCAACCGCGAGCGCTATCAGTTCCTGCGCTGGGGTCAGAAAGCCTTCTCCAATTTTAAAGTGGTGCCGCCGGGCACCGGCATCGTCCATCAGGTGAACCTGGAATATCTGGCGCGCTGTGTATTTGCCAATGAAACCACCGACCAGGCCGAAGCCTACCCGGATACCCTGGTAGGCACTGATTCCCACACCACAATGATCAATGGCCTGGGCGTGCTGGGCTGGGGCGTGGGCGGTATTGAAGCCGAGGCCGCGATGCTCGGCCAGCCAATCTCCATGCTGATTCCCCAGGTCGTGGGCTTCAAACTGACGGGCCAGTTACCGGAAGGCGCCACCGCTACCGATCTGGTGCTGACCGTCACGCAGATGCTACGCAAGCTCGGCGTGGTGGGTAAATTTGTGGAATTCTTCGGCCCCGGCCTTAAACACCTCTCTCTCGCCGACCGCGCCACCATCGGCAACATGGCGCCGGAGTATGGCGCAACCTGCGGCATCTTTCCGGTCGACCAGCAAACCCTGGATTACCTGCGCTTCACTGGCCGCAGCGAAAACCAATTGCGCCTCACCGAGGCCTACATGAAAGCCATGGGCCTCTGGCATGACGACAACAGCCCGGAAGCGCATTACAGTGACTTGCTGACCCTCGATCTCGCCGATGTCGTCCCGTCTCTCGCTGGACCCAAACGCCCGCAGGATCGCATCTCGTTGAGCGAGAGCAAAGCCAGCTTCGGCAAAACCCTGGGAGAATTCCAGGCCCAGCGCGACACGCTGATCAAGACCACGACCCTGGATAAATTTGCCGATGAAGGCGGTGCAACCGCTGTGGGCAATCAATCAGCGGAGCAACCGGGGGATGTGCCCGTCAGTTATCGCGGTGAGCATTTCAGCCTGAAACACGGGGCGGTCGTGATCGCCGCCATCACCAGTTGCACCAATACCTCCAACCCGGCGGTGCTGATGGCTGCTGGTTTGGTGGCCCGCAAGGCACGTGCCCTCGGCCTGCGCAGCAAGCCCTGGGTCAAGACCAGCCTGGCGCCCGGCTCACAAGTGGTGACCGATTACCTGAGCAAAGCCGGTTTACTGGCGGACCTGGAGGCTTTGGGGTTTTATCTGGTGGGCTATGGCTGTACCACCTGTATCGGCAACTCCGGCCCCTTGCCGGATGAGATTTCGTCTGCAATCCGCCAGGGCGACCTGATGGTGGCCTCGGTGTTGTCCGGCAACCGTAATTTTGAAGGCCGGATTCATGCCGAAGTCCGCACCAACTACCTGGCGTCGCCGCCACTGGTGGTGGCCTATGCGTTGGCCGGCACGATGGATATCGATCTCTATGGAGAACCGCTGGGCACCGGCAGCGATGGCCAGCCGGTGTTCCTGAAGGACATCTGGCCGAGCAATGCGGAGATTCAAGCCAGCATCGCCAGCCATCTCGACCCCTCCATGTTTGCCAGCAAATATGCCGACGTTTATCGGGGTGACGAGAACTGGAATGCACTACCCATTACCGAGAGCGAGCTGTACGCCTGGCCCGAGTCCGACTATGTGCGCAAGCCGCCGTTCTTTGAAGGCATCACCGCCGAGGCTGATGCGGTTAAAGCGATTGAAAAAGCCCGCTGCCTGGTCATGGTGGGCGACAGTATCACCACCGACCATATCTCACCCGCTGGCGCCATCATGCCCGACAGTCCGGCCGGCGTGTACCTGCAACAACAAGGTGTGCAGCCGGACGATTTCAATTCCTATGGCTCGCGTCGGGGCAACCATGAAGTGATGATGCGCGGCACCTTCGCGAATGTCCGTCTGAAAAACCAGATAGCCCCAGGTACTGAAGGAAGCTGGACGACCTATCTGCCTGAACAGAAAGTGATGAGCATCTATGACGCCGCCGAGTTGTACCGCCAGAATAAGACGCCGCTGATCGTATTGGCGGGTAAAGAATATGGCTCCGGTTCATCGCGCGACTGGGCGGCAAAAGGTCCGGCCTTGTTGGGTGTGAAGGCGGTGATTGCGCAAAGTTATGAACGCATCCACCGCTCTAACCTGGTGGGGATGGGTATCTTGCCGCTGCAATTTAAAAGCGGTGATTCCGCAGCCTCGCTCGGGCTGACAGGAACAGAAATCTTTGACATTCCAATAGTGCATCCGGACACCCGCGAATTAATTGTGACCGCACACAAAGACGGTGGCGAACCCATTCAATTTATTGCCCATGTGCGTATCGATACGCCGAATGAATTCGCCTATTTCCAGAACGGCGGCATCCTGCATTATGTGTTGCGTAATCTGGCCCGGTGAGCGTTTTATCAGGACGGATTCCCGAGCGAAAATTTTATCGGCACAAACAACTCCAACTCGCTACTGGCGAGTACCTCAGGCAAGGGTGGGAAAGGCGCTGCATCTTTGACCGCCTCTTCCGCCGCTTTATTCAGCAACACATAGTCAGAGGTTTCGATCGGCTTTAACGATTTAATATTTCCCTGGTCATCAATCACCAGATTAAATTTCACGCTGCCGGCTTGTTGCAATTGTTGCGCGCGCCGCGGATAACTGACACGGGCATAGATGGTGCCCAACACTTCGGAGATGTAAAACTGGCGCGCCAGCAGGGTTTGCGATGTTATCGCTGCACGTTCTTCTTCTGCGCCATCTTTTTCCGCCGCTATTGTCGCCGCTGCTTTTTTTACAGGCTCAGATTTTACCGGTGCCGGCGGTGCGCTGGCGACAACGATCGGTGCCGGAACCGGAATCGGCGCAGGCTTTTCCAGGCGCGGTTTATTCTCCGCTTCCGGCTTGGCCGCTGGTGCCGGCACAGGTGCCGCTGCTACGGTAACTTCCGATTCCTCCGCGGAGTCCGTTGATTTTTTCAGCCAATTTTCCACTACCGCGATACGGCTTAAGCGCGGCTCAAGGTGCAAATAGCGATGGCGCAAATCGGGATTGATATCGCCCATCAACAACAGGTCATCACGGTAGGTAGATGACAAGGGCACGCGCCCCAACCATGAACGTAACAAGAGTGCAAAAAAATTATCATCGGGAATATTGCCGAGCAAGGTGTTGTTCACTATCACATCCATCCCCTGACCCGGCACCACACTGAGCACAATGTGATCGTTGGTTTCAAAGCGTCCGCCAAACAAGCCGTCAAAGAGAACCATGTTGTCGGCCTGCGCCATGAGCACGGCAGAGGAGTTGTTGATCGCCGCACCTTCAATCCACATCCGACTGAAACGGCGCAGCGTCATGCCTTCCGGTGCGAGGATTTTTAATTCCATTCGCTTGGCAACAGGACTGGTAACCAGCACCTCGGCATCGCTGCTTAACAACTCGGTATACAGCGCTCCCCAGAATTGATCGCGCCCCAATTCCTTATGCAGGGCAATACCATTCAATAAAGGCTCTGCATGCACCATTCCGGACAACATCAATAGCAGCAACCCAAACCCTGCGCTGCAAAACCGCTTAAATGATCTACCGAAAAACATGACCTCATTACCCCACGTCAAAAAACGGCTGACCGGCCAATACCGATCATTCGACCGCGGGATACTAATCAATGAATAAGACAATTTAGCGACGGGCGAGATCAGGAATCCAGGTGGGGCTTATCTGTTGCGGAGGGACGACCGATATACAACAGGCGACCGTCGGGCAGGGTTCTTATACTGATTGTTCCCTGTTGATGAAGGTATGCCATAGCACGCTCAACCCTGCGACGCTCTTCGTGCAGGCGCTGCCGCAAAATCCACCATTGCAGGATGCCATCCAGCGTATCCGCAACCTGCTCGCGCCCCTGCAGATAGCGGGCAATTTCTTCAGCCAGGGATTGAATGTCCGGTTCCTCCTCATCATTTACCTTCAACTCGCCGCTCCCTGTTAATAGAGATTAGAAAAAAATACACACAGACCACGCACACCATTAGTGCAGCAAATAGCGTTGAGCAACATTTATACCAGTACGGTTTTATTGGCTAATCGATTGATCAGGCAATACTTTTTCTAACAGAAACCATAACAGGTGGGTCGACATTAACCCGCAGGCCTGTTGCTGCGCACTGTCACACCATCTTCATATTGGTATTTAACTGGCTTGCGCAGGTGGGTTCTTTTACACCCATAAAATAAAAAATGTGCGGAGCAGGGAAAATTGATATGCATTGCATATAGAACGAATCAGAATGAAATAAAAAGCGGCACGCTTGACGAAAGCATATTTATAAAATATTGGCACCTCTTCCCCTTGCCCCAACTTGATTTTGACTTGCCCTGTGTTAGCTTTATCAACCCGGTGTTAAAAAATGTATAGACGTTGATATGAATGGATGGAGTCATCAGGACGGTTGTTGATGTAAAACGATAAGACATCACCGGTAGTGATCTGTTAACAAGGACAATGGGAAGCTCACTATGAACAGCACCTCTGTTATCTCTTGTGGTGATAACGACCACAATCATCATTCCACGACTGACAATTCGCACCAGGCCTCACAGGAAAAAATCCGCTTGCTGCAGACGTTTACCGGCCTGAATCTTGTCGGCCATTCACCGACATTTGTCGATACGCTTCAATTAATTCAGAAGATCGCCCAGTGCCATGCGCCGGTATTAATCCGCGGCGAAACAGGAACGGGAAAAGAAAATGCAGCACGGGCAATGCATTATTTAAGCGAGCGGCGCGAGTGCGGTTTTATACCGCTTAATTGCGCGGCTATCCCTGATGAGCTATTTGAAAGCGAACTCTTTGGCCATGAGAAAGGCGCCTTTACCGATGCCAAAAGCAGTCAGGCCGGTTTGGTTGCCTTGGCTAATGGCGGCACTCTATTTCTCGATGAAGTCGATAGCCTGACGCCCAAGGCACAAGCAGCTTTGTTACGTTTCTTGCAGACGCGCGAGTACCGCCCGCTCGGCGGACGTGACACCCGTCAAGCCGATGTACGCATTCTGGCTGCCACCAATGCCGATCTCTCGCAACGCGTGGAAGAGAAATTATTCCGCGAGGATTTGTTTTATCGACTTAATGTACTGACGGTTTTTATGCCGTCGCTGCGCGCGCGGAAGGATGATATTCCGCTGATTGCCAGAGCGTTACTTCATAAATTTTCTGAGGAGTACCGCGCTGCCCCTAAACAGTTATCCGGCCAGTTCATTCATTATCTGATGCAGCAAACCTGGCCCGGCAACGTTCGCGAGCTGGAAAATACCCTGCTGCGTGCGTTTTTGCTGTCCCCCGAGACGTTACTGACTGCGCCTGCCGGGATGCCACCGGGCGATGCATTGTTTGAAACGCATTCACGCTTAGAAAAAAAATCGGGATTAACAAAACATGCAGCAGTAGAAGACAATTCGGCTTTAACAGGAAAATCGCCAGAGAGCGAAGTGCACAAAGCTGAGCATATGCTTCACTCTATCAATCCCCAGCTCAGCTTTCAGGATGCCAAGGCCGAGGTGATAACACAATTTGAAGAACAATACCTCAAGCAGGTATTGTCGATAACAGAAGGAAATGTATCAGCAGCTGCGCGTATTGCCGGAAAAGAACGACGCGCGCTCGGGAAGTTGATTCGCAAATACCGGATCGACAAAAGCCTTTATCAATCGGCACCGGCGTTTTAACGATAACTCGTTAATTTTTTTCCCGACTTTCGACCAGGTTTGTTATTAAATCAGGTTTGTTATCAAAAAGGAAAACCCCATTTCTGATAACAAACCTGATTCATCCTGCTGTAAAAACCCGCTTAAGGAACCGACACAGTCGACGCACTTAAATAGGCCTTGTTATCACTGACATCCACTGTCTTCCCCGCGATGGTAAACTCGCCATTGAGACGGATATCAGTAGAAGAACTGCCAAGCATCAATTCAATCTTGCCCGGCTCAACAATATAACGCATCTCTTGATCATAAAAACCCAGCTGATTCACCGCCAGCGAAAAGGTCAGGGTCACACTCTCTTTTGCTTTTACATGCACACGCTGAAAACCTTTTAATTCCTTGACGGGTCGCGTCAGGCTTGCAATCGGATCGCGTATATATAATTGCACCACTTCGTCACCGTCGCGCGAACCGCTGTTAGTCAGGGTCATGCGGATATCTACCACATCACCGGCCTTGGCCGAGGTTTTGCTCACCTGGAAATTACTGTAAGTAAATTGGGTGTAACTCAAGCCATGCCCAAAGGGATAAAGCGCGCTGGTTTCGGTAAACGCGTAACCGCGCTTGGCGGATGGTTTGTGATTGTAATAAGCCGGAATATGCCCGACCGAGCGGGGAATACTGACAGGCAATTTGCCGCCGGGATTTACATCGCCAAACAGAACCCGCGCAATGGCATGACCGGTCTCTTGGCCAAGGTACCAGCCTTCGATAATCGCCGGCGCCTGCTGCGCGATTTTGCTGATGGACAGTGGCCGGCCATTAATCAGCAGCACAACTGTCGGCTTACCGGTCGCCAATACCGCATCGACCAACGCCTGTTGTTCACCCACCAAGTCAAGACTGGTGCGATCACCGAGGTGGGTTTCCGCCCAGGCTTCGCGCGAGGTTGCTTCGTTATCGCCGACCACCACAATAGCCACATCACTTTTTCGTGCCGCAGCCACGGCTTTTTTAATCATCCCCTTCGTGTCTTCCGGCGTAGCCAACACGACTTCATCGGTATGCCAGCGTTCTTTGGAAAACGAATTAGCCGCAATTGAGTCGGCGCCCGCCTGCCAGGTATTCCGCGTTAGCAAAGTGCCTTGTGCGTGACGCAGGGTAATCCTGCCATCCAGATACTCCTCCAGCCCCTGTAAAATGCTGACCGTCTGCTTGGGTACGTCGCTATAACCACCGAGCAAGACTTCATCAATATGGGGGCCAATCAGCGCAATGGATTTCAGCTTATTGATATTCAGGGGAAGCAGGTTGTTGTCATTTTTTAATAACACCACCGCTTTCTCCGCCGCCAGTTGCGCGACCTGACGGTGTTGGTCGTTGCCAATAAATGCTTCAACACCCGCCGGATCAGTGTAGGGAGTTTCAAATAAACCCAATAAAAATTTTTCATGCAATACGCGGGCAACAGCTTGATTGATGACGGCTTCGTCGAGCTTGCCATCCTTAACTAATTGCACCAACAACGGAAAGGTTTCGCCATCGGGCATCTCTACATCGACACCGGCATTCAATGCAAGCATAGCGGCATCTGCCAGATTATCGGATAGCTGATGACGCGACACCAATTCCTTAATCGCGAAGTAATCGCTCACCAGAGTGCCTTTAAATCCCCATTCGCCGCGCAAGATATCGTTGAGCAATTTGCCATTCGCATGAGACGGCACACCATCGATTTCATTGTAGGAAGCCATCACACTGCGCGCGCCGCCGAGTTTCACCGCTGCTTCAAACGGAAACAGAAAAATTTCACGCAATAGCCGTTCGCCCACCGGCGCCGGTGCAGTATTCAAACCGCCTACAGGCTCTCCGTGCCCCGCAAGATGCTTAAGGGTGGCGATAACACGATCATCACCAATACGTCCCGGTTCATTGCCCTGGAAACCTTTAACACTGGCAACCCCCAGGGCTGCCACCAGGTAAGGGTCTTCGCCCATGGTTTCTTCAATGCGCCCCCAACGCGGATCGCGTGCCACATCAAGGATGGGTGTTAATGCTTGAGTACCACCGCGCCGGCGCATTTCCTGAGCGGATATCCGGTAAATGTCTTCAACAAGTTGCGGGTCCCAGGTACTGGCCAGGGCGATAGCCTGGGGAAAACTGGTGGCATCGCGCCCCGCGTGTCCGTGCAAGGCTTCTTCGTGGAAGATGGCAGGGATACCCAGGCGCGTATTTTCTATCAACCACCGCTGTGCCGCATTGACAAACACCACCGTTTGTTCGGGCGTTTTGTTGGGCGAAACCGGCGCTTTATTTTCTGAAGGACGCGCTATCTGACCAATCCCCAACCCAAGGATGTCTTTTGCTTTTGTCGGCGTAAAGACGCCGGATTCGGTTTCCAACTCCTGACGCTTGATCCACACAGCTTGCAACTGTGCCACTTTCTCTTCCAGAGTCATGCGTTTGATCAAGTCATTGACGCGCGCATCAATGGATTGGGTTTTGTCTTTGTAAAGCGGCTGGTCAGCCGGGGCACCGGATGCGGATAAACTGAGGCATACCCCGGCCATTAGCACGAGCTGATTGAATGTTGCGCGGACAGTTTTCATAGCAATAATCCCAAGCCGGTTTTTGTTATTGTTCGACGACGGCACATCGCCGCAACATGGGTGAAGGTCTTATTAAGGATAGTTAACACGATAAAAATAACACGGATAAAAAAATGCCGGTCATCCATTGGTGCTGGATGACCGGCAATCGGGGGCTACATAAAATCAGTAATTAACGAATATAACGATTAACGATATTTTCGTAGAGTTCTTGCTGGCCACTGATCTGCGCCGGCTCACCAACCTTGTTACCAATATCGGCCAGTTGTGCAAGAGTCATATCACCAGTTTCAAACAATGCACCATTACCGCTATCGAAGCTGGCATAACGTTCTTTGCGCATTTTTTCCAGCGGTGATTTTTGCAACAAATCGTCTGCGATAATCAATGCGCGCGCAAAGGTGTCCATGCCGCCAATGTGACCGTAGAAACGATCCACAAAATCGGTGGAGTTACGACGGGCTTTCGCATCGAAGTTCACACCGCCGCCCTGGAAGCCGCCGCTGCGCAGCAACACCAGCATCATGTCGACAGTTTCATTGATATTGTTGGGGAACTGATCAGTATCCCAGGCGTTTTGATAGTCGCCGCGGTTAGCGTCCATACTACCCAACATGCCGGCATCAGCAGCCACTTGCATATCGTGGTCCATCGTATGACCTGCGAGGGTAGCGTGGTTGGTTTCCAGGTTTAATTTGAAATCTTTATCCAGACCGTGGTGACGCAGGAAACCGATCACTGTCGCCGCATCAAAATCGTATTGATGCTTGGACGGCTCCATGGGCTTGGGTTCGATAAAGAAAGTACCTTTAAAGCCCTGGCCGCGCGCATAGTCACGTGCCATGGTCAGGAAGCGCGCCATGTGTTCCTGTTCGCGCTTCATGTCGGTATTGATCAGGCTCATATAACCCTCACGGCCACCCCAGAACACGTAGTTTTCACCATCAAGGGCGATGGTTGCATCCAGCGCGTCTTTCAATTGTGCGCCGGCATAGGCAACGGTATTGAAATCCGGGTTGGTTGACGCACCGTTCATGTAGCGCGGATTGGTGAACAGGTTAGCCGTGCCCCACAGCAGTTTTACGCCAGACGCTTTTTGTTTTTCTTTCGCATATTCAACAATGGTCTGCAGACGCTTGGAGGTTTCTGCACGGGTGTTGCCTTCGTCGATCAGGTCGATATCGTGGAAGCAGTAGTAGGGCACGCCCAGCTTGGTAATAAACTCAAACGCCGCATCCATTTTTTCGCGCGCGCGGCCTACGGCATCGGCGGTATTTGCCCAGGGGAAATGAAATGGGCCCGGGCCGAAAGGGTCGTGACCGGCGCCGCAGAAGGTGTGCCAGTAACATACCGCAAAACGGAAATGTTCTTTCATGGTCTTGCCGGCAACGACACGGTTCTCGTCGTAATATTTAAACGCGAGCGGATTATCAGAATCCGGACCTTCGTAGCCGATCTTGCCGATACCCGGGAAATATTCTTTGCTACCCAACACAATGCTCATAGTAACCAACCTCATGGATGTCAATGTTGATCACGCCTGCAAGCGGACAATGCTAAGGACAATGATCATCGGTAAAAAATTAAAAAATAAAACGGCCTTGCGATTGCTTACACGGGTAACAACGCTGCCCACTGTTGATAAGCATCCTGATATTGCGCAAACAGCGCTTTATCCGGCTCGACCACACCAACGCGTTGCAGACCATTGAATGCATCTGCTTGTGTTGCATAAAAGCCACTGCCCAACGCGGCTGCGCGAGCGGCTCCTTCTGCACCATCGGTTTCAAACAACTCAACTGCCGCTTGCGTGGTATTGGCAAATGCCTGAGTAAAGACATCGCTCAGGAACATATTGCCTTTGGCAGCACGCACAACTTCACAACGACCACCCAGGGCTTTTAACACATCGAAACCCTGGTTGAGCGAAAAGACGATGCCTTCTTGCGCTGCGCGCACCATGTGACCCAAACCATGGCGATTGAAATCCAGGTTGCGCAATTGCGCACCCAGATTTTTATTTTGATAAATACGCTCGGCACCATTACCAAATGGATGGAAGATCAAACCGTCGCTGCCTACGGGAATATCCGCTGCCAAGGCGTTTAACTGCGCATAGGAAACCGATTGACCGGTGGCATTTAATGTCTGGCGCAACCAGCTGTACAAACGGCCGGTGCCGTTCACACAGACCAGCACGCCGTTGCGCGGCTTTTCATCGCTATTGGTAACGTGCAAAAAAGTGTTGACCCGCGACTCCAGATCGGCGGCGGGTTTATCTGTTACACCATAGATTACCCCGGAAGTTCCCGCTGTGGCGGCTACTTCACCGGGTTGCAGCACATTAAGACTGAAAGCATTGTTCGGCTGGTCACCACCGCGATAACTGACGCGGGTACCGGCGCGAATCCCCAGTTCATCCGCCGCTGCGGCATTGACGATACCCTGCTCACCAAAAGATGGCACAAGCGTGGGGATAACGTCGGTAGAAATCTGCCAATGTTCCAACAACCGTGTCGCTACGGATTTGTTCTGGAAATCCCATAAGGTACCTTCCGACAGGCCGGAAGCCGTGGTGGTAATTTCACCGGTTAACTTCATCGCAATGTAGTCACCCGGCAACATCATCTTGTGCACGCGCGCAAAGGTATCCGGTTCATTCTCCTGAACCCAGCGCAATTTGGCGGCGGTGAAATTACCGGGCGAATTTAACAGGTGATCAAAGCAATAACCCTGACCGAGCTCCTGCAACGCCTGGTTACCATTAGCCACAGCGCGACTGTCACACCAGATAATTGCCGGGCGCAGCACCTGTTGTTGAGCATCCACCAACACCAGCCCGTGCATTTGATAAGAAATGCCGATAGCGCTGATGCGCGAAGGATCAATCTTGTCGCTGGCAAACAAACGGCGGCAGCCTTGTTTGACACAGTCCCACCAGACCGCCGGATCCTGTTCGGCCCAACCGGCCCGCGGACTCTGGATCGCTAATTCGCTCTCGGGATGCGAGATCGAGCCGAGACTTTTGCCGCTCTGCCCATCAAGTACGGATAACTTAACGGAGGAACTGCCTACATCAATACCTAAAAACAGCATGCTTATTCTCTTGGTTGACGCTTTTGTGAGTGTGTTTTGCGATGAACGACAGATCCGTAGACAATGGGATTTTCCCAGATCAATCGGACTGACGCAGGTTTAGCTGCCCATCAGCCGGGAAACCGCAAGATGGGGCAGATCATATCTTATTGTCCTACTGACCACAAGAATAATATAGTACAGCTTTACGGATTTTGCCTCCCCGGCACTGAAATTATCTTATTTATATTCATGCTCGACCATTAGGTGGCGGCCTTATACAATGCGGGAAGATTTGCCTGCCTGGTAGCCCGTATCGGCACGAGCTGCTGTACCGGACAGGGATCGGGAGACAAGCGCCGCCTGTGCGTCGCCATACCACCAATGAGGAACTATCATCGTGCCCACCCGCCACATTCCATCGTCACCCAAACACAGCCACGTCGAACCATTACATTCGCCCCAAAATGTTATCCAGGCGCTCTCTATCGACAACCTGATTTTCGGCCTGGACCACGACCAACTGAAAATTCTGCTGATCAAGCACCATGATCCCATCCATAAAGATAAATGGGCGTTGCCCGGTGGCTGGATTCGCTACGACGAGAATCTGCGCGATGCTGCATCACGTTTGCTGGAAGAATTGACGGGTGTTAAAGAGCTGTATCTGGAACAGTTAAAAGCCTTTGGCCGGGTAGACCGCTTTCCCAATGACCGCGTGGTCACCATTGCTTATTACGCCCTGGTCAGCGCCGAAGATTATCCGATGATTGAGGGTCAGAGTACCTCCTATGCGCGTTGGTTCAGTGTTAACAACCTGCCGGATTTGATTTATGACCATTCCGAAATCGTTGCGCACGGCATCAAGTTCCTGCGCCACCAGGTGTGCCATCAGCCGATCGGGTTTAACCTGCTGCCGGAAAAATTCACCTTGCTGCAATTGCAATCCCTGTACGAAGCCATCCTCAATGTGAAGCTGGACAAACCCAATTTCCGCCGCAAGATCATGAAGATGAACCTGTTGACGCCCTGCAATGAAAAGCAACAAGGAGTCCCGCATCGTGCTGCCAATCTGTATCGATTCGATGACGACGCCTATAAGAAGCTCACTGAGATGGGCTTTGCCTTCGAGATCTGATTATCATCCCCGCACGCAAAAAGTCCTCGCAAGAGGGCTTTTTGCGCTCCCAGACAGGACCAATGCCCCCTTCTCATTAGAGCAAAGTGCATTTGGTCAGCACATATAGTCAATAAAACCCTATTAAGCTAAGATTACCGCGTCATATCGTCAGGCACTTCAACCAATAGACCCTCGCCCGATGAAACCCGCCTGTCCTGCAAGGCATTTGACACCCGCGCCCGACCTGCCGGGAATGTTGTCCCGTGCATCAATATGCTATGGTCACCACGGCGCAGCCCGGCTGCCCATCGCCATGCTTCACTAGAGACAAATAGATAATTTCAATAATCAGGTATCACCATGAACGAGTCATCTACACCCACCCAGGCTAATAGTGCATTTATTATCCTGATCAGCTGTATTGCCACCATCGGTGGTTTTCTTTTCGGTTTCGACAGCGGCGTCATCAATGGCACCGTCGATGGTTTACAAACGGCGTTTAATTCCGACTCCATGGGAACCGGTTTCAGCGTGTCTTCCATGCTGCTGGGTTGCGCCGTCGGCGCCTTCTTTGCCGGCACCCTGGCGGACAAACATGGCCGCCGCGCACTCCTGATTGTGGCAGCGGTATTTTTTATCGTGTCCGCCTGGGGTTCGGGTATCGCCACCTCATCGCTGGAATTCATTATTTATCGCATCCTCGGCGGCCTTGCCGTCGGCGCCGCCAGCGTAATGTGCCCGGCATATATCAGCGAAGTGGCGCTGGCACGCTACCGCGGCAAGCTGAGCTCTGTACAGCAGATTGCGATCATCACCGGCTTGACGGCGGCATTTGTGAGCAATTACTTCCTGGCGGATATCGCTGGCTCATCGTTGTCTGTTTTCTGGCTGGGTTATGAAACCTGGCGCTGGATGTTCTGGGTCGAACTCGTCCCTGCCACCATCTTTCTGTTGGCCTTGCTAGCCATCCCGGAAAGCCCGCGCTTTTTGGTCGCCTCCGGTCAGCAAGCCCGCGCGCAAGCAGTGCTGAGCAAGCTTTATGGCACCATTGAAGGCGACATCAAGATGCGCGAGATCAACGCCTCACTCGCCGCCGACCACCACAAACCCCGCCTGTCAGACCTGATTGATAAAACCACTAACAAGATTCGCCCGATTATGTGGGTCGGTATTGGTTTGGCGGTATTGCAGCAATTGGTAGGCATCAATGTCGTGTTCTATTACGGCGCCGTACTCTGGCAAGCCGCCGGCTTTTCCGAAAGCGATTCCTTATTGATTAACGTGGTATCCGGTACCGTCAGTATCGCGGCCTGCTTTATCACCTTCTTTGTGGTCGACAAGATTGGCCGCAAACCTTTACTGTGGATCGGCTCCGCCGGTATGACAGTGACATTGGCACTGGTGGCCTTTGCTTTCGCTGGCGCTCCGCTGGACGAGGCTGGCAAATTGATGCTGTCCGACGATATGGGCGTGCTCGCGCTGGTGTCCGCCAACCTGTATGTGATCTTCTTCAACGTGTCCTGGGGCCCGGTGATGTGGATTATGCTGGGCGAGATGTTCCCCAACCAGATTCGCGGTTCCGGTTTGGCTGTGGCAGGTTTCGCGCAGTGGGCGGCTAACTTCGTGATCACCCTGACTTTCCCGATCCTGCTGGCCTCTTTCCTGGGATTGGCCGGCACTTACAGCATTTATGCCTTGTTCTCTGCGCTTTCCGTGGTCTTTGTACTGCGTTATGTGAATGAAACCAAAGGCAAAGAGTTGGAACAGATGGAGGGTTAAGCGCATTCGTTTCAGTGCCCAAATGACTTTGGAAGCCATCAGGTTTTCAGCTGGGGACGCTGTAGTCCGTTTGTCGTCAGGGCAGAGTGTTTCGAAAACGCATGAATACATCCTTGTAGCTCCCTCAAGTCATCCCTGACTTGAGGGTTTCGAAACACTCTGCCCTGACGACAAACTCGCACCAAGCCATCCTTATCTTGAGTTGTAATATCAAAGCCACCTGCGGGTGGCTTTTTTATTGGTGAATTTCTGCTTCGACCCCACCAACCAATCGCACATTCTTAATATTTCCGCCCTTGTAGTTTAGGGAGCTTTTCGTTAGCTTGTGGTTTCCTTGACAACAAGCTGGCCTCACTTATTGCTTTTTGGTACCCTAGTATACAAGTTAGCTTTCGGTGGGCCTCTAATAATAACGATCAACAGGTAAACATTATGCAACTCTCACCTCGATCCCCTTTACTTCTCTCCACGCTTTTATCCAGCTTTTTATTCCTTGGCGCCTGCGGCGGCGGAGGTTCCTCATCCGGCAATCCGAGTTCAGCCAGCGCCAGTTCCAGCAGTCAGACGAGCAGCGAGGCCAGTAGCTCAAGTGACCGCAGCAGTTCAAGCAGCAGCGAGGCCTTGAGCTTGCACATCCTGGCAGATTTTCCGATTGGGGTCGCAGTCAGTGCGGCGAATGAGCCGTCGAGCATCATGCAAGATAATGAAGCAGGCATTGCGCAGCGCGCTATCATCGAAGCGCATTTTGATCAATTGACGGCGGGTAACATCATGAAGATGAGCTACCTGCATCCGGCGCAGGATACCTATTTCTTCGACGATGCCGATGCCCTGCTCGACTACGCTGATGCCAATGGCATTAGCCTGCACGCTCACACCCTGGTATGGCATTCCGACTACCAGGTGCCCGACTGGATGAAGAACTTCGAGGGTGATGCGGCCGCCTGGCTTGCTATGTATAAAGAGCACGTTGAAACTATCGCGGGCCATTTTGCCGGACGCGTGCCCAGCTGGGATGTGGTGAACGAGGCTTTCAATGAAGATGGCACTTACCGAAATTCCCTGTTTAACCAAAAATTGGGTACCGCTTATATTGAAACCGCGTTCGCCAGCGCGCGGGAAGCTGATCCGCAGGCAGACCTGTATTACAACGACTTCAACATCTCCAATGGCGGAGCAAAATTCCAGGCCATGATCAATATGGTTGATGACTTTATTGCGCGCGACATTCCAATTGATGGCGTCGGCTTTCAGATGCACGTGTTTATGGACTGGCCCAGTATTGATGCGATTAAAAGCTCTTTTGCTGCCGTGGCGGAACGCGGCTTGAAAGTAAAAATCACTGAACTGGATATACCGATCAACAATCCTTACAGCCCAGGTTACAACTATCCCGATAACTACGAAGCCACCTTCACCGATGAACTGGCGGCAGCGCAGAAAAAACGTTATTGCGATATTGTTACTGCTTACCTCGACGCCGTGCCGGCAGATTTACGCGGCGGATTAACGGTGTGGGGCATTCGCGACAGCGACACCTGGCTGATCAGTGCTTTATTTGACGACAATCATGAAGATTGGCCGCTGTTGTTTGATAATAACTTTGATCCCAAGCCCGCATTCTACGGTGTGGCGGATGGACTAACCAACCAACCTTGTTTATAAACCGGAAGATAAAGAACCCGCTTGTGGATTGAAAAAGTCCGCAAGCGCGGTTGCGAGGAATGACGATGAATTATCTGCGCGCTGGATGGTAAACTGTTTAGCACACCTGCTGGTCCTTTCGTTTAGTGCGGCCTTTTTGTTTGCTGTTGGTCCTTTTTTGTTGAATAGTGACTCCCGTTTAAAGTGAATGCATCCATGCTGACTACACCCTCGATTCCGCTGCACTCCGCTCGTAATATTTCCACTATCCATCGTACAGTCCAATGGCTTGTTGCCTGGCTGCTGTTAATAGCCTGCTCATCTGCCTTCGCGCTGGGCGAACCGAATTACGTCAGCACCAAGTATAAAAAAGGCCATGTGATTATCGTCGGTGAAAAAGAAGTGGCGAGCCTGTATGTCGACGATCAGGACTACAAAGGTGTGCAACGCGCAGTGGGCAACCTGCAACTGGACATTGAGCGCGTCAGCGGAAAAAAGCCGGCGCTGACGAACAACCCCGAGGAACTGGGCCGTTACGCGATTATTATTGGCGCTATCGGCAAGAGTCAACTGATCGACCAGCTTATTGAAAACGGCAAGATCAATCCTTCAAATATCGAAGGTCAGTGGGACGCTTACCATATTCAAACCGTATACAAGCCCTTTCCCGGCGTCATTCGCGCGCTGGTGATTGCTGGTAGCGATAAACGCGGCGCCACCTACGGCACCTATGATGTATCAGAAAAAATCGGTGTTTCCCCCTGGTACTGGTGGGCCGATGTTCCCGTTAAACAAAAAAACCGGATCTACATCAAGAAAAATACACGCGTTCAGGATGCGCCCAAGGTGAAATACCGCGGCATTTTTTTGAACGACGAAGCACCCGCCCTGACCGGCTGGACAATTGAAAACTACGGCAACTACAACCACCAGTTCTACGAAAAAGTATTCGAATTATTGCTGCGCCTGAAAGCGAATTTTTTGTGGCCCGCCATGTGGAACAACGCCTTTGCCGATGATGACCCACAAAACATGATTCTTGCTGATGAATACGGCATCGTAATGAGCACATCGCACCATGAACCCATGATGCGCGCCGATAAAGAATGGAATCGTTATGGCAAAGGCCCGTGGGAATATTCGAAGAATCCTGAAAACTTATATAAATTTTGGGTAGACGGGGCCAAGCGCAACAAACCTTACGAGAGTATTTATACCCTGGGCATGCGCGGCCAACAGGACGAGCCCATGAGCGAAGGGGAAAACGTTGGCCTGCTCGAAAAAATTGTGCGCGACCAGCGGGAAATTCTCACCACTGTCTTTGATGATCGCCCGGTAACTGAAGTCCCTCAGGTGTGGGCGCTTTATAAAGAAGTACAGGGTTTTTATGAGCGCGGTATGCGCGTACCGGACGATGTGATCCTGCTGTGGTGCGATGACAATTGGGGCAACATCCGCCGTTTACCGACGCCGGAAGAGCGCAAACGTAGCGGCGGTGCCGGCGTGTATTATCATTTTGATTATGTCGGAGGACCGCGCTCCTATCGCTGGATCAACACTGTCCCTATCGCCAAGATCTGGGAGCAGATGAATCTTGCCTATCATTATGATGCCAACAAAATCTGGATCGTTAACGTGGGCGATTTGAAGCCCATGGAATACCCGATTGAATTTTTCCTGCGCATGGCCTGGAACCCGGAAGCCTGGCCCAAAGAGCGTATCGAAGAATTTGGTAAATTATGGGCGAAGCGTGAATTTGGTGCTGAACATGCGCAAGAGATAGCCGATCTGATGACTGGCTACACCCGTCACAATGGCCGCCGCAAGCCGGAACTGCAGGAAGCTTTTATCTACAGCCAATTGCATTACGACGAAGCTGATCGCATCACGGCTGAAGTAAAAGATTTGACCGCGCGGGCAGAAGCCCTGTACGAAAAAATGCCCGCATCCCATAAAGACGCTTTTTTCCAATTGGTGCTAGACCCGGTCAAAGCCAGTGCAACCATTACTGAGATGTATGACATGGTGGCCAAGAACCACCTTTATGCCAGTCAGGGGCGCGCGAACACCAACGATTATGCGGAGCGGGCACGAATCCTGTTCCGGCGCGACGCCGCGTTGGAAAAGCAATTCCATACCGAATTGAGTGATGGCAAGTGGAATCACTTTATGTCACAACCGCGCATCGGCTACACCCACTGGAATAATCCTCCGGCAAATACCTTACCGGTGTTGCATCAATATGAAGCACACGGTGCTGCCGATATGGGGATCGCGGTGGAAGGCATGAAAGAGGCCTGGCCCACACCGGCGTCTTATCAATTACCCGGTTTCAGTCCCTATGGCAAACCTCAACGGACGATCGAGGTATTTAACAAAGGGACACAGCCATTTAATTTTTCAGCCACAGTCAGTGAGCCTTGGATTATACTGAGCAATACTAGTGGACAAGTTAAGCTTAACCAGCCTATCCAGGTCAGTATTGATTGGGCTAGGGCCCCAAAAGGAAAGGCTAGCGGTACCATTCATATCGTCGGCACAGGCTTTGGCGGCGCGACCATCAAGGTCAATATAACCAACCCCGATGCCAAGGCGAGAGCCACATTGCGCGGGTTTGTAGAAGCTGATGGTTATGTGTCGATAGAAGCGGAAAATTACAGCGCGAAGACTGACTCGCACGGTTTTGCCTGGGAAAAGATTCCGCAACACGGCCGCACCTTGTCATCAATGGCGCCTTTTCCGGTCACTGATTTCAGCTTCGAAAATCCCAAAAAAGCCCCTTACCTAGAATATGAGGTGTATTTTTTTTCCACCGGCGAATTCACCGTTGAGTCGATCTTTGCGCCCAGCTTACCGATGTTCCCGCATCGCGGGTTGCGCTATGCGATTGGCTTCGGCAACGAGACACCACAGGTTATCGATATTGTGAAAGACATGAGCCAGGCGGCTTGGGAAGAATCAGTGCGCACCGACTCACGCAAGATTCTCAGCAAACACAAGATTGCGACACCGGGTTTACATAAGTTGCGCATTTATATGGTCGACCCGGCGGTAGCCTTGCAAAAAATAGTGATTAACACGGGGGGATTGATGCCCAGTTACCTCGGCCCCGAGCAAAGCGCCCGCTTTTAATTCGACAAAAGCAGGCTGGTACCATCCAATTAGCGAGCATGAAAGAATGAAAATTGTTGCAGCCAAAGTCATTGTTACTTCACCGGGCAGAAACTTTGTCACGCTGAAAATCATGACCGATGAAGGTATTTACGGCGTCGGCGACGGTACGTTAAACGGTCGCGAGAAAGCGGTAGTGTCTTACCTCGAAGATTATCTGATTCCGGCGCTGATTGGTCGCGACCCGCACCAGATCGAAGATATCTGGCAGTTTTTTTATCGCGGCGCTTATTGGCGCCGCGGACCTGTCGGCATGACAGCGCTGGCGGCAATTGATACCGCGTTATGGGATATCAAAGCCAAAGCAGCCAATATGCCGTTGTACCAGCTGCTCGGCGGCCGCAGTCGCGAGCGTATCATGACCTACACCCACGCTAACGGTAAGGATCTGGAATCTACACTGGAAGCTGTCGCAAAAGCACAAGCAAAAGGCTACAAGGCAATTCGCGTGCAATGCGGCATTCCGGGTATCGAAAAAACCTATGGCGTAGCCAAAAGCAACAAAAGTTACGAGCCAGCCGACAGTGATCTGCCTTCTGTTGAAACCTGGTCTACTGAAAAATACCTGAATTTTATTCCCGAAGTATTCGCCGAAGTGCGCAAGGAGTTTGGGCCGGATCTGCATTTGCTACACGATGTGCATCATCGCCTCACACCTATCGAAGCGGCACGCCTCGGAAAAGAACTGGAGCCTTATCATTTATTCTGGATGGAAGATGCCGTCGCGGCAGAAAATCAGGAAGCGTTCAAACTTATTCGCCAACACACCACGACGCCCCTGGCTGTGGGCGAAGTCTTTAACAGCATCCACGATTGCCGTGAGCTGATTCAAAACCAATTGATCGATTATATTCGCTCCACCATTGTCCACGCCGGTGGTATCACCCACCTGCGCCGTATTGCCGACTTCGCTGCGCTGTTCAATGTACGCACCGGGTTCCATGGCGCTACCGATCTATCACCGGTGTGCATGGGTGCAGCCTTGCATTTTGATTACTGGGTACCCAATTTCGGTATTCAGGAACACATGCCGCACAGCGCACAAATGGAAGACGTTTTTCCTCATGCTTACCGTTTCGATGATGGTTACTTTACGCCGGGTGAAGTGCCGGGGCACGGTGTGGATATCGATGAAAAACTGGCAGCACAATATCCTTATAAACGCGCGTGCCTCCCGGTAAATCGATTGGAAGATGGCACCTTGTGGCATTGGTAATTCAAACGCGTTAATTCTTTTTATTATTCAGGTTGTATTTATGCCCAGAAAATCTCAGCTCATCAGTGTTGTTATCCTGTCCGGTGCGCTTTTAGCCTGCCAGGATAAGACCGCAGAGACCAGCGTGTCCGCCAGCTCGGTAGATAAACAATCGTCAGTCGCTGTTGAAGTTGAACACGTCGAGGCTAAAGACAAACCGCAATTTGCAGCCGAGCCGCTGGTCAGCCATATCTATACCGCTGACCCGTCTGCGCACGTCTTTAATGGACGGCTTTATATTTATCCGTCCCACGATATCAAGACAGACATTGCCACCAGTGGTGAAGGTGATCGATTTGATATGAAGGACTATCACGTACTTTCGATGGATAAGGTGGGTGGAGAGGTGACCGACCACGGTGTTGCGCTGGCGCTTGACGATATACCCTGGGCGAGCCGGCAATTGTGGGCTCCCGATGCCGCTGAAAAAGATGGCCGGTATTATTTGTATTTTCCGGCTAAAGATCAGCAGGGTATTTTTCGCATCGGTGTAGCCGTGAGTGATTCACCAAGCGGCCCGTTTAAAGCACAACCCGAACCTATTGAGGGCAGCTACAGTATCGATCCGGCTGTCTTCAAAGACAGTGACGGCAGTTACTATTTATATGTCGGCGGCATCTGGGGCGGCCAATTACAACGTTGGGGCAGCGGTAATTATCAGACCGCCGATCAATATCCTGCCGAAGATCAACCGGCGTTAATGCCCAAGATCGCCCGCCTGAATGACGACATGCTCAGTCTGGCCGAAGCGTTAAAAGATGTGCAGCTGCTGGACGAAGAGGGCCAACCCTTAACGGCAGGCGACAATGCGCGGCGTTTTTTTGAAGGGGCCTGGGTCCACACTTATAACGGCAAGTATTATTTTTCTTACTCGACTGGCGACACGCATAACATCGCCTACGCCATTGGCGATAATCCCTACGGACCCTTTACCTATCAGGGCATCATCCTTGAGCCGGTGCTGGGCTGGACAAACCATCATTCTATTGTGGAATTTAAAGGCAAGTGGTATCTGTTCTACCACGACAGTCAACTATCCGACGGAGCGACGCACCTGCGCAATGTCAAGGTGACGGAGTTAACTCACAACCCTGATGGCAGCATTCAAACACTGAGTGCGTTTGTGAAGCAGTAGTCAGTAATAGGATAGAAACCGGGCCGCACGCCCGGTTTTTTACATCATTAATTTCTCAGCTTTGCAATGCTCGGCGATAAACGCCGCGTGGGATGGCATGACTTCAACGGAACGATCAATCACTGACTTAATCCCCGCCATACGTTTTACCAGTTCGTCCTTCGGCATTACATCCACAATCGGGTGGTAGGCGCGCGGTCGGATGCCCTGGCCATGCATCACCTCCAACCAACTCAGGTCATTGAACATCTCCACACTGTTGCGGTAAATCCGGCCATTCTTTTTAAACTGATTGATCTTCTGTTGCAGCTCCTCCGGTATCGCCATGGTACGGCAATAGTTCCAGAAAGGTGAATCATCGCGCGTGGTTGCGTGGTAGTGCAGAATCAGGAAATCGCGAATACGGTCGTACTCAAAATGCGCCTGACGATTAAATTCATCGATATCTTCCTGATCAAAATATTTGTTGGGAAATAAACTCATCAGCCGCGCGATACTGGATTGCACCAGGTGGATACTGGTGGATTCAAGTGGTTCCATGAAACCACTGGCCAAACCGATAGCCACACAATTTTTATTCCAGAATTTATGGCGTTTACCCGTGGTAAATTTAAGCATGCGCGGTTCAGCCAGCGGTGCTCCGTCGAGATTGTTGAGGAGAATGTTCACCGCCTCATCGTCACTCATGTAATGACTGCTATACACGTGACCATTACCAATGCGGTGCTGCAACGGGATACGCCATTGCCAACCCGCCGCGTGTGCGGTGGAACGTGTGTAAGGCGCAGGGTCACCCGCACTTTCACATGGCACCGCCCAGGCGCGATCACAGGGCAACCAATGGGTCCAATCTTCATAGCCGGTTTTTAATGTCTGCTCTATCAGCAAACCGCGAAAGCCCGAACAATCAATAAATAAATCACCAGGGATCAGCGCTCCATTTTCCAAAGCAACGGATTCGATAAAGCCATTGTCCGGGTTCAGGTTGGCATGGGTAATTTTTCCTTCCGTTCGAACAACCCCTAATTGCTCCGCGAATTCGCGCAAATAGCGCGCGTAAAGCCCGGCATCAAAATGAAATGCATAGGCAATGTTGGACAAGGGCGAATTACCTGCATCGATAGAGCGCATAAATTTTCCTTTACGCGCCGCGATAGCCGTGAGGGTGTATTCGCCGATGTCCGGCACCTCACCCGCCTGATACAACTTTAACCAGTAATGATAAAACTGGATTGCATCCATATCCTTGCCTACTTCGCCAAAGGCATGAATATATGAGCTGCCGATATGACTCCAGTTGACAAATTCGATACCCAGTTTAAATGTGCCCTGGGTGCGCCGCACAAAGTCGTCTTCGTTCAGACCCAACAAGCGATTGTATAACTGGATTTGCGGAATCG
Source organism: Cellvibrio sp. ARAG 10.3 (assembly GCF_051846955.1). Lineage (NCBI taxonomy): Bacteria > Pseudomonadati > Pseudomonadota > Gammaproteobacteria > Cellvibrionales > Cellvibrionaceae > Cellvibrio > Cellvibrio sp. ARAG 10.3. Next base: position 154,330 of record NZ_JBPYCU010000003.1, read on the forward strand.
TGGCCTCACCAACACCGACAGTGCCGATGTCCTCAGACTCAATCACCTGAATGTTGCAGTATTGATTTTTAAGTACCTTGGCCATGGCCGCAGCGGTCATCCAACCGGCTGTACCACCACCGACGATAACAATGCGTTCAATGCGATTATCAGGCATAAATGTCTCCAGGACTAACGAGCAGGACAATAACGGGTAAGCACTTGCTGATGGCTGGGCATAGCCACAACGGTTTTTTGAATTGCCGCCTTGATGTGTTGGTGTTGTTGCCGCAATTCTTTTTCTGTCAGGGCGTCTGTCATTACGTCATAGCGTTCCGGCCATATTTGCAAACCGAAGAAAAATGCAGCCCACAGCGAATCCGATATTACATCATATTCGTAGGCCGCAATGCGGCCACGGTGGCGGAATAATTCGAGCCGGTGTTGTAATGACACAGGGATTGGCTTTTGCTGGCAAAGAGAGCCAAAAGCGGAATGGGTATGCATCAAATGTTGATGGGCAATATGAAAATCCCGCAGCTGCTCAAATTCAGCCAGGCTTAAACGATTGTATTCGGCGATGTTGCAGGGCTTACAGGTTTTGTCCGGAAAGTAATCCAACAAACGTACCAGCGCCGACTGCGCCCACTGCAACTCCGAAATAGCCAGGGACGTTATGTTACCTGCCGCCGCACCAACAGCTACGCAGTTAGCTTTCCACCAAACAGCGCGGCGACCCGGTCTGATTCGCCTGGATGTATAGCTGACATCTGACGGGAATCCGAAGCGCTGCATCGCCTCAGGTAGCGACGCTTCACGCAACATATCAGAACAATAAATAAATTGGTGAATATTCCGTTTCTGCAAGGGAATTATTCTATGCCATCCCCACGGCATGGCCTGGACTTGGGTTAGTGGAAGCAATGTTGTCGGTGTTTCGGTGTGTGGGTGGGCTAGATTCATCACCTGGTCAGCAGGTAATTCATCCGCCCAGGACTCATATTCAACAGCTAACGCCGGATCACCAATCAGCACCGACAGTTCACCGGAACAGTCAATAAACAAATCGCCCTCGACCTTACTGTTATCGTCAAGCACCAGTGTTTTGATAAAGCCCGAGTCAGGCCAAAGCTCCAGACCGCACACGACCACCTTACGGGTGGTTACCTGTAAGTAGTGGGCATAATCCTGCAAGTATTTTTTATACGCGTAGGTGTCAAAGTGCAGACCGCATGACAAGGTCGACAGGATGGATTTTTTATCCGGTTCCGAAAAGGCAAACTTTCCATGTCGCGCCGCAACCGCCGCCAGAAAAAAATCTTCGTAGGGCGTATCATCACCCGCGTGATGTAATCTGATCGCCTGTTGCTCAAAGGCAGCCGTTGTGGTGGAAAGCTTGCCCAATGGATGAATGAAACGGCTGATATTATTGCCACGATATTCCGTGCCCAGCTTGAAACTTGCAACGGTAATACTCATCAATTGCCGCTCATCAAAGCCCAGCATTTGATGCAAGGGACGCACACCGGGCAGACTTGATTCTGCCATGTCATCGGCCGGTAATCCGGGGATATCAAGCAGGGTGATATGGATATTTTCCGCTTTCAGACCGCGCGCCAGAATTGCCGCCGCTGTCCAGCCAATAACACCACCACCGACAATAACGATTTTTTTGATGGATTCACTGTTCATTGTTGTAGACCATAGAGGCTCATACTCGCCTCCGGGTATCGCGCCTGCATAGCATTCACTGCCGCTTGAATCGCACTGCTGTGACTGGGCATTGCATCAACATCCGCGCGAATGCCTTGATGGATTGTTTGCAGATAATCCGCTATAGCTTCCCTTGTATGTCGCACAACACGTGCATCGTGCCCCTCAGGAATTACCCCCTGCCCGATATAGACCGCCAGCCAACTGGGCAACATGAATAATCCCTGCTGGTAATGTTCGATGTGGGCCGATTCGCGAAATAAATGTATCTTACGTTCCAGCTCTTCAGGAACCGCCATCGCTCGACAGGCATCCCAAAATGCTTCACCGTCTCTGGCGTTAGCCTTGTAATGCAGGATCAGAAAATCCCGCACACGGCGATATTCAAGATCAATATGACGATTAAATTCTAATTGATTGATTGCAACAAAATCCGCATCCGGAAAACACTCCAACAATTTCAAAATCCCTACCTGAATTAAATAAATACTGGTGGATTCAAGCGGTTCCAGAAAGCCACTGGCCAAACCAATCGCAACACAGTTTTTATTCCAGCTTTGTTTGCGCCGTCCTGTTACAAAACGCAGGAAGTTGGGCTCGCCGGTGGGCGCACCTTCTAGCTGGCTGCGTAATTGATGCAAGGCTTCATCATCACTGAGATATTCACTGCAATAGACCTGACCATTACCGGTGCGATGTTGTAAGGGAATGCGCCATTGCCAGCCAACTTTTTGCGCAATCGCGCGCGTATAGGGAAGCGGTTCGCGGATGCGCTCACACGGCATGGCAACAGCGCGATCACAGGGAAGCCAGTGCCGCCAATCTTCATAGCCGGTTTTAAGCGCACCTTCAATCAACAATCCTCTGAAGCCGGTGCAGTCGATAAACAATTCTCCGTTCAGTTGCTCACCTGTCTCGAGCACCAGGGATTCAATGAATCCCGTTGCCGAAGAAAGTTGGACTTGCTCAACCTTCCCTTCAATACGCACAACACCTTTTTGTACTGCGTAGCCCCGCAAATATTGCGCGTAGAGCGAAGCATCCAGATGAAATGCATAACCAAAATCTGAGCGGGGGGATGCCGGGTTTACATCGGGATAGGAAAATTTTTCCGCAAGCGCCGCAACCGCTGCAATCGAATAATTTTCCAGCGGTGAATCGTCGCCCAAAGCCCGCAGACGCAACCAATAGTGATGAAAATCGATTCCGCTGATGTCGTGACCATAAAGGCCAAAAGGATGAATGTAAGACGTATCCGGAGAACCCCAGCCGGTAAATTGGATACCAAGTTTGTAGGTCGCCTGGGTCGCGCGGACGAATTCGTTCTCATCAATACCCAGCAACTGGTTGAAGTGACGAATATGAGGAATGGTCGCTTCACCAACACCGACAGTACCGATTTGCTCGGACTCAACCAGCGTAATATTGCACAGCGCCGAAGGCAGGAAACGCACTAATGCCGCAGCTGTCATCCAACCGGCCGTACCACCACCGACTATCACAACCTGCTGAATTCGTTGGCCTGGCATACCACCCCCATTTATTGTTATCAGGGTTTATTGTAGCCAGAAAACAGCAAACCATCACGCACCGGGCGATGAGTTTTTCCTATCAAAAAAAAAGCGCGCCTGGAGGCGCGCTCAAAGGAGAGGCTATCACAAACGAGGTTAGAACATTGCTCTTACAATCAGGGCCGCACGACGGTCGTTGACAAACCATGAGCGGCTTGCTTCTGTTCCTTCATTATCAAGGATCATGATCGTTTTGGTCTGTGTGTCGAGAATGTTGGTCAACTGTAATCCCACGGTAATGTTGTCATTAACGTTATAGAATATTGAACCGTCCAGGAAACCAGCATCATCATTCCATAGTGGATATTTACTGATTACATCGCGAGTAGTTAGCAAATATTTACTGCGCCAGTTATAAGCCAGACGAAGTGACCAATCATTCTTCTCATACATACCAACAATATTGAATGTATGATCGGATACACCTTTTAAAGGTAAAGCCGAGATATCCGGTAAGGGATAACGATCTTCTTCACCTTCCAGATCAGTAACAGGCTCAACGAGCCCTGACAATGCACTGTTCTGTAGGCCTGAATCAATGTAGGTGTAGTTAACCTGAAGCCCCAATCCATCCCATGGCGCCGGCAACATATCGTAGAACTGTTGATAGGCAAGTTCAAAACCTTGCATATAACCATCGCCGCCATTTACCGTAGTGGTGAACTCCACAGCTTGAGTTTGGCCAGTCACAGGATTGGTGAAGCTTCGTGGAAACGCACCTGTTACAAATGTGTTGCTTAAATCCTTATAGAAGATAGAAGTTGTAAACGAGCCTACTGATGCAAAATACCACTCCAGTGATGCATCGTATTGAACTGACTCCATAGGCTGGAGATAGGGATTACCACCCGAGCCTTCCCACAGCACCGGAGCAACAGATGCAATATCGCGGCCCTCATCGGAGTCCTCATCCTCACCACCAACGTCGGACGGTGGTGGCGCATCTGGCGGCAACTCATCCTCAGGTACATAGGTAACAGCGAGTTGACGCGAGCCTAACACTGCCTGATTTTTTACTTCTGACATGTCTGGCAATGCAATGGCTTTGGATACGGCAAAGCGCGCAATCAAGTCATCGGTCAATTCCAATTTGAGGTTTAAACTGGGTAATACGCCACTGTATTCGTCTATCGCTTGCTCAAGGGTAAAAGCATCATTACCAAATGCACGCTCCTCCGCTGTTAGCCAGTTTTTGGAATCGCGCGCATAGGCGATAGCAGCTTGGACAGTGGGGTATCTATTGTCAGCAACCGCCTGCTCACCCCACGCATAGATAGCTTCATAATCGGTAAGATCTGTTGGTGCATCCGCCGGATAGGGAATACCAACCAAGTCCGGATACATCACCGACCCCATCGCTTCGCGTTCCAATTCTACGTAACGCAATCCAATATTACCGTTGAAGCGCAAAGCCATCTCGTCCGATCCAAAATCCAGGCGCACATAGGCCGCTTTGTTGGTTTCGGTTGTGTTATAAACTTCAGGAGCCTGGAAAATTCCGTGCGAAACAAGATCTTCCCGCTGCGGATACGGAATCCAGGGGTCGTTATCCGGATCCGAGTTATAGAGTTCACGCTGGCCTTTAACAACATCTCTGACCAAGTTTTCACTGGGAAATAGAAAGCCTCCGCCATCGACAGTTAAGACTCCACCGCGATGAAAATCACTGAAGTCTACGAACTCATATTCCTGATCAGCGACAAGGGGATCATTTAAATAGACAGCTGCCTTCCATTCCGCACCAATAGTTCCCCAATTGTAGGAAGTGCTCCGCACTGTTTGTTCACGCTCCGCAAACCGCGCACCAAATTTCACCGACTTTAATAAACCGGCGTCGCCATCAAAGTTATATTTGACATCGGCTCGTGTCGCAAAAGATTCGCCTTCTGAGCGCTCATAATGATCCATTGCAGAACGCCACCAATAGTTTTCCGGATTCTGGAACCAGTCCGGCTCTGCTTCACGACGGGTACTGAAAGGATCTTGTAAAACTAAAGTTGGTGTATCGCCCGTGGTATCGAATGTTTGCAGCGCCCACTGACCCAAGGCAATCTGCAAATCGTCATCAGATGTCTCCGCTTCAATATATTGCAAGTCCAACTCATATTCCCATTGATCATTGGGAGTAAATTTGATGTTGAATGCGTAGTCATCAACAACCGTACGGGTATCTTTATACCGCGTGTCCATTTGGAACTTGTTACCAAATTGTGCGTCACCGGGGGCATAGCCACCACGCCACCCCCCAGATGCCTCATGAACCATGGTGCCACTACCAAATACACCATCGTCACTGAAAGTGAATTCGGTACCTTCCAGAACAGCTATCTGCCGCTCACCACCGTATGCATCACCTTGGTATTTAACTGCGTTTTCAGTCCAGGATAATCGCGCATCAGAACGCATGAATTGCGCCGTAGTCAGAATGGTTTGATCTGTATTTTCCCATTGGAATGCTGCTGCATATCCCTTCCGGGTACGGTCATCATTCTTCATGAAGAAGTTCGAGCCATTAGGCACCCAAACAGTATCAAAGCCTTCTGCACCAGCAAAATCAGTTGCGTCATACTCAAGAAACGCATCTGACTGAATACCATGAGATGCGCCTTTCAGTTCAGAGTGGGCCAGGTTAACCAGGAACCCAAACTCACCTGCAGCAGTCTCCCAACGGTCGCTAAAAAGAGCTGAAATTGTGGGGCTTTCCTCTTCAGCAATATCGCCATAGGAAATATCACCAGATATTGCAATAACGCGATCCGGCGAATCAAAAGGTTTACGAGTACGTAGACTAACCGTTCCCCCGATACCACCTTCAATCATATCCGCCGATTGGTTTTTGTAGATGTCTACGCCGCCCATTAATTCCGGGGGCACATCCTGAAACGAGAGGCCACGACCAGAGTTTGCGGTAAAGGAATCCCGTCCATTAAATTCAGAACGCGTAGCAGTCATACCACGAATTACAGCACCTGAACCTTCAACACCGAAGTGATCAGGGTCTTCTGAAGCGGCAAAGCGTTCAATAGACACACCAGGCAAACGCTGCATGGCTTCCAACACGCTACGATCTGGTAACGATCCAATATCTTTGGAAGAGATGGAGTCAACAAAAGTATCTGCATTACGTTTTATATCTTGAGCGTTTTCTAAGCTGGAACGCACACCACTAACAACAATCTCTTCAATAGAACCCTCACCAGCCGCTGCTGGTTCTTGTGAAAAAGATGGTGAACTCAAAGCCATTACACACATGGCTAAAAGAGATTTTTTAAATTTAGGAACCTGGGAAAACGGGTAAGGCGCATGATTTTTATGGGAGACCATAAACAACCCCTTCTTATATATTATTAATAGGTATTTTTGTTGCAAATCGATTTGTGTAACGCCAACTGACATGGAATGTCACTGTTGGTTATGCAATCCTATACGCCATTCTCACAGTATGTCAATATGACCATAAGGTAAAGTACTAGAATGTTAGGCGCCCTCTAAGGCGTGGTTAAATCATTACAGTTATATAGAGAAGAAAAGCCAACATTCATCAGAAAAATAAATTTCATTGGCAAAGTTCTATTATCATTTTTTCAATGAATACAGATGGGCTGCACAAAATTTCTATGCCAGTCAGAAGCAAAAAAAAAGCATATCGAATAAACGATATGCTTTTTTCACTACAAGGGACTAATTTTTAGAAATTAGCTCGTACGATAAATGCTGCGCGACGATCATTAACAAACCAGGATCTGCCCGCTTCTGCACCTTCGCCATCCAGGATCATGATGGTCTTGGTTTGGGTATTGAGCAGGTTGGTAAACTGCAAGCCTACAGTAATGTTTTCATTGATGTTGTAAAACACTGAACCATCAAGAAAACCAGCATCATCATTCCATAGAGGATATTTACTGATGACATCGCGAGTTGTCAGCAGATATTTAGACCGCCAGTTATACGCCAAGCGTACAGACCAGTCATACTTATCGTACATACCAACGATGTTAAAGGTATCCTTCGATTGCCCTTGCAACGGCACTTTATCGAAATTCACCCTTGCGCCAGTATCGTTCGACGTTCCTTCAAAGTCGTCGACACTGCCATCGCCTGAGTTAGGCACACCGCTCGCTTCAATATAGGTGTAGTTAACCTGCAGACCCAAGCCATCCCAAGGTGAAGGCAGCATGTCATAGAATTGCTGATATGCAATTTCAAAACCTTGCATACTTCCATCACCACCGTTACGGGTCCCCTCCACTTCAGCAACCTGGGTAACACCGGAAACCGGGTTGGTAAATTCCCGCGGAAATGCACCATAGACAAAGAAGTTACTTAAATCTTTATAGAAGAAAGTAGTGGTAAGCGAGCCCACATTAGCAAAATACCATTCCAATGAAGCATCATATTGCACTGATTCCATAGGCTTCAGGTAAGGGTTACCTGAACTGCCTCTCCAACCGGCAACTTCAGCTCCAAGAATACCGCCATTCGCATCAGGATTATTAGGGTCAATATCCGGACGGAGAATATTGATCGCTATGGTGCCCAAATTCGCCTGGTTTTTCACGGATTCCATATCAGGCAAAGCAATAGCTTTCGCCACAGCAAAACGTGTAATCAGCTCATCCGTTAATTCAACTTTCAGATTAAAGCTGGGAAGCACCGTGCTGTAATCAGAAGAGTCTTCTTCGATAGTAAATGCGTTATTTCCAAAACCACGTTCCTCATTGCTCAGGTAATTGTTTTCATCACCAATCCAACGAGACCCCTCATCAGCAAGAACAGCAGCAGCCGCTGTTTCCAATGTTGGGTGTGTTCCTGCATCAACCAAAGCCTGTGCCTGTTCCACAACCCAAGCCTCAACTACCGGGCGAGTCAGCGGGGTGGAAATACCGGCCGGTACTGGATTGGTAGGAATCAAATCAGGATACTGAACCGACCCCAAGGCATCACGCTTCAGGTTGACATAGCGTAAACCAAGGTTACCGCTAAAACGGTATGCGGTTTCATCCGATCCGAAATCAAACCGGACATAGGCTGCTTCATTAGTCTCTTGAGTGACATAGACTTCCGAGGGCAAGAAATAACCCTCTGCACCATCGCGCGCATTAGCCGGAACAAAACTACCCGCATCTGCAACCAACTCTCGGCCACGAATCACGTCTCTAACCAATTTATCGCTGGGGTGCAATGTATAACCACCAGGGATATCTATTACGCCACCACGGTGGAAATCGTCCCAACTGACCGCTTCAATCTCTTGACCGGCAACAATATCGCGATCAGCCCAGTAGATGTCTGTTTGCCAGCGAGGCCCTAAAGCACCCCAGTTATAAACGGAATAACGAACCGTTTGCTCCCGCTCGGCAAAGCGCACACCAGCGGAAACAGATTTCATGAAGCCTTGATTTTCAAAATTATGTTTGACATCAATACGTCCGGCGATGGAGTCACCCTCGGATCGCTCGTAGTGGTCCATTGCAGACTGCCACCAATATGAGGTCGGGTCCTGGAAGAAGTTGCTATCACCCGCGGGGTCACCCGAAAACCCAGGGAAACCCTCCGCGTAAGTTTCGGCATTAGCTTCGCGCAATCCATTCCAGGGCTGAACCAAACGTAAAGAGGGTGTATCACCACGTGTGTCATACTCCTGCATGGCATGGGTTGCCAGCATGATGGTCAGATCATCGTCCTCAGTTTCTGCTTCAATATATTGCAGGTCCAGGGAGTATTCCCATTGATCATTAGGCGTAAATTTCACATTAAACGCGTAATCATCAATGATTGTACGGGTACTTTTATAGCGTGTATCGGTTTGGAATGGGTGGCCCCACTGCGCCACACTGATTGGATTATCACCCCATCCGCGCGGAACGCGGTCTTCATGGCCATCCGCAGTACGCCAGCCATCAGAGTCTGTCAAGAAGCCCGCCTGGAAGATACCTTTATCATCGAATTCAAACTCAGTACCTGCTAGAGGGCGAGTGCGGCGAAGATCTTGTTGTGAGTTCTCATCGAAATAGCCACCTTGATATTTGATGGCATTTTCTGTCCAAGCCAGCTCTGCATCAGAGCGCATGAATTGGAAGGTTGCCAATACCGTATCGCTGGGGTTCTCCCATTGAAAGGCAGCCGCATAACCATTGCGCTCACGATCATCAAATTTCATGGTAGCGTTGGAGCCATTGGGCATCCAGACGGTGCCCGTGCCGTTCTCACCCACAAAAGCCTCTGCTCCAGGCAATGTCTGATTTGGGTAGCCCGAATATACGTTTGTATCAGGATCAGGGTTATTATCCCGAGACATATACTTCACATAAGCATCACTCTGTATCCCGTGCGAAACACCTTTCAATTCCGAGTGCGCCAGATTTACCAAAAACCCAAATTCACCCGCACTCGTGTCCCAGCGATCACTGAATAATGCGGAAACCGTCGGGGTAGCCTCTTCGGCCATATCGCCGTAGGAAACATCACCAGACAGTGCAAAAACGCGCTCATTTGAGTCAAATGGTTTGCGAGTCCGCAAACTCACCGTGCCACCGATACCACCTTCAATCATATCGGCGGTTTGATTTTTATAGAGATCCACTCCGCCCATCAATTCAGGCGGTACATCCTGAAAGCTTAAGCCGCGGCCAGAGTTAGCCGTGAATGAGTCTCTTCCGTTGAATTCGCTACGAGTAGCACTCATACCGCGAATAACTGCACCGCTTCCTTCTACCCCGAAGTGGTCAGGGTCATTAGCAGCAGCAAAGCGCTCGATTGAAACGCCCGGCAAGCGTTGCATTGCCTCAAGCACACTACGATCAGGCAGCGACCCTATATCGGAAGCAGAAATGGAATCGACAAACGTATCGGCATTGCGTTTGATTTGCTGAGCATTCTGCAAGTCAGTCCGCACACCGCTGACCACGATTTCTTCAATGTTTCCAGCATCACCTGAAGTGTCCTGGGCCATCGCCGGCGCACCTAACGCCATGATGCACATCGCCAACATTGATCGTTTGAAGTGAGGACGTTTTTCTGCGGAATGTAGTTTTTTATCATTATTCATAGCCAACCCCTTATTAAAATTATTAGGTATTGTTTAGCCAAGCCATTAGTCATAGCCAAGGCCTTAACACTTATAGTGTAGCCAACCTTAAGTAATGGACAAACCTGGCGTATTTATTGACAACGCTGTCAAAAAGAATTTTATGCAGAAATCAAGATGGGTAGCGCCCAATATGAGGCGCCAATCATAAAGTTGGACGTTCAAACTTCCGCAACAGAAGTTCGTACTTCAGCTTTCCTGATAATCAGCAGTTTTTTAGTTAGCTTTTATTCTATTTGCGAGCATTATCAGTTGAGCTGATAACAAAAAGCCTCCGCTGGGGAGGCTTTTTGGGAAATGAAAACAGAAGAGAATCAGTGAAAGGGATGACGCAATACAACGGTTTGAACACGGTCAGGGCCGGTGGAGACGATATCAATCGGCGTCGCCATTAACTCTTCCAGACGGGCGATGTAAGCCCGGGCGTTGGCAGGAAGCTCTTCAAGGGTACGCGCGCCCACGGTGGACTCGCTCCAGCCAGGCATTTCCTCGTATACCGGTTGTATCTCTGCCCAACCTTCAGCGTCAAAGGGAATACCCGTCGGATTGCCTGCGGCGTCCTGATAACCAATGCAGATTTTGACCGTCTCTAACCCATCGAGCACATCGAGCTTGGTCAAGCATACGCCGGTAACACTGTTGATGCGGTTGGCATGGCGAACGGCTACGATGTCGAACCAGCCACAACGGCGTTTGCGGCCGGTCGTCGCACCAAATTCATGGCCTTTTTCACCCAGGTACACGCCGATCTCACATTCCAGCTCTGTCGGGAAAGGCCCTGACCCCACACGGGTGGTGTAGGCCTTGGTAATTCCCAGCACATAATCCAGATACATAGGACCAAAACCGGAACCGGTGGCGGTTCCACCGGCGGTGGTATTGGAGGAGGTCACAAAGGGGTAGGTGCCATGATCGATATCCAGCAGTGAACCTTGAGCGCCCTCAAACAGGATGTTGTCGCCTTTTTCACGGGCGGCATGAAGCATCTCAGTCACATCAGCAATCATCGGCAGGAGCTCTTCTGCCCAACTGGTGCAATCAGCCAAGGTTTGTTCGTAATCCACTGCACTGACTTTAAAGTACTCGGTCAGGACAAAGTTATGGTAACTCAGCACGTCCTTCAGCTTGATCGCAAAACTTTCCAGGTCCATCAGATCACCCAGGCGCAAACCGCGACGAGCGACCTTGTCTTCATAGGCCGGGCCAATACCACGGCCGGTTGTACCGATCTTGGCGTCACCGCGAGCAGCCTCACGTGCCTGGTCGAGGGCGACATGATAGGAGAGGATCAAGGGGCAAGCTGGCGATAAACGCAACCGTTCGCGGACCGGCACGCCGGTCGCTTCCAGCTCTGCAATCTCTTTAAGCAAGGCTTCCGGGGACAAGACAACACCGTTACCGATCAGGCAGGTAACACCGTCGCGCAGTACGCCGGAGGGTATCAGGTGCAAAACTGTTTTCTTACCATCGATCACCAAGGTATGGCCCGCATTGTGGCCGCCCTGGAAGCGGGTGACGAGTGAGACCTGATCTGTTAGCAGATCAACAATCTTGCCCTTGCCTTCATCACCCCACTGGGTGCCCAATACGACAACGTTTTTGCCCATGACTTGGTTTAACTCTCTGTAAGCTTGATAAAAATTACGGTGCCGGCAACACAATCCGCAGGTTTCTGCACAGTGCCGGCCCAGTGATAGACGCTAAAGTGGAACAACTTCGTAGATTCCCTTGCTCACAATCAACTGGCGATCACAATGTAGCTCCGCAGCAGCGGCAACATCGTTTGCGCAAATAACCCGCTCGCCTTTTACACGCAATGCCTGGATAGCCTGCCATTGTTCGAAGTCGTCGGTCACGACGGCAAGGATGCCTTTGGGCTGCCATTGCGTTAATAATCCCAGTTTGCTTAATGCGGTGATGTCCACAGCAAACCCGGTCGCCGGCCGGGCTCGACCAAAGACTTCACCGATATGATCGTAGCGACCGCCACTGGCAATAGGATTGCCATAACCCGGGGCAAATGCGGCAAAGACCAGACCCGTCAGGTAATGGTAGCCACGCAACTCTCCCAGGTCGAAATACAACTCAGCCTGGGGGTAGCGGCGTTCAATCACTCTCGCCACCGCCGCCAGTTGTTCTACTGCATCCGCAGCGGCTGGGGCGATCAACATGAAACGTTCACTGGCGGCCGCCAGTATTGACTGGTCACCGGCGAAACCAGGTAAATCAATAAAGAGCTCAGCAATGGCTGCATCAGCAATATTCGCAGCCACCCAGGCGTGAATCTCGGCCATGGCCTTGCGCTGAAGCAGATCGAAAAATGCGTCTTCCTGAGCGTCACTCAGGCGTGCCGCATTGGCCAGCGCCCGGTAGATCCCCACATGGCCAAGGTCGATATGCAGCCTCGGCAGCTCAGCCAGTAACAGAGACTCTAACAGCAGAGAAACTACTTCAATGTCGGCCGAGATACCCGCTTCGCCATAAAATTCCACCCCAGCCTGGATGGGCGTGCGTGTAGCCAGGGGATTTTTAGGTTTGGTGTGCACCACGTGACCGGCATAACAGAGGCGATTGGCTCCGACACGATTGAAACTGTGCGCGTCCATCCGGGCGGTCTGTGGAGTGATGTCGGCACGAATACCCAAGGTCCGCCCCGTTAACTGATCGGTTACCTTAAACGTTAATAAATCGACATCTCGGCCAAGGCCGATAAGCAGAGAGTCGGTGTATTCCAGCAAAGGCGGAATCACCATGTCATAACCCCAGTTACTGTATAGGTCCAGCAATCGGCGGCGTAAATGATCTATTGATTTGGCTTCGGCAGGCAGAATTTCTTCCACACCATCGGGCAACAGCCAGCGGTCGGCGTAAGTCATAGCGACTCTAATGTCATTATTTCAGTACATACAGTAAACCGACACCGATCATCATGCTGACCAGGCCCACGATACGCAGGTGGCGGTCAGAGACCATGGCGATACTTGCAACCAAGCGACGCCAACGGGTCGGATATAGAAAAGGAAGTATGCCCTCGATCACCAGCATCAGGCAGAAAGCTCTACCGATTTCTTCCCACATAACCAAGATTCTCCATCGCAGGGCGATGTGCGGTCATCTTTCAACCAGAGCATAAAAAACCGAGCCAGTGGCTCGGTTGCAGGATTTTACACCCTTTGCCGGGGAATGTTGAGCTGAAATCCAGCTATTTTTTCCCGGCGGGGTCTTTCAGGAAGCGGAAGAATTCACTGCCGGGATCAACTACCAGTAAATCATCCTTACCATCAAAGGTGGCTGAGTAAGCATTAAGACTACGCACAAAAGCATAGAATTCGGCGTCCTTATTATAGGCGTTAGCATAGATCGCCGCCGCTTTTGCATCCCCATCACCGCGTAAACGCTCGGCATCGCGATAGGCGTTAGCTTCCAGCACCGCACGCTGACGATCAGCATCCGCGCGGATAACTTCCGCCTGCTCTTTACCTTTTGAGCGATACTCACGTGCTTCTTTTTCGCGGTCGGCCGCCATACGGGCGAAGACCGAGTCACTCACATCCGTCGGCAAGTCAATGCGCTTGACGCGGATATCGATCACTTCAAGTCCCAACAAACCTTCACTGACGGCGTTCAGGTTAAAGGTCAGCTCGCTCATCAACTCATCGCGCTTGCCCGATACCACCTCGTGCAATGTGCGGCGACCGAACTGGTTACGCAGACCATCCGCCACCCGCTGGGCCAAACGCTCCGCCGCAACCGTTTCATCACCGCCGGTAGCTTTGTAGTAAGTCTCAACATTCTTGACGCGCCACTTGATGTAGGAATCCACGATCAGACGCTTGTTCTCAATGGTAAAGAAACTTTCGGGACGCATGTCAGCAGTCAACAAGCGGCCATCAAATTTCCGTACCTTGTCCGCAAACGGAATCTTGAAATGCAAGCCAGGAGGAACATCGGCATTCACCAGACGACCAAAGCGCAACACCACCGCACGCTCGTATTCAGTAACTATATAAAAGCTGCTTGAGCCAAGGATCAGGACAACCACAATGACCAGCAGCGAGAGAAAACCACGGTTACTCATTAGCGGATCTCCCGACGAATATTGGATGGCATGGACTCCTGGCGGGGAATCTCACGAAGCGTTGTTGGGGTATTGGTAGCGGGCGCAGCTGAGCCTTGTTGCACCATTCTGTCGAGGGGCAAATACAACATGTTGTTACCACCCTCGACATCTACCATCACCTTGGAGGTGTTACCCATTACCCGCTCCAGGGTTTCAATATAAAGACGCTCGCGAGTGACCGCTGGTGCACGCTTGTATTCTGCCAACAGACGCTCGAAACGATCAGACTCACCTTCCGCACGCGCAACCACCTCGGCGCGGTAAGCCTCGGCTTCTTCAATCATCCGTTGCGCACGACCACGCGCCTCAGGAATGACCGCATTGGCATAGGCCTGGGCCTCATTCTTCAGCCGCTCTTCATCTTCTTTTGCCTTGATCACATCATCAAATGCCGCGCGCACTTCTTCCGGCGGACGACCTTCCTGAATATTCACATCACGTACCAGAATGCCGGTGCCGTAATTATCCAGATAGGTTTGCAGACGCATCTTCACTTCTGCAGCAATTTTTTGGCGGCCTTCCGAAAGTACCTGATTCAGCTCAGTTGAGCCAATGACATGACGAATCGCACTGTCTGTTGCATGACGCAGGCTGATTTCCGGGTCTTTTACGTTCAGCACATACGCTTTCACATCAGCCACGTTGTATTGCACGGTCAAAGGCAATTCCACGATGCTTTCATCCTGCGTCAGCATCAAGCCGCGCGCGGGATATTGGCTTTCAGTGGTGACGTTCACCTTGAAGACCTGGGAGATAATCGGCGCATTCCAGCGCAGACCGGAGTCTTTGATTTCCTGGAAAGCACCAAATTGCAGGACAACAGCCCTTTCTTTGGCATCGACCTGATAGATACCGGCGATACCGTAGATAATCAGTGCAACTACGGCCAACACCACCAGAATACCGCCGAAACCACCGCCGCTATTCTCGTTGGAGCCTTTACCGCCGGAGCCACCGCCAAACAAGCCGTTCAGCTTTTCCTGCAGTTTCTTGAATGCTTCATCCAGATCCGGAGGACCATCGTTATTCTTGCCCCCACCACCCCATGGGTCTTTATCCTTACCTCCCGGTTCATTCCAGGCCATACATACTCTCCAGTCTTATTAATCAAAATTCGTTCGATCTCCCGGCCTACCGCAAATCCGGTTGGGCCGATGATCAGGTGTCGGGATTCTAACAAAGCCTGAGCGCAAACCAACAGGCTATTTACGGGCGATTACCTTCACCCACCCAGGTCAGCTTGTCCAGCGCCAGGGATTCTGCACTCAATATACGTAATAAATCACTTTTGGGGATGCGAAGATTCAGCTCTGACGAACCATCATCGCGATAATTCTCGTCCGCCACCGCTTGCTGTTGATAAAGCATGGCGCGCAAACGGCCTTGATCTGCCTTGAGCAGCAGCCGTCCCAATACCATCTCTTCACCCAGCAGTTCGGCAATCGCTTGCAGCAGCAGGTCACAACCTGCGCCGGATTGGGCAGATAGCCATACCGCCACCGGCGCGCCATTATCACCACGATCAATGCGTGGCTCCATGTTCAGCAGGTCTATCTTGTTGTACACGCGTAGCTGCGGCAAATCAGCTGCACCGATTTCCTCCAGAACCAAATCCACCTGCTCAATATTGCGCAGGCGCTCATCTGCAAATCCATCGACAACGTGGAGCAACAGTGTGGAGCTGGCCGCTTCTTCCAGCGTCGCGCGAAATGCTTCAACCAGTTTATGAGGAAGGTGACTGATAAAACCCACGGTGTCAGCAAAGATCACAGCGCCAATATCGGCCAGCTCAAGGCGACGCATTGTAGGGTCCAGCGTGGCAAAAAGCTGGTCCTGCACATACACCTCCGCACCCGTCACGCGATTGAACAGGGTGGATTTTCCGGCATTGGTGTAACCGACCAGAGAGACGGTAGGGATAGCGGCACGCTGACGCGAGCGTCGCCCCTGCTCCCGTTGCGAACGCACTTTCTCAAGCCGTTGCTCAATCATGGTGATGCGGTTACGCAGCAGACGACGGTCGGTTTCCAACTGGGTTTCACCCGGGCCGCGCAAACCGATACCACCTTTCTGTCGCTCAAGGTGAGTCCAGCCTCTCACCAGGCGCGTGGACATATGACGCAGCTGCGCCAACTCCACCTGCAGCTTACCTTCAAAGGTGCGCGCGCGCTGGGCAAAGATATCAAGAATAAGCCCGGTCCGATCCAGCACGCGACACTGCAACTCTTTCTCCAGGTTGCGTTCCTGGCTGGGGGTAAGGGTATGGTTAAAGATAACGAGTTTGGCTTCATGGTCGGCCACTGCCTGTTGCAATTCCTGCAACTTGCCGGTACCGATAAAAAACCTGGCATTAGGGGATCGGCTATTTCCTGTTATCAAAGCAACAGGATCGCCGCCAGCGGAGAGCACAAGCTCTTCAAATTCACGGGGGTCTTCCGGCTCCTGGCCGTGAGACACGTTCAGGTGAACCAGCACTGCCAGTTCACCTGACTCAGGGCGATCAAAAAACAATTAATACCTCGAGGGGTTATTGCTCGACTTGCTCTTCTTCGCCTTCCAGCTCTCCCGCTGCATTCAGCAGAGGTACACGAACAGCGCGAGAAGGTACAACGGTGGAGATGGCGTGCTTGTAAACCATTTGGCTCACGGTGTTTTTCAACAGCACTACAAACTGATCAAATGACTCAACCTGACCTTGCAACTTGATGCCATTTACCAGGTAAATGGATACAGGTACGCGTTCCTTTCTCAGGACGTTCAGGTAAGGGTCTTGTAAACTATGCCCTTTTGACATGTTTATTCTCCAATTATGTAAATAACAAGATTACCCACCTAAGTCTTCCGATACGGCATGGAAGGGGGTGGAACAAAGTATGAAAATCTGACTAGGGTTCTCACGGGGCTATTATATGGCTGCGCCAGTTATAAAATTCAAGGCGTAACCCACAATTTCTTCACGTGAGAGTGAAATACCGTTTTCCCGCTCGGTATACAACCAGTATAGATCAGGCCAACCGCGCAACCAGGTAAATTGTCGTTTGGCTAACTGGCGTGTTGCAATGATACCGCGCTCGACCATTTCCTCCCTGGTCAAATCGCCCTCCAGATATTCCCACACCTGACGATACCCCACCGCCCGTATTGCCGGTAAATCAGGGTGCAAGTCCTCGCGTCGATGCAGACGTGTGACCTCCTCGACTAAACCTTGTTCCAGCATTTTGTGGAACCGTGTCGCAATCCGTTGATGTAATAGCGTTCGATCGCGGGGAGCAATAGCCATTTGGGTGACGCGATAACGTTCAGTAAAGGGGACGCCCGTCTCCTGGTGCTGTTCGCGCCGCAATGCTGACATTGTCTTACCACTGACGCGGTAAACCTCCAGCGCACGACTCAGGCGTTGCGAGTGATTAGGGTGAATCTCTGCGGCGGTTTCCGGATCGACCTGCGCAAGCTGCGCATGAATAGAAGGCCAACCATATTGCGCCGCCTCCTGCTCAATCGCTGCCCTCACCTGCAAATCTGCCGCTGGCATATCTGCCAGACCATCGAGCAACGCCCTGAAATAGAGCATGGTCCCGCCGACCAACAGCGGAATTTTTCCGTCGGCAATAATCGCCGCAATTTCAAGCTCCGCGTCTGCGCAAAAATCAGCGGCGGAATAAGGCTCGGCGGGATCGCGAATATCAATCAAGCGGTGCGGTGCCGCTGCCAATTCAGCGGCGCTCGGCTTTGCTGTGCCAATATCCATTCCCCGATACACCAGGGTCGAATCCACACTGATCAACTCCACCGGCAGATGTTTGCGCAGGGCAATGGCCAGATCGGTTTTGCCGGATGCCGTCGGCCCCATCAAAAAGATCACCTGGGGTCGCGTTGCCTGTTGCGATTGGGTTTCGCTCACGATCATTGCCCGCGCATAAATAACTTGTCCAACTCGTCCAGGGATTGCAGCAACCAGGTGGGCCGGCCGTGATTGCATTGCCCGCTGCGCTCAGTGGCCTCCATATCGCGCAGCAGCGCATTCATCTCGGGAATTGTCAGGCGGCGGTTGGCTCTCACGGACGCGTGACAGGCCATGGTGCCAAGGATCTCATTGATGTGATGCTGAATGCGCTCGCTGGTACCGTGTTCAATCAGGTCCGCCAACACATCGCGCACCAGTTGTTCGACCTTCGCACGGTTAAGCACCACCGGGATCTGCCGGACCAGGAGGGTTTCCGGTCCGGCGCGCTGCAATTCAAAGCCCAGACTTTTAAAGGTATCCGCATGCTGTTCTGCGCAATCGGCCTCTTTCTGACTGACAGCGATGCTTTCCGGCACCAGCATCGGCTGGGTTTGTAAACCGCCGCAGGAAAAGGCGGATTTCATCCGCTCATAAGTAATACGTTCGTGCGCCGCGTGCATGTCCACAATAATCAATCCCTGCGCGTTTTCCGCCAGAATATAAATCCCTTTCAATTGTGCGATGGCGTACCCCAAAGGTGGAACGTCATCGTCCGACACCTCGGGCAAGGGCGAAGCCGGCTGATGCAGATCACCGTAAACTTTCATCTGTTCACGCACCGCCGCAGGCGATGCACTGAAAGACGAGGGGAAATAATAATTCGCAGCCTGGGGCGCAACCGGCGCGGTTGATGCAGCGGCGAAACTGATACGTTCCTGCCCCTGAAATTCCCCGGCAGCAAGACCTTGAACCGCCGGCGTTTGCTGCGTTAAGAAAGTATTGACTGCGGTTGTTTTATTGAGTGAATCTTCCGGTTTCACTTGCGCCAGAGCACGATGCAAACTGCTGTAGATAAAATCGTGGACACTGCGATTATCGCGAAAACGCACTTCATGTTTGGTGGGATGAACATTGACATCCACCGTGGCCGGATCCAATTCAAGGTACAACACAAACGCGGGATGACGGCCGTGATACAGCACGTCCTGATAAGCCTGCCGCACCGCGTGGCTGACCAATTTATCGCGGATACAACGACCGTTTACAAAGAAATGTTGCAGATCGGCCTGACTGCGTGAAAACGTCGGCAGGGCCACCCAGCCCCATAAACGTAACCCATTGCGCTCCATTTCAATATGCACCGCATTTTCCATAAATGCCGGCCCACACACTTGCGCCACGCGGCGCTCCTGCTCCAGCTGACTGTCGCCAGCGCGCCAGGCATAAATTGCGCGATTGTTATGGCGCAGGTTAAACGCGACATCAAAACGTGAAAGTGCCAGGCGTTTTACTACGTCTTCCAGATGCGTATATTCGGTTTTTTCAGTACGCAAAAATTTACGGCGCGCCGGAGTATTAAAAAATAAATCGCGCACTTCCACTGTGGTGCCACGCGGATGCGGCGCCGGGGATACTTCGGTTTGCATATCGCGCCCCTCTGCCACCACCTGCCAACCCAGGCTGTTGTCGTTGGTGCTGGTAATCAGCGCAAGGCGCGCGACGGAACTGATACTGGCGAGGGCCTCACCGCGAAAGCCGAGGGTAGCTACTGCCTCCAGGTCATCCAATTCATAAATCTTGCTGGTGGCATGGCGGCTCAACGCCAGCGGCAAATCTTCCTGATCAATGCCCGAACCGTTATCGCGCACGCGCATCAGTTTGATACCGCCATCTTCAACGTCGATATCGAGGCGAGTAGCACCGGCGTCCAGACTGTTCTCAAGGAGTTCTTTAATCACCGACGAAGGGCGTTCCACCACTTCACCCGCAGCGATCTGGTTGGCAAGACGGGGGCTGAGTAATTTAATTCGATTCATGTTGTGATGGTGCCTGAAAAAATAAAAATCCCGCGCAAGCGGGTAAGAAAGTTTTCATCGATGCGTTTACGAAAACGCTGTCAGGACGCAGGGATCTTGAGTGTTTGTCCCACCTTGATGACATGACTTTTCATCCCGTTATGCGCCAGCAATTGACTGATGCTGACATTGTAACGCTGGGCGATAGCGGTCAGCGTGTCCCCCGGTGCAATCACATGTTCGCGGGCAATGCCACCGCCGCCGGCACCTTGTTGTGCGGCGATATAAGTCCCGGCGGGCGGATTTTGCACAAAGTATTGGCGTACGCCTTTAAACACCGCCTGGGCCATTTGTTTGCGATAAGCCGACGAACCCAGTTTCTGCGCTTCTTCGGGGTTGGAGATAAATCCGGTTTCCACCAGGATAGATGGAACATCCGGTGATTTCAGCACCATAAACCCGGCCTGCTCTACATGGCGCTTGTGCAACCGCGCGATGTTGCCCATAGAGTTCAATACGTGATTGCCCACTTGCAGGCTGGAATTCAGTGTGGCGGTCATGGATAAATCAACCAGCACACCCGCCAGTATTTCATCTTTGTCTTCCAGACTGATGCCGCCCACGCCACCAATCAGGTCCGCTTCATTTTCCCGTTGCGCCAGAAAACGCGCCGTTTCACTGGTGGCGCCGTGACGCGATAACGCGAACACAGAGGCACCGCGCGCGGAGGATTTGTGAAACGCATCCGCATGGATAGAAACAAATAAATCCGCTTGCATATTGCGCGCGATATCGCGGCGTTTTTTGAGGGGGATAAAGTAATCACCGGTGCGCACCAGCTTGGCGGTAAATCCGCGCTCTGCATTGATCGCAGCCACCAGTTCTTTACTGATAGCGAGGGTGACATCTTTTTCGCGCAACCGCTTGGGGCCGATAGCACCCGGATCTTCGCCACCGTGGCCGGCATCCACGGCAATAATAATATCCCGTTCACCGGCCACCGCCGCCTGGGTTTTTACGGCTGCCTGGGGCGATACCGCCGGCACGGGCACATTATCCACAACCGGCGTGGCCGCCGGTTTGGCTGGTGTGGTGGTAGCAGGTGTGGTGGTAGCTGCGGTTTGCTCCGGCACTATATCGTAGAGATCCAATACGAGACGATCACTGTTGCCGGCGAAAGGTTTGAGTAAAAAACTGCGCGGCTGCACCTTGGTTTTCAAATCAAACACGATGCGGATATCAGTCTGGTTTTGTACGGCGGTGCGAATCTGGGCAACCGGTGTATCTGCCAGGGGTAATTCCTTTGGGTCTGCCTTTAATGCGGCACCGGGAATGTCGAGTACCAGGCGTTCGGGGTTACCCAAAGGCGCAATCACATGATCCACGGGACCACTGAGGTCGAGTACGATGCGGGTGTGATCCGGCGCGCGCCAGATACGCATACCTTCGATAACGGCCGCATTAACGAGGGGAGACAGGAACACCAGACCCACACAAAGCAGGCCGAATAGCGGGGATAGAATTCTGGTAATGCTCTGCAACAACGCTTTACTCTCTGGCTATTATGGTGGGAAGCGAGCTTCCCCTGTGACAGCATGGATATCAAAAGGGTCACTGACAGGGTGCGCGCACCCCGAGCCACTGCGGCAAAACCTGGTGAAAGTATAGGCCAAGGTTAATTGAATGTGATGGCCTGCCGCAAATGCGATCACTCTACCCAATCGGGATGCACAGCTCCAGTAAAAAATACGCAGGCTACCGCGCAAATTAACTCCCACAAGTGTGAATACCTTGTCAGCAAGATTTCCATAAAAGCACCTATACTGCTGGAGGTCTGTTTCATAACCCACTTTTTACCGATTTTCCGCCACGGGATTATTACCATGTATGTCTTTCGTCCTTTCTCAGTCAGGCATTTGGCCTGCCTCTCCTGCGGGCTGTTATCCCTCGGCGCAGTGCCGGCGAACGCTGTGAATTACGGTATTTATGATGCGCGCGGCCTGGCGATGGGCGGTACAGCAGTCGCGGCGGGCAATACGGCACAGGCGCAGTTTTATAATCCGGCCCTCTTGTCTTTCCATGACGAAGACGAAGACGAATCGCGCGATGGCCGCATTATGTTTCCGCATATCGTGGCCCAGTTTTCCGAGACGGTTGAAACCGCCCTCGAAGCCGCCGACGACGAACTCGATGATCAGTTGCGTCTTGCCGTCAATAATTTCAACGCAAACCCCGGCAGCGAAAGTGCCGGCGCCGTCGCCACGGTATCGCGCGATATGAATGAATTGCTCGATCAATTGGGCAATCAGGACCTGAACCTGGATGCCTTTGTCGGCTTTTCGGTGAGTGAACCGAGCAAACGCGAAGGCGGTGCGTTTTTCTTCGGCGTACGTGCCCTGGGTGCCGGGCGAGCCGACATCAATGACACCGATAGAGAACTGTTGAACCAATATATTGAAGCCATGGATGTCGTAGCGGCGGGCGGTGACCTCGGCAGTATCAATCCCGCACTGCTGGACGAGAACGGCAACCTGCGTGATCCGGTGGACGAGCTAACCTCCAGCGGCGATATCAGTGCCCTGACTATCGGCGAATGGGGCGTTGCCTTGGCCAAGGAGTTCGAAGTGGATGGTCACGATATTTCGTTTGGCATCACGCCCAAGCTGCAACGGGTCGACGCCTATCGCGATACGGTGGATGTCAGCAGCGGTATCACCAGCAGTGATGACGGGGCGCGGCGTTTTTCCGATTCGCAAAAGACTCACATCACCGTCAATGCCGATCTGGGTATCGCGGCATTGATTGAAGGTCATTACCGCTTGAGTGTCGCGGTGAAAGATGTGATCGCCAAAGAGTTCAGCACCACGCCGCAAATTGACCCGGAAACCGGCGAGCCATTGCCGGCGCAGATCGTTCAGCTCAAACCCCGCGCGCGACTCGGTTTTGCTTATGTCACCGATGTGCTGACCATTGGTGTGGACTTTGACCTGCGCGAATCCACCCCCCTGGCCAACGAAGCCCCCTCCAAAGATTTAAGCCTGGGGATTGAATACATCGCGTTTGACCGTCTGGCGTTGCGCGCCGGTTACCGGGAAGATCAAACCAATTTCCGTTCCAGCGTTGCCTCCGCGGGCCTCGGGTACCAATGGGGGCGGGCGGTATTCGAATTGGGTTATGCCGCCAGTAGCGAATATGAAGCGGGTAGCCTGCAATTTGGCTGGGCGTTTTAACCGTCCAGTCGCTGCAACAGGGCTTGGCCTGTCGGGGTTAGCGCACTGATGGCAATCCGCCGCCCAAGCCCCTCTACTTTTACCGCTATTTGCCAGTCCGGCGCCGGCAATACCCCGGCACCGCGCGCTGGCCACTCGATCAGGCAGATGCTGCGCGCATCGAAGTAATCACGAATCCCCATGTATTCCAGCTCCTCCGGATCACCCAGACGATAGAGATCGAAGTGATACACGGTCCGTGCCGGGAATTCATAGGCTTCAACCAGGGTATAGGTGGGACTTTTCACCGCACCGGTATGGCCAAAGGCACGCAGGATACCGCGCGACAAGGTGGTCTTGCCCGCGCCCAGATCACCGCTGAGAAACACGGTGGCGGCACCATCGCCGGCAGCGAGCACGCGCCCCCATTGTTCACCCAGGGCGACCATGTCGGCTTCATTGTCGATGTACCAGGTCTTGCTGATGGATTCGTTCACGCCTTGATTACCTCGTCGCAACGCTACTGGTCACTGAGCAATTGGCATAGATAGGGCATCAAATCCGTGGCGAGCAAGCTGCGCTGACCGACTTCATCCGCCGCCAGGTCTGCCGCCGTGGCGTGCAGGCAGGCACCCAGACGCGCGGCCTGCGCCACCGTCAGCCCCTGGGCAATCAGGCCGCCCAGGATACCGCTCAGCACATCGCCCATGCCACCGGTGGCCATGCCGGGGTTACCCGCCGCCACCACGCCAATACAATCTGCCTCTGCCGCTACCAGGCTGCCCGCCCCTTTCAGGATGACGGCGCCGCCGTAGCTCTGCTGGATTTTGCTGACCGCAGCGAAACGGTCGCTCTGGATATCAGTGGTATTTACCGCCAGTAAACGCGCCGCTTCGCCGGGATGCGGTGTGAGTAACCAGTTGTCACGCCGGGTGTTTTCCGGCACTACGCGACCGGCAGCGAGGATATTCAGGGCATCGGCATCCAGCACCAGCGGCAGGCCACTTTTTACTGCCTGCTGCAACATCTGCTCGGACCAGGGCGAGCGGCCCAGCCCAGGTCCGACCACCAGCACAGTGGGGCGCGCCAGCCAGGGTTCCAATTCCTGCCCGGATACCACACCGCACGCCATCACCTCCGGGCGGCGCGCAAGGATCGCGGGAATATGTTCCGGGCGGGTGGCGATACTGACCAGACCGGCACCGGTACGTGCCGCTGCTTCAGCGGCCATCAGCGCAGCACCACCAAAACCTGTGTCACCACCAATCACCATTACATGACCAAAATCGCCTTTGTGAGCATCCGCGGCGCGCGGTGCCAGGTTATTCAGCAGTGCGGGTAACCTCAGCAGTTCGGCGGAGCCGGACTGGGCCTGCAGGATGTCCGCCGACACCGACAGATCCGCCAGTACCAGGGTGCCGCATAAGGCCGGCCCACGCCCGGTGAGCAAGCCGCGTTTGGTTCCGATAAACGTCACCGTCATCGCGGCGTTGACAGCACAGCCTTGCACGGCACCGCTATCTGCATCCAGTCCGGAGGGCAGATCCACCGCCACCACCGGTAAGTCACATGCATTAATCCGCTCAATCGCTTGCAGAAAAGGAGCCCGCACGGGGCCCTGCAAACCGATACCCAAGAGCGCATCCACCACCACGCCCTCGGCGGGAACGGCAGCATTTTCAAAAGCGGTTATGGCGACGCCCTCCTGGCAGGCGAAGTCATACGCCTGACGCGCGTCACCGGTAAGCTTGTCCAACGCACCGACCTGGATGACCTGCACCGGCAAGCGCCGTTGGGCGGCCAGCGCTGCTACCACATAACCGTCACCGGCATTATTACCCGCGCCGCAATACACGGTAATCAAACCCGGTTCGGGATAAGCCTGGTGCAACGCATCAAATACCGCGCGCCCGGCGCGTTTCATCAGTTGGATGCCCGGCGTGCCGGCAGCAATCGCCGCCTGGTCCAGCGCACGGACCTCGGCAGCACAATAAAGAGTCGAAGGAAATGGAGTCTGGTTGTGGGTGGTTAGGATCATGGCAGTCTCAGTGCGTAGGCGGATCGGCAAAGCCAGTCCGACAGGAAAAGTGGGCGGATTATACGCAACTTGGCGCGCTCTCTGGAAATGCCACAGAAGCCTGAATATGCCATGGGTGTGGAAAGTGTCAGCCCCCCATCAACGCGACATCTGAAGCGTGCGAGCAAATATTCGCAATGCTGTCATCCATTCACTATATTCACAGGGCGTTATTTGCCTTCCAGCAGCGAGTGTTATGTCTACTACCTTTAATCTCCAGGACCTGCTCAAGGGTGACGCAGCGCAACTGCAATCCCTGTTCGACACAGCGGCCCTTACGGTGCCAACGGCCCCCGGGCTGACGCCGTGCCATGACCTGGCCCATGCTGTGGCACTGGTCGGGACAGCCCTCACACCGGCCGAACCCCTGGCCAAACAACTGTCGGCATTACTCGCCGCTCATCAACTCGCACTGGCACCAGCGTTGATGCTGCGGGTGATGGTGGCCGATAAATTATTCCAGACCCTGTGCAATGCCATGGACCCCAGGCTGGGCCAGTTGTTGAGCAGAATGGCACTGCCGGTGGTTATGGCCATCGCGCGGGACGACACGATTTACAGCAATGCGCAGCACCCCCTGCGGCAACTCCTTAACGAGGTCGGCCAACAGGGTTATACCTGGTACCCGCGCGATGCCAAACCGCATCAACAATTTTTTGAAAAGTGCCAGCAGCTGGTTGAGTCCGTCCGCCAAAGCACCGAACCAACAGCGTTGCTGGCCGCCACAACATCCTTTCGCCAATGGACGGACGCCGAAGACAAACGCGCGCGCATGCTGGAGACGCGCCTGTGTGAAACCGAAGTGGCCCACCTGCGTTTATTGGCGGCCGAATGCCAGGTGCTGGATTTGCTTAACCAATCCCTGGCCGGACAAACGATGCCGGTCGCCCTGATTGAACAACTGCCGATATTAAAAAGCGCCCTGCAACATTGTTTGATCAACGACAACACCCAGTCACCTTTTTGGAGAGCCTGGCAACGCAACCTGCCCTTGCTCGGCAAAGTCTTCGCGACCGGCGAAGATATCGATGAACAACAACTCTACCGGGATATTCCGCAATTACTGAGCGAGCTGGAACGCAACCTGCATCAGCAGCGCGACACCAGCGATCACTATCAGGATTTTGTCGACAGCCTCAGCCAACACCTGATGCAGGCTATTCAGAAAAAGCCGCTGGAATGCAACACCGTCGGCGCCTTTGCGTATCCAGAAGGTTATACCGACAACCGCACACACGTAACCAATGCGGTATTACAACACGCGCAGACGATTGCAACCGGCGACTGGATTGTGCTGTACGGTGAGGACGGCCAACCCCTGCGCTGCAAGCTTGCCCTGAAGCTGCCGGATGTGGATCAGCTGTTATTTGTAGATCGCTCCGGGCGCAAGGTAACGGCAAAAAATGTAAAGGATTTTTCGCTGTGTTTATCCACCGGCGTTGCACATACATTAAAACCGGTTGCGTTGGATGACCTGATTGTCAGCGCACTGAAACAATTGATAGCCCTGGGCGATAAACACGCTGAACACTATCGCCAGGAAACTGAACGCCAGCAGGCCCAAGAGGCTGCTGCCAAGCAGGCGGCAGCAGAAAAAGCCCTGGCAGAAGCGCGCAAACTGGCGGCAGAAAAACACCAGCGTGCACTGGCTGAACAGGCGGCGGCAACACAGCGCCAGGCGCAGGAAAAAGCGGCGCGCGCTGCCGAACAACTGGCCCGCGAACAAACCGCGGCAGAGCTGGTGAGCACGCTGAATGTCGGCGCCTGGATTGAGATTGCTGAAGCGGATAAACCCGCCTTGCGCTGCAAGTTGTCCGTCATCATCAGCTCTACCGGAAAATATATTTTTGTCGATCAGGTGGGCCGCAAAGCCGCTGAGCTACACCGCGACCAGTTATTCGACGGCATCAAAACGGAACAGATTCAGGTCATCAGTAAAGGCGATAAATTTGAAGACCAATTAGTCAAAGTGATTCGCGGTTTGCGCAAGGATATTTCCTAAGCGCGCACCGCTTTTATACAAAGCCATCGCAATAGTCATCATAAAAAATGTTACCCACACGGTGTAAACATGAACAACCGACAACAGGACAAACGACAGGAATCACGCCTTACCACCGAGGAAACGGTGTTTATTGAATTGACCTCCGCCGAGCCCGGGGTGGAAATTCCGCCTGACATTGTGATCAGCAACAGCGTGGATCTTTCGGCCAATGGCTTGCGCGTCAGCGTCGACCGCGATCTGGTTATCGGCAGTATCTTGCGGGCTTGTGTGCAGTTCCGCGATTCGCCGCAGCGCTTTTTACTGGTGACCGAAGTGAAGTGGTGTCGACCCCACGAACGCGCCGGAGAATTTATTGCGGGGTTAGCGTTATTTGAATCGGAAGGTACCGATATTCAAGTCTGGAAGGAAATGATTGCCGAGCGTTTTAGTGATTGAAACCTGTCATTCTCTGGCACAATGTGACCATCATCGGCCAAGCCTTCTTACTCCATGATTGATAGCATCGACTTTGCGCAGCTCGCCGCCGACATCAAGTTGTGGGGGCGGGAACTGGGCTTTCAGCAGGTAGGTATCACGGATATCGACCTCAGCCGCGAAGAGTCCCACTTGCAGGACTGGCTGGCACAGGGTTATCACGGCACCATGGCCTGGCTGGCAGCGCATGGCAACAAACGGTCGCGTCCGGCGGAGCTGGTGCCGGGCACCGTCAGGGTTATTTCGGTGCGCATGGACTATTTACCCGGTGATACCCAACAGATCCGCATCCTGAAAGATCCCACCAAAGCTTACATCTCGCGTTACACCCTGGGGCGCGATTATCACAAACTGATTCGCAAGCGCCTCGGCCAACTGGCGCAGCGCATCGATGCCGCATTACCGGCAGATTTTCCCGGTAAAGGTGAGGTGCAAAACCGCGCGTTTGTGGACAGCGCCCCGGTCATGGAACGGCCTTTGGCGGAGAAGGCCGGGCTCGGCTGGACCGGTAAACATACCTTGATCCTCAACAGTGAAGCGGGCAGCTGGTTTTTTTTGGGCGAGATTTTTACCTTCCTGCCGTTACCGATCGATCAGCCGCATCAACCCAACCGCTGCGGTGATTGCACCGCCTGCTTGAAAGTCTGCCCCACCGATGCCTTTCCCCAGCCCTATGTGCTGGATGCGCGCCGCTGTATTTCTTACCTCACCATCGAAAATGCCGGCGCTATTCCGGAAGAGTTCCGCGAGCCGATGGGCAATCGCGTGTTCGGTTGCGATGACTGTCAGGCGATCTGCCCCTGGAATAAATACGCGCAACCAACCCGGGAAACCGACTTTCTGCCGCGCCACGGTTTGGCCGACAGCGATCTGCTTACCCTGTTCAACTGGACGGAAGCGGAGTTTCTGCGTTACACGGAAGGGTCAGCTATTCGCCGGGTGGGTTATGAAGGCTGGCAGCGCAATCTGGCAGTGGGCTTGGGCAATGCGCCGAGCGACCCACAGATCATCGCCGCGCTGGAGCGCAAGCGCCCGCAGGTATCCGCCCTGGTACAGGAACATATCGACTGGGCACTCGCTCAACAGGCGACACCCCATCGCCGACGCAAACGCAAGATTCAGCGGTAGGCCAGCGCCCACCGCTGAACACCGCCATTAAAAATCATACTTCGCCGAAAATTGCAGGCGTGTCATATCACCATCCGCACCCGACTCGATTTCGCGATTGGCGTAGCGTAATTCCATACCAACCA
This sequence comes from Cellvibrio sp. ARAG 10.3, assembly GCF_051846955.1. Taxonomy (NCBI): domain Bacteria; kingdom Pseudomonadati; phylum Pseudomonadota; class Gammaproteobacteria; order Cellvibrionales; family Cellvibrionaceae; genus Cellvibrio; species Cellvibrio sp. ARAG 10.3. The sequence goes on from NZ_JBPYCU010000003.1 coordinate 183,557, forward strand.
TAAATTTACTGGCGACCTGATACAACAAATTCACCGAGCCACTGTGCGTGGTTTTGGTGACGCCCGTCCCGGTGTAGTCAGTGTCGTTGTCTGCCTCAAACACCGAGTAGACAAAATTGGAGCGCCAGTGCGCATTCCACACCTGACGATAAGCCACCGCTGCACCCGTAGCCGTGATCGCTTCCAATGATCCATCGTCGGCAATCACCGCATCGTTCGCGGTATTTAAATTGAGATAACGACCAATGCCGTCACCGCTGCTGATCGTCAACCGCAGGTCGTTGTTGTTCGACAACAGGATTTTTGCACTGGCAGAAATACCAAAAGCGGTTTCCGTTTCGTCACTCACGCCGGAATCGTAGGACAACTGCCGGGCCAGACCCGATACGCTGAAGGTTCCCCAATCACCCTTGAGGTTGTAGCGCGCGACCAGATCGGGAAGGCTGCTGTCTTCCGTCACAATGCGCGTGCCGCCACCAAAAGGCGTCAGGGTGGTTTGCGGGTTTTCGATACCGAATTGGAAATTGCCGTTGGTGTAACGGACTTGCGGCTGGCGGACGAAGATGGTGCCGTCGGTATTGCCGATAAAGTCGAGGGATTCAGGCAGGGCATTCACGTCCATAAACGTGGACCAGGTCTGCCCGAACAGCCAGCGGTCGTAGGTGAAAAATGCATGACGTACACCAGGCGAATAGCCGTTGGTAATACGTTCGTCTCCGCCGACGGTGGACATCATGTCAAACTCCAGATGACCGCCGATGGTCTTGCCATTATCCAGGGCTGTGGTGGTGTTGAAGATAAAACGCGTCTGACGGGCATGGGTGTCGTACTTCGGCCCTTCACTTTCACCGGAAACCGGTATCAGCGACGGCACATAAAAATCCCGCGCGGGAAAATCCAGTTGACCGTATTCCGTGTCAGTGACCATAGCATCCAACTTGAAGAAACCGCTGAACTTGACCTGGGTATCGCCGACGTTAAACGTTTGTGCGGCCAGTGTCATGGGTAAAGCAAAAAGCGTCAGACCGTAACAAATTTGCGTGATAGGTTTGCACATGTGTCGCTACTCCTTTTCTACACAATTATTGTCAGGAAAGAGCTGGGTAAAAACAGCCGGGATATAACTTGTAGACTAGTCCACCACGCCTTTTTATTAATAAAACTTATTACCACTGCAATGGAGGGCGGAGGTTCAATGACCGTTTTCTTACAGTGCTTTCCCAGTTAAGTAAAAGGCCACTGCAACAACCCGACAAGGCGCCATTTGCAATTGCCTAAATAGCAAAAGTTTCTGACTTCGCTCTTGCTTAGATGGTGGTCTAGACTATTCTTGCTTCTAAAGCAATACATCTTAATAAGAAAAACGCCAAGTGTTACCGCAAGCAACAACCACAACGCGTGGAAGATGAAAAATCTGTCAACGTGTTGCCAAATTTGTCGTTAGCGCTCAAGCTCTGCTCGTGCAACTTTCAGCGTCGACGCGTGAAGGTTTACCGATAAAAATAAACACGGGATCCATTAAGCAAATCCGCAAAAAAATGCACCGCTCTGGTGCCGGAGTTAAAACAAACCACGAGGATAATGATATGGCTGATAACAATGAAAGCGTTACCCGCGAGGAGTCCATGGCAAAAGCCTATTGGCGAGCCAACCTGCGATTGATCGTCGGTTGTCTGATTGTGTGGGCGCTGGTGTCTTATGGTTTCGGTCTGGCTCTGCGTCCGATGGTCGCGGGTATTTCTGTCGGCGGTACTGATCTGGGTTTCTGGTTTGCGCAACAAGGTTCCATTCTCACCTTTATCGCCTTGATCTTTTTCTATTCGTGGAGAATGAACAAGCTCGATAAAAAGTTCGATCTGCACGAGGACTAGACCATGAGCCAATTTACGATCAACCTCATCTTCGTGGGGGGTTCCTTCGCGCTCTATATCGCCATCGCCATCTGGTCCCGCGCGGCATCGACCAAAGAGTTTTATGTGGCCGGCGGCGGTGTGAGTCCGGTGGTCAACGGCATGGCAACCGCCGCTGACTGGATGTCGGCAGCCTCGTTTATTTCGATGGCGGGTCTGATTGCCGCCGCCGGTTATGCAAACTCCACTTACCTGATGGGCTGGACCGGTGGTTACGTCTTGCTCGCCATGTTGCTGGCGCCCTACCTGCGCAAGTTCGGGAAATTTACCGTGCCGGAATTTATCGGCGACCGTTTTTACAGTTCCAGCGCGCGCATGATTGCGGTGGTGTGTCTGATCGTTGCCTCGGTCACCTATGTGATCGGGCAGATGACTGGCGCCGGCGTGGCCTTCTCGCGCTTCCTGGAGGTGAGCAGCAATACCGGGCTGATGATTGCCGCCGTGGTGGTATTTTTCTACGCGGTACTCGGCGGAATGAAAGGCATCACTTACACCCAGGTAGCCCAGTACGTGGTGTTGATCATCGCCTACACCATCCCCGCCGTGTTTATTTCCTTGCAGTTAACCAATAACCCGATTCCGCCCCTGGGGCTTTTCTCCACTCATGTGGACTCCGGCCAACCGCTGCTGGCCACCCTTGACGGCCTGGTGCGCGAACTGGGTTTCCGCGATTACACCGCCGATGTACCGAACAAACTGAACATGGTGCTCTTTACCCTGTCGCTGATGATCGGTACCGCCGGTTTGCCCCACGTGATTATCCGTTTCTTCACCGTTCCCAAGGTGGCCGATGCACGCTGGTCAGCCGGTTGGGCGCTGGTGTTCATTGCGGCCCTGTATCTGACCGCGCCAGCTGTGGCCTCCATGGCGCGCCTGAACCTGGTGAACACCATCTACCCCGCTGGCCCCACCGCCGAGGCACTGGAATACAGTGAGCGGCCGGACTGGATTCGCACCTGGGAGAGCACCGGTTTGATCACCTATACCGATAAAAATAACGATGGCCGCATCCAGATGTATAACGATGTACCGGCGTTTACCGAGGTCGCTGAATCGCGCGGCTGGGCCGGTAATGAGCTGACGGTGAACAATGACATCATCGTGTTGGCGAACCCGGAGATTGCCAACCTGCCCAGTTGGGTAATCGCCCTGATCGCCGCCGGCGGTTTGGCGGCAGCCCTCTCTACCGCAGCGGGGCTGTTGCTGGCGATTTCCTCGTCCATCAGCCACGACCTGATCAAGGGGGTGATCAATCCCCACATCTCGGATAAGGGGGAATTGCTGGCCGCGCGCATCTCCATGGCGGTGGCCATTGTGGTGGCCACCTGGCTGGGGATGAATCCGCCGGGTTTTGCGGCGCAGGTGGTGGCACTGGCATTCGGGATTGCGGCGGCGTCGATCTTCCCGGCCTTGATGATGGGTATTTTCTCCAAACGGGTTAACAGTGCGGGCGCCATGGCCGGTATGTTGGCGGGGCTCTTATCGACCACCATTTACATCTTCCTGTATCTGGGCTGGTTCTTTATCCCCGGCACCAACACCTTCGCCAACGTACCCGAGAATTGGCTGTTTGGCATCTCGCCGTTATCCTTTGGCGCGGTAGGTGCAGTCATCAATTTTGCGGTGGCTGCGGCGGTCTCCACAGTGACCAAAGCGCCGCCGCAAGCGATTCAGGATCTGGTGGAAAGCGTGCGCTATCCCAAGGGTGCGGGTAAAGCCACTGCACATCACTGAGTTGCCAGGATAGGTTGAACAGCAAACGGGCTTTCCATCGAAGGCCCGTTTCTTTATGAGCGAGCCGGGGATGTGTAAGCTGGGGCTTTTTTGAGGTAGCTATGCTGCTGGAATTTATCGCCACCCTGTGTGCAGGGTTGGGCGCGGCGGGGCTCGCGCTCCTGTGCCGCACACTCACCGCCAAACGCCTGCCGCGCTGGATCGTACCGGCCTTTGCCGGGGCAGGCATGCTCGCCTTCCAGATTCACAGTGAATACAGCTGGTATGACCATCAGGTTAGCCGCTTACCCGCCGGCGTAAAGGTGGGCAAGGCCGTGGCCGAATTCACCCGATGGAAGCCCTGGACGTATTGGTTTCCACAAACCCTGCGTTTTATTGCGGTGGATACCAGCTCTGCCGCTGCCAACCAGATCAATCCCGATGTGATACTGGCCGACCTGTATGTGTTCGAGCGTCGCATGGCAGCGCGTCGCATTCCGCAGGTCTTCCACTGCGCCCAACATGCGCGCGCCGATCTCACCACCGATTTGCAAATCCCGCGCGCCGGTGAAACCGTAGGCAAGCAATGGCTTAGCCTGGCCCAGGATGATCCGCTCCTGCGCCTGGCGTGCGATGCGCCGCCTCACACCAGCGCCGGATAATCCTTCACAGACACAGGGGGCACGCGTTATGGAGGTTATGGAGGTCACCCGCTTTCTCGCCAAAACCCTGCCATTTGGTTATCTCAACGCGGCGGATGTCGCGCGGCTCGCGCAGCACATCAACGTGGTGTACGTTCAGGCACAGCACCCGGTCACAGCGGTTAAGCCGCGTCTGATGATTATCCGCTCCGGCGTCTTCGCCCTCTACGACGCTCACCAACAATTGCTCGGCAAATTGCAGGAAGGAGATTTTTTTGGCCAGGAATGGTTGCTCTCCGGCCAGGCGGAAAACTATCGGGTGTTGTGCGAAGAAGATGGCCTGGTGTATTGGCTGGAAGCCGATGCCTTTCACAAATTGCTGGCGGATCATGCGCGCGTTGCCGATTACTTTCGTGCACTGGCCGGCCACCGTTTGCATCGCTATGAAGAAGCGCCGGCCAGTTTTCATTTAACGCTCAAAGTGAACGATGTGATCAGCGCCCGCAAAGTCCTGATCACACCGCAAGACACCATCGTAACGGCTGCGCAGCGCATGACTGACAATCGCGTATCCACCTTGTTAGTGGAAGAGAACGGCCAACTGGCAGGCCTGCTGACCGACCGGGATTTGCGCGCGCGGGCGCTGGCAAAAGGCGTTACCGGCGATGCACCGGTGCGCCAGGTGATGACCCGTTCGCCACACACTATCAAACGTTCTGCGTATCTCTACGAAGCGATCCAGACCATGGCGATGCACAACGTGCATCATCTGCCGGTGCTCGACGACGGGCAGATTTACGGCATGCTCTCCATCACCGATATTATCCGCGTGCAACAGGATCACCCGGTTTACCTGATCGGCAATATCCATCGCCAAGCGGATCTGGCCGGGCTGAAAAATATCAGCAACGGTGTCATACCGCTGATGATGTTGCTCGGTCGCCAACGGGTGCCAGCGCTGGAAATCGGGCAGATCATGACCACCATCACCGATGCGCTCACCAAGCGTTTGATTCTTCTTGCGCAGGAACAATTGGGTGCAGCGCCGTGCGAATTTTGCTGGATCGGTTTCGGCTCCCAGGCACGCATGGATCAAAGCCTGAATTCGGACCAGGACAATGCCTTGATCCTGGCGGAGGAACCCGAGGGAGCCGTGGGCGATTATTTCGCCCGGCTGGCGACATTGGTGTGCGAAGGTTTAGGTGAGTGCGGCATTCGTTTGTGCCCCGGCAATATCATGGCATCCAATCCGGCGCTGCGTTTGAGCCTGGCGGGATGGAAAGAAAAATTTACCCACATTGTCAGTCACCCCACACCGGAATCGGTGTTGCAGTCGAGCATTTTTTTCGATCTGCGCGCGATAGATGGCCAGGCAGCTCTTGCGCAACAATTGCATCAACACCTGTTACCACTCACCCGCCACAACACCCTGTTCCAGTTTCATCTTGCACAAAACGCGGTGCGTGATCGCGCCCCACTGGGATTTTTTAAAGGCTTTGTACTCACCCAGGAAGGCGAACAACAACCCGGTTGCGATTTGAAAAAAAACGGTACGTCACTGATTACCGATATCGCGCGCGTGACGGCTTACGCGCAGGGCATTGACGAGGTCAATACCCGGCAGCGTTTACAGGCACTCAACCGCGCCAACGCCATGGACGAAGATCTCGCACAGAATTTACTTGATGCCTTTGATTTAATCGCGCAACTGCGCTGGGAAAAACACCAGCAGGATATTCACGCCCAACGGCCCTTAAGCAATATCCTTGACCCGGCCAGCCTGCACAACCTGCAACGCCACCAACTGCGCGACAGCTTTGAGGTGATCAACAAAGCCCAGGCGATGGTGCGGTTTCGTTTTTTGCGGGGTTTGTAATTGTGGGCTGGATTACTCTTCATAAACGCGCGCAGCATCCACTGATACAGACGTTCGCCAAGGCGACATTCCCTGCGCATCACACCGCAATAGACGATTGCCCCTTGCTTGCCATCGATCTGGAATTAACCGGGTTGGATCCCGCGCGCGACCACATTGTCAGCATCGGCTGGGTGCCCATTCGCCAACGCGAAATTGTGCTCGCCGACGCGCGCCATTATTTGATTCAACCGCCGGTCAGTGTGGGGCAAAGTGCAACGATTCATGGCCTGCATGATCGGGATTTACACAACGCACCCACGCTGGAAAACGTATTACAGGAATGGTTGGAAGATTACGCCGGTTATGTGCTGGTTGCGCATAACGCGGCACTGGATCTCGCGTTTTTGCGCACCGCGTTGCGCAACCTGTTTGGTTCGGCACCGCCGCTGAAAGCGATTGATACCCTGCGTATTGAGAAACGCCATTTGACCCATCGCGATCAGGCATTCAAGGCCGATGGTTTGCGCTTGAACGCGTGTTTGCATCGCCATCATTTACCGCTCGCCAGTACCCACAATGCGTTGGAGGATGCGTACAGTTGCGCGTTGTTATTACTCGCGCAAATAGCGCGCATGAATCGGCAAGTGGAGTTGGGCGATCTGGTGGACCGAGGTGTATGGCGCAGACTCATCGCCCCATTAACGTGACGTATCCGGTTTAAAACCGATACGGAAACCACCCCAATGCCTGCCGTTGACCATAATCGGCACCGACAAATCGTGCATCACTTCCCCGGTGTCCCGCTTATAGGTCTGCAATAACATCGGTTGGGTATTGGCACCGCAACGGCTGCCGGTGCGATCACTAAAGATACGCTTGGTGCGATTGCTCAATAAATCCTTTTCGTATTTGCCCGTCAGCGGCTGCGAGAATTTTTTGTTATGGGTCGGGAAATATCCCTTCACATCCACACCACCAGCAAACAGCACACCGGGATGGCGGGTGAGGATCGGCTCCTGTATGGCGGGGAAATGCTGGTCAGTAAAGTCGTCGTAGGGCGTGTGGTATTTCGGCGGGTTGGTGTCGGGAATCGGTTTGTATTCCTGTGAAAACACCTGCGCCTGGGTCAGGCGCCCCTCCGCAATCGCCTGCTCAAATAATTTGCCGATACTCGCCGCCGCCTGTTGGGCTTCGCGCAGGATCGGCATGAAGAACACCGTGTCGCTGACATCGGCCAGGTCGCTGTAGATGGTCTCGGTTTCTTCGGACACCTCCAGGGCGCGCTTGGCGATGGTGCTGCTCTTTTGTTCAATAGCACCCAAGGCATTACTGATGCTGTTGATGGATTGGCTGATGCGCTCGCTGGTGTCTTCCAGCCCGCTGCCGGCTTGCTCAATCGAACCCAGCGCGGCGGAGGATTTACTGATCTCGCTGTTGACCTGTTCAAAACCCTCCGCCGCCTGTTGCAGTTCCTGTTTTACCTGATCGCTGGAATGCTGCAAGCCACTCATTAACGCCCCGACCTCCTGACTCTGGGTACGAATTGCGCCCAGCATTGCCGCAATATCCTGGGTCGCACCTTGCGTCTTGCCCGCCAGGGCGCGCACCTCGTCCGCCACCACCGCAAAGCCGCGCCCCTGGTCGCCGGCCCGCGCGGCCTCGATAGCCGCATTCAATGCCAGCAGGTTGGTCTGTTCCGCCACGCCTTTGATGACATCGGTAATGCGCTGGATGTTGTCGGCGCTGGTCTGGAGTTGCTGCAACTGCCCCGCTACCCGGGTGACCGATTCTCCCAACTGGTGAATGTTGGTCACCCCCAGTTTCAGGCGTGCATCGGCATCCTGGCAGGCCCGGGCAGTTTGTTCGATGGTTTTGGTAATGGTGTGCAGGTTGCCGCTCATCTGCGCGCTGGTACTGGCCAGGTTGCGCCCGGCATTGACGATCTCACCACTGTCGTCGGCGCTGTGTTTGATGTCTTTCACCAGGCCATCGATATAAAACGAGACTTCCGCCGCCCCGGTGGCCATCTTGGATGTCGCGGCAGACACCCGGTCTGCCATGCGCGTGAGCGTGGCCGACTCGGCCGTCATCCCGGCCTCCGGTCTGTGTTGTGCGGGCCAATACAACAGCACCGCCAGCGCCACCGAGACGCCGATAATCGTCAGCCATAAGGGCAACCCGACCAGCCAGGCCAGCAACTGAAGGGCGATGATACAAACCAGTGTCAGGTGTTTTTTGTCGTTATCGGAAAACATGTGCGTTACCCCGTAACCCGAAGATCTCCTTGAGTCTAGCAGTTGGTGCGCACTCTACCCGTTACAGCGTGCCCAACACCTCGCCCGGCGTCGCCCGCCGACGATGATTTGCCACCACATCATGCACTTGGCCGCCAAAATACTGGCCATTGCGCGCTTTTTTGTCCTGCATCAATAACCGCACAAGCGCTTGCTCTAGACTCCCCGAAAGCTCCTTACAATTACCGGGTGGAAGCCGTTATGAAAGTCGCTGTCTTCAGCAGTAAAGCCTATGACGTGGAGTATTTGACGGCGGCTAATACCCAGGGCCATACGCTGGTCTTCCACGAAGCTGCCGCAAACGAGCAGAGTGCATTGCTCGCCCAAGGCTGCGACGCCGTGTGCTGCTTTGTTAACGACATCCTGGATGCCGCCACCCTTAAGGTGCTGGCCAAACAGGGGGTTCGCCTCGTTGCCCTGCGCTGTGCCGGTTTCAATCAGGTGGATATGACCGCCGCCAGAGACCTGGGCATCACCGTGGCGCGCGTGCCGGATTATTCGCCCCACGCGGTGGCTGAACACGCGCTGGGCCTGATGCTGATGCTCAACCGCCACCTGCACCGCGCCCACTATCGCGTGCACGAGAACGATTTTTCCCTGAACGGTTTGCTCGGCTTTGATATGTACCAGAAGACGGTCGCCATCATCGGCACCGGCAAGATCGGCGCAGTACTGGCCAACATCCTGCTGGGCATGGGTTGCCAGGTCATTGCGTACGACCCGGTGGTCAACCAGGCGCTTGTTGAGCGGGGCGTTCGTTACCTCGCCCGCGATGAGATCTGGTGCCAGGCCGATATTATCTCCCTTCACTGCCCGCTCACCCCCACCACCCACCATCTGATCAATACCGATACCCTCAAAGCCATGAAGGACGGGGTGATGTTAATCAACACCGGGCGCGGCGGGCTGATCGATACGCGCGCGGTTATCGCCGGCTTGAAGTCACGCAAGATTGGTTACCTGGGGCTGGATGTGTACGAGGAAGAAGCCAAGTTGTTCTTTGAGGATTACTCCAACAACCTGTTGCAGGACGATATCTTTGCCCGCCTGCTGACCTTCCCCAATGTTGTGATTACCGGGCACCAGGCATTCTTTACCCGGGAAGCCCTGACCGCCATTGCCCGCGTGACCCTGGCCAACATCAGCCACTTTGCACAGGGCGAACTGGACCGGATCTGCTGCGTGAATTAACCATGAACCGCTCTCTGCCTCCCGAGTTACCGGCTGACGCTCCGCCATTGCCAGACGCGCACGCCCGAACCCCGGCAGAACTGTTCGCGCAGCTGGCATCGAGCGATGTGGGGTTATCGGCTACGGAAGCCTATCGCCGACGCATTCGCTGGGGTGAAAACCGCTTGCCCGCCAACCCGCCGACCCCTGCCTGGCGGCGCTGGGTGCGTCAATTCCACAACCTGTTTATCTACGTGCTGCTCACCAGCGCCCTGATCAGCAGCCTTATCCAGCACTGGGTCGACGCCGGGGTGATCATGGCGGTGGTGCTGATCAACGCCACCATCGGGTTTATCCAGGAAGGTAAGGCCGAGGCCGCCCTGCGCAGTATCCTGCGCCTGAGCAAGAACCAGTGCCTGGTGATGCGCGACGGCCAGAGCTTTACGCTCGATAGCCAACTGCTGGTGCCCGGGGATGTGGTGGCGCTCCAGGCGGGCGACCGTGTACCGGCGGATATGCGCCTGTTTTACAACAAGTCGTTGCGCTGCGATGAAGCCATGCTCACCGGTGAATCCCAACCCACGGAAAAAAGCGTGGACGCTGTGTCCCTGGACACCCCGCTGGCCGAACGAAGCACCATGGCCTATATGGGCACCATGGTGACCTTCGGTACGGCCCGTGGTCTGGTGACCCATACCGGCAACCGCACCCAGATCGGCCAGATCAGTGAACTGGTACAGCATGTCGCCCTGCCCGAAACACCTTTGCAACGACAACTGGCGCAACTGGCGCGCCAGTTGACCCTGGTAATCCTGCTAGTAACAGCAGCTACCGCCGTGTTTGGTTTCCTGGTCCGCGATTACAGCCTGGCGGCGATGTTTCAGGGCGCCATCGGCATCGCGGTGGCCGCCATCCCGGAAGGCTTGCCCGCCATCGTCACTATTACGCTCGCCATGGGCGTGGAGCGCATGGCGCGCAAACATGCGCTGGTGCGCCGCTTGCCGGCGGTTGAAGTGCTCGGCGCAGTGGATGTTATCTGTTCCGATAAAACCGGCACCCTCACCGCCAACGCCATGACGGCGCGGTTGCTGGTGACCAGCACAGCCCGTTTCACCATCAGCGGTGAGGGCTATGCGCCCATCGGCGACATCCAGCATCACCATGGCCGCTCGCCCAACGAGGACGAACAGCAACAGCTGAATACCGCCTGCGGCATTGCCCTGTCGTGCAACGACGCCAATGTGACCGAAGACGACGGCGACTGGAATATCCATGGCGATCCCACCGAGGCAGCGCTCCATGTGCTGGCACTCAAGCAGGGACTCAATGCGGCGGACCATGCCCGGCACCGGCCGCGCCTGGACACCCTGCCGTTTGAAACCGAAAAGCGCTATATGGCCAGTCTGCACCAGATGGCAAATGGCACCCGGGAGATCGCTATCAAAGGCGCGCCGGACCAACTGCTGCACCTGTGTCGCTACCAATGGGGCCCGCGCGGTATCGAGCCGCTTAACAAACATTATTGGGAAGCCGAGGTGAATTTCCTGACCAACCAGGGCATGCGGGTGCTCGCCCTGGCGAACAAAGCCGCTGCGGATAATGCCAGCCAGCTGCACCACGATCAGGTAACTGCGGGCGGCCTGGTGATGGTGGCGCTGGTGGGCATCAGTGATCCACCCCGTGCGGAGGCAGTAGCGGCCATCGCCCAGTGCCAGCAAGCGGGTATTCGCGTGCTGATGATTACCGGCGATAACCCCACCACCGCAGCAGTGATCGGACGGGAGTTGGGCCTGGCAGCGGATCGGGTAGTGACCGGGGCCGAACTGGACCAGGTTGCGGCGCAGGATTTACCGGCGCTGGCGGAGAAGGTGTCCATCTTCGCGCGCACCAGCCCGGCCAATAAATTGCAGTTGGTGCAAGCGCTACAGGCACACCGACATGCCCTGGCCATGACCGGCGACGGGGTCAACGACGCGCCAGCCCTGCGTCAGGCGGATATTGGCATCGCCATGGGCCAGAAAGGTACCGATGCCGCGCGCGACGCGGCTGCGTTTGTGCTGACGGATGACAACTTCGCCACCATCGTAGGCGCTGTTGCCGAGGGGCGCAGGATTCATGACAACATCGTCAAATCCATCGTCTTCATCCTGCCCACCAGCCTGGCAGAGGCCAGCGTGATCCTGCTGGCCATCCTGTTCGGCTGGTTATTGCCGATTACGCCCGCACAAATCCTGTGGGTCAACATGATCACCGCCGTCACCCTCACCCTGGCGCTGGCCTTTGAGCCCCCGGAAGCCAACCTGATGCAACGCCCACCCCGCCCACGCCATCAAGGGTTGCTGACCCCCCGGCTGTTGTACCGGGTGATGCTGGTGGGCGGTATAGGTGCGGCGACTATCTTTCTGCTGTTCCGCTGGCATTTGCAACGCACCGGCGACATTGAGCTGGCACGTTGTGTGGCGGTGAACGCGCTGGTGTGCTTCGAAGCGTTTTACCTGCTGACCGCGCGCAGCCTGCACGATGCGATCTGGCACCGGCGTTACTGGGCTGGCAGTGGGCCGGCACTCTTGAGTATTGCCCTGGTCGCGGTCATGCAGCTTGCCTTTACCTACTGGCCGTTGAGCCAGGAGGTGTTTTCCCTCGCCCCGCTGGCGCCGGCCCATTGGCTGATCCTGGTGGCGGCCACCAGTCCTATTCTGCTGCTGGTAGAGCTTGAGAAGGCGTGGCTACGCCATGCTCACCGGCGCTGGTCGCTTCATCAACCGGGAGTACCTGGCCATGTCCACTTTTGATCGCCCGCTGCCCGAGCCCCTGGCCATCCTGAATGAGCTGGCGGCCGACCTCTGCTGGAGCTGGAACCACGGCGGCGACGAGCTCTGGCAACAGATCAACAGCGAAGTCTGGGACCACACCCACAACCCGGTGAGCGTCCTGCAACTGACCAGCGATGCCGAACTGGCCCGCCTGGCCGGGGACCCGGCGTTTGTGGCCCAACTGGATAGTCTGGTCAAGGCGCGCCGCCGCTATCTCGACGGGCCGGCCTGGTATAGCCGTCACTACCCCGACCAGCCGGTGCGCGGCATCGCTTATTTCAGTATGGAGTTCGGTGTGTGTGATGCCCTGCCGCTTTACGCCGGCGGCCTGGGTATCCTGGCCGGGGACTATTTAAAGACCGCCAGCGACCTGGGGGTACCTCTGGTGGGCATCGGCTTGCTGTACCAAGAGGGCTATTTCCGGCAAAGCCTGACGCGCGACGGTTGGCAACAGGAAACCTACTTATATAACGACCCCGGCAGCCTGCCATTGCAACCATTAAAAGGCGCCGATGGCAGTTGGCTGCATATCGACACCGGCTTCCTCTGTCGCCAGGTGCGCTTTCGGGTGTGGCATGCCAGGATCGGCCGAATCCAGCTGTACCTGCTGGACAGCAACGACCCGCGCAATCGCCCGAGTGATCGCGGCATTACCAGCAAACTCTACGGGGGCTCTACCGAACTGCGGCTGGTCCAGGAGATTGCCCTGGGTATTTGCGGTTGGCGGCTGGTGGAAACCCTGGGGCTGGATATTGATGTCTGCCATTTGAATGAAGGCCACGCCGCCTTTGCGACCCTGGAACGCGCCCGCGCCTATGCGGAAAAACATAAAACCGACTTCTGGCGTGGGCTCTGGGCCACCCGGATCGGCAATGTCTTCACCACCCACACACCCGTTGAGGCTGGCTTTGACCGGTACCCCATCGCCCTGTTGAAGTGGTATATCAGCGAATTTGCCCAGCATCTGGGTATCCCCATCGACAGTCTGATCGGCCTGGGGCGAGCTCGGCCCGAACATCCGGACGAGCCGTTTAACATGGCTTATCTGGCACTCAAGACCTGCGCGCGCAGCAATGGGGTGAGCCGGTTGCACGGCGCGGTCAGCCGGCGCATCTTCCAGCCGCTGTTTCCCCGCTGGCCGGAGCGCGAGGTGCCCGTCGGCCATGTGACCAACGGCGTCCATATTCCGACCTGGGACTCTATCGAAGCCGATAACCTGTGGACCCAATTGTTCGGGCGCGAGCGCTGGCGAGGGGAACTGGATGACCTGGACACCAGCCAACTGGACCAGCTCAGCGACAAGCAGCTCTGGCAACTGGCCGGCCAGGGTCGCGCCCGGCTGGTGGATTACGCCCGCCACCGGCTGGCGGAGCAATTCCGCTATGAAACCGCCCCGGACGTATGCGCCCTCCCGACCCCCAATGTCCTTGATCCCAATATCCTGACCCTGGGATTTGCCCGTCGCTTCGCCGAATACAAGCGCCTCGACCTGCTGTTGCGCCAGCCGGAGCGCCTGGCGCGGCTGCTGTGCAATGAACGCTACCCGGTGCAATTGTTGATAGCAGGCAAAGCCCATCCGGCGGATGAGGTAGGCAAGCAGGTCCTGCAAGCCTGGTATCACTTTATCCAGCGGCCGGACGTGAGCCAGCACCTGGTGTTTATCGAAGACTATGACATCGCCCTGGCCCAACACATGGTTCAGGGGGTCGATGTCTGGCTGAATATGCCGCGCCGCCCCTGGGAGGCCAGTGGCACCAGCGGCATGAAGGTGTTGGTGAACGGCGGGCTCAACCTGTCCAGCCAGGATGGCTGGTGGGCAGAAGCCTGGAACCCGGAGGTGGGCTGGTCATTGGGGAACGGAGAGGAACACGAAGACGACGACCGGGATGCGGAGCGGCTGTATCAACTGCTGGAAAACGACGTCATTCCGCTGTTCTACACCCGCGATGCCGAGGGCATTCCGCGCCGCTGGGTCCGTACCATACGCGCCAGCATGGCGCAGTTGACCACCCGTTACAGCAGTAACCGCATGATGCACGAATACCTGGATCAGTATTACTTGCCCGCCGCTGCCGGATGGCGCGAGCGGCAGCGCGACAAGGGCGCCCTGGCGGCCCAACTGGAAGCCTGGCGCAACCAATTGACCCAACACTGGCATGAAATCCATATCGGCGAATTTGAGGCTGCCGAATCTGACCCTTCGGCCATTGAACTGACGGTGTATCTGGGCGGGATTGATCCGGCCACCATCGCGGTGCAGATGGTGGCCGACCCGCGCCCGCCACAAGAGGCCCACATTATCCCCATGGCACTGCTATCCCATATTGAAGGCGCCGTGCATGCCTACCGCTTTCGTACCGCCGTGCCCGAACGCCCATTGAGCGACTTTACCGCACGGGTGATCCCGGCCCATCCCCAGGCTTGCATCCCGGCGGAGAATCCTCTGATCATCTGGCAAACCCGTCGATAATCGATTAGCGGCTGAGCCACCAGCCGATTACACCTGCGCCGAGGCAGTAATACAGCATCGGCGCCAGGGTATAACGGATAATCTGGCCCTCCTTACCCGCCAGTTGCACCACTGACGCAGCGGCAACCACGTTCATGACGCAGATCATATTACCCGCATTGGCGCCCAGCATTTGTAACGCCAGGATAACGTCCGGGGCCAGACCGCTGGCCAGCGCCGCTTCTTGCTGTAAGCGCGCAAACATCATGTTGGAGAAGGTAGAGGAGCCCGCGATAAAGCTTCCCAGCGCTCCGACGAATGGAGCAACAAAGGGCCAGATGTCTGCCGCCGCCGCTGTTGCAGCCTGGGCCAGGGCCCTGGGCATGGGTTCAAGACCCGCCGTATTAACCCCGGAATTCAAAAAGATACGCACCATAGGCACTGAAGCTGCCAGGGCGAGTGCCGAAGGGAGCAAGCCTTGGGCAGCCTCTCGCCACACGTTCAGCGATACCCTCCAGGGCAGCCGGTAATAGATCCCTATCACCAGGGCGACCAGGATAAACACACTGCCAGGCACATAAAGCGGCGTTATCCTCGCCGTAATCGCAGTGCCCAGGATCGCGTCAAATTGCAGGTCAACGGACTGCAGCCATGCTTTAAACGGCAGCGATTCCAATCGAGTTAACACCAACAACAGCGCCACCAGCCCGTAAGCCAACCAGGACTGCATCAGACCGGGCTGCGCTTGCAGTGCAACCGGCCTGTGTTGATGTAATCCCTCCGCCTGAGTGACGACATGCCCACTGCCAGAAACCTCCTGGTCCGGCAAACGCCACAGCACTTTGGGCACCAGCCATCCATAACGCGCCGCAGTAACCACAACGACAAGCCCAACCAAGGCCCCCAGCAAGGTAGGAAATTCCGGGCCCAGCCAGCGGGCGACGAGATAAGCGGGCAGAGTAAAACTGAAGCCACACAAGAGAGCAAAAGGCCATAGCGCCAAACCTTCGCGCCAGCGCCGCCGGGCACCGAAAAAGCGGGTGAGGATCGTCACCATGATTAAGGGTAAAAAGCTGGCCACCACAACGTCTATCCCAACCGCTGTTATTGCAATGGCCTGCAACCCAGCCGGACTGATCCCGGGAATGCCCTGCCCCAGACCAACTATCACGGGAGTGCCAATCGCGCCAAACGACACCGGCGCACTGTCGGCAATCAATGCCATGACCACCGCCGCCATCGCGGGAAATCCCAATGCCACCAATAAAGGGGCCACAATAGCCGCGGGGGTTCCAAAACCGCTGGCGCCTTCCAGAAATGCACCGAACAACCACGCGATGATCAGCACTTGAACCCGGTGGTCCGGCGAGATCCGGCAAAAAGCCTGACTGATTACCTCCAGCGCCCCGCTGGCTTTCATGGTGTTCAATAACAAAATGGCGCCAAAGATAATCAGCAAGATAGTCACGGCAATCAGCCAGCCCTCGACCACTGAACCCGCCAGCTGGCGCAGTGGTACCTGCCACACCCAGGCGGCAAATAAGGCCGTTAACAAAAGACTTAAAGGCATGGCCCGGCTGGCTGGAAGGCGCATCACCACCAGTAATGCAAAGACGGCGATAACCGGGACCAGCGCGGCGATCCAGTGAAGGATAGGCACGAACGACAAACTCCTGAAGCGTGAGTGAAGGCAGGTTAAGCGCAGGCTGACGGAAGTGCCTTGCCACAAATCAAACAAGCCGCAAGCGCCGGCGTCTGATTCTGCCTAGCGGGTGAATCTCCCCTGACTTTCGTCCGGTGTACATTTATTAGCAAAAACAATGAATTAAATAGTGACAACTTTATGCCGCCGCGCTGTTATTTTGGTCGATAAAGTTGAATAATACGCAGCCCTACAAGAGCGCCCAGCGCCACAACCCTCATGAGAACATCAATCACTGATAACAGGCATCCTCTCTATGAAACCACTTTCTGACATAGGCCTCGTTGGGCTCGCCGTCATGGGCGAAAACCTGATCCTGAACATGGCGAGCAAGGGCTATACCGTCACCGCTTATAACCGCTCCGTTGAAAAAGTCGACGCCTTCATCGAAGGCCGCGCCCAGGGCAAGAGCATTCGTGGCGCCCGCTCCATTGAAGAGCTGGTCCAATCCCTGGCCAAGCCGCGCAAGATCATGCTGATGGTCAAGGCCGGTAAGGCCGTAGACGACTTTATTGAACAACTGATTCCCCACCTTGAGCCGGGCGACATCATCATCGACGGCGGCAACACCCACTACCCCGATACCGATCGCCGCACTGCTTACCTTGAGAGCAAAGGCCTGTTGTTTATCGGCACCGGCGTATCCGGTGGTGAAGAAGGCGCCCTGACTGGCCCATCGATCATGCCCGGCGGTTCACCGGCGGCCTGGCCCCACGTCAAGCCGATCTTCCAGGACATCGCCGCCAAGGTGGATGACGGCAGCCCGTGTT
This sequence comes from Cellvibrio sp. ARAG 10.3, assembly GCF_051846955.1. Classification (NCBI taxonomy): domain Bacteria; kingdom Pseudomonadati; phylum Pseudomonadota; class Gammaproteobacteria; order Cellvibrionales; family Cellvibrionaceae; genus Cellvibrio; species Cellvibrio sp. ARAG 10.3. The sequence continues at coordinate 200,877 of NZ_JBPYCU010000003.1, forward strand.
GCGACTGGGTAGGTGAGAACGGTGCCGGCCATTTTGTGAAGATGGTGCACAACGGCATTGAATACGGCGATATGCAGCTGATCTGCGAAGCCTATCAAATCATGAAAGACCTGCTCGGCATGTCTGCCGACGAGATGCACGAAGTCTTTAAAGAGTGGAACCAGGGCGAACTGGATTCCTACCTGATTGAAATCACCCGCGACATCCTCGCGTTTAAAGACGAAGACGGCGCACCGCTGGTGGACAAGATCCTCGATACCGCTGGCCAGAAAGGCACCGGCAAATGGACCGGCGTGATCGCGCTGGACCTGGGTATTCCCTTGACGCTGATCTCCGAAGCGGTATTTGCACGTTGCCTGTCATCGCAGAAAGACCAACGCGTCGAAGCGTCCAAAGTCATCAGCGGCCCCGCCATCAAGTTTGACGGCGACAAGAAAGCCATGATTGACGACCTGCGCAACGCGCTCTTCGCGTCCAAGATTATTTCTTACGCCCAAGGCTATTTGCTGATGCGCGAAGCAGCCAAAGAATACGGTTGGAAACTCAACTACGGCGGCATCGCCCTGATGTGGCGCGGCGGCTGTATTATTCGCTCGTCCTTCCTCGGCAACATCAAGGAAGCCTTTGACAAGAACCCGGAGCTGAGCAACCTGTTGCTGGACGACTACTTCCGCACCACCGTGGAAGCAGCCCAGGCAGGCTGGCGGCGTGTGGCGGCGGCGGCCATTGTTAACGGCATCCCCGCACCGACCATCAGTTCGGCACTGACCTACTTCGACGGCTTCCGCACTGCTCGCCTGCCAGCCAACCTGCTGCAAGCGCAACGCGACTTCTTCGGCGCGCACACCTACGAGCGCATCGACAGACCACGCGGTGAGTTCTTCCACACCAACTGGACCGGTCGCGGTGGTAATACGGCGTCGTCTACGTATAACGTGTAACCCAGCCTTTACTCGGGCCAGCCATGCCTGGCTGGCCCGATTGATCACACAATCTTTTCAATATCCCAACTGATCTCCGCTATTTTTATAACTGCAAATCACTATTTTTCCTTCAGGATCACTGCGCTGTTACAAAAAACCGAATGATTTGTATGGTTGTGTAAATGTACTTGCACGGCGCGTGTAAACGATTACATTTGGACCCATAATAATTGCGGTCGGCTCTCTCAAATTAATAGCAATGCGCTCAATAACCGCTGTGTAACCCGCAGCAGTGATCTGTAATTCCGCATCGACTTTCAGCAACCGAGTACCTCTCTATGCCCAACGTTACTGATCCCGGCGTGATAGCCACTTCCGATATTCACCTTGAACGGCGTACTGCAATCAAGCAATTAGCCGCATTGTGTGGCCTCGCTCTGTCTGCCACGTCGCTGTCATTAATGGCGGAAAGTTTTACCAGCCCGCGCGATATATCCCGGCGGAAAAATCGCTTCCTCAAGCCGGAGCAATTGGCATTGGTGCGCGAACTGGGTGAACTGATTATTCCCACTACCGATACGCCCAGTGCGATAGGCGCTGATGTGCATAATTTTATCGATTACCAGGCAGCCTATTGTTTCAATGCCGATGAACAACAATCACTGCTCGCCGGTTTGCAAAAAATTGATAACGCCGCGCAAAAAAATTATGGCAAGGCATTTTTATCCTGCCCGAAAGACCAGCAAGTTGCATTGCTGACGCAGATGGAAAAAGCCCAGGGTGAATTTACGGCGGATGACCGCGAGCACTTCAAACAATTTAAAGCGCTGGTGGTATTTGGTTATTACACCTCCGAAGTCGGTGCCTCCAAAGAGCTGGCGTATCTGGCCATTCCCGGCGGCTATAAAGGTTCGGTGAAATTTTCTACTGTCGGCAAAGCTTGGTCGCTGAACTTCTAAGCAGCCGGGTTTATGAAATAAATACAGATCGAGCAGACTATGAGTAATACGGTTTATATCAAAAAGACCCAGGAAAAATTCGACGCGATTGTTGTAGGTTCCGGGGTTACCGGCGGCTGGGCCGCCAAAGAATTATGTGAAAAAGGTTTGAAGACCTTGATGGTGGAACGGGGCCGCCCGGTAGAACACCGCAAGGATTATGTCGGCGAAGGTGTAAAGCCGTGGGAGATGCCGTTTCGCGGCAAGATCGAACGCGATATTGTTGATGAGCAATATTACATTCAAAAACAAAATTATGCGTTTAACGATGCAACCAAACATTTTTTTGCCAATGACCGCGACCATCCCTATAGCACCCCGCAAGAAAAACCTTTCAGCTGGATTCGCGGCAATCAGTTAGGCGGTAAGTCGCTGTTGTGGCACCGCCAGTCTTATCGCTGGAGTGACCTGGACTTTACCGCCAACGCCAAAGACGGGCACGGCGTGGACTGGCCGATTCGCTACAAGGATATTGAATCCTGGTATGACTATGTAGAACATTATGTTGGCATCAGCGGCTCGGTGGAAAATATTCCCGTGTTGCCGGACAGCAAGTTCCTGCCACCCTTTGAATTCAATGCGGTGGAAAAAGATTTAAAAGCGAAGTTTGAAAAAAAATACAACGACCGAAAATTAATTATGGGCCGCTGTGCGCACTTGTCCAAACCCGCGCCGCACCACATCGAACAGGGCCGCTACCAATGCATGGCGCGCAATGAGTGCCAAAAAGGCTGTACCTTTGGTGCATATTTTTCTACGCAAAGCTCTACGTTACCGGCGGCGTTAAAGACCAACAATCTGTCGATTGCCACCAACAGCATCGTGCATAGCGTGATCTATGACCCTAAAACCAATCGCGCTACCGGCGTGCGGGTTATCGACAGCGAAACCCTGGAGACGCGCGAATATTTTGCCAAGGTCATCTTCCTTTGTGCATCGACACTTGGCACCACGCACGTCATGTTGAATTCCATCAGCGAGGCCTTCCCCACCGGGATTGCCAACTCGTCCGGCGTGCTCGGCCATTACCTGATGGACCACCTTTACGGCGCCGGAGCCAACGGCACAGTGCCCGGTTTTGAAGATGAATACTATTCCGGCCGTCGCCCGACCGGCGTTTATATTCCACGTTTCCGTAACGTCACCAAAAAAGATGCCGACTTCCTGCGCGGTTATTCCTTTGCCGGTGGCGCAGCGCGTGAACACTGGAGCCAGTTTGCCTACAAAGACGGCTTTGGTGTGGATTTTAAAAATGCCATCAAAAGTGCCGGTGAATGGAAGTTCGGTTTGCGCGGTTCCGGTGAGATGTTGCCGCGCTATGAAAATCAGGTGTCGCTGCATCCCACCAAGAAGGATAAGTGGGGTATGCCGCAATTACACATTGAATGCGATTACTCCGACAATGACATCAAGATGCTCAACGACATCGCGGACACCGCCGCAGAAATGCTGGAGTCAGCCGGCCTGAAGAATGTGCAGCGCACTATTGAAGAATGGCCGCCTGGTTTATCCATCCATGAGATGGGGACTGCAAGAATGGGTAAAGATCCTAAAACTTCTATCCTGAATGGCTATAATCAGGCGCACGACGTGCCCAATCTGTTTGTGACGGACGGCGCCAGCATGGCCTCCTGCGCCTGGCAAAATCCCTCACTGACGTTTATGGCACTCACCGCACGCGCTTGCAATTACGCGGTAGAACAACTAAAACTCGGTAACATTTAATAACGCAACAAATAAAAGGAAGACAACGATGAAACTCTCAACCTATCTCAAGGTTTTAGCCATGGCCGTCATCACCAGCAGCAGCGCAGCCAGCTTTGCAGCGGATGTTGCGCCAACCTCGCCGCAACTGAGTGTTCAGCTTTGGTCGATCAAAGACGATGTTGCCAAAGATTTTGAAGGCACATTAAAGAAACTCGCCGACATGGGCTTTCAAGGCGTGGAGTTTGCCGGCAACTTCGGCCCCTACGCAGACGATCCCAAAGGCCTGAAGAAATTTCTGGATAAACTCGGTTTGAAAGCCTCCGGCGCTCACGTCGGCTTCGATAAATTTTCTGAAGAAAATTTTGATAAAACCGTCGCGTTCTACAAAGCGATTGATTGCCACTACCTGATTATCCCCATGGACCACCGCGCATTCACCGCCGAAGGCGCCAAAGAAGTGGCCGCCGACCTGGAAAAAGTGCAAGCCAAATTAAAGCCCCACGGCATGCACACTGGCTATCACAACCACAAAGAAGAGATGCTGGGCAAAGAAGGCAAAACGCCCTGGGACGTGATCGGCACAGGCACCTCCACAGACGTGATCCTGCAGCAAGATGTGGGCTGGACCGAAGTTGCCGGCAAAGACCCGATTGATTTTATTAAAGCCTACCCTGGCCGTACCATCACCACCCACTACAAAGCTGCCGCACCGGCAGAAGGCAATAAGGAAAACCCGATTATCGGCAAAGACACCACCGATTGGGAAGCGCTGATTGTTGCTAACCGCACTGTGGGTGGAACGTTGTGGCTGGTAGTTGAGCAGGAAGTGTATCCGGAAGGTATGACCCCAATGCAAAGCGTTGAAGCGTCGCTGAAAGGTTTGCAGAAGGTGATTGCGGGGATGGATAAATAGTGTCCCTCCCACCAGCAAGAAGGGGCGCGATTAGCGCCCTTTCTTTATGCGTTGAACTCAATTACAACAGCCAACGTTTATACTCCGGCGACTCAATAAAATCCTGATAGAACACCTCGTCTGCAAAAGCTTCTTCGGTAAATTCATAATCAAAATTCTCTTCAAGATACTTCAGTGTTTCAACCACCTGTGCGTATTTTTTGGCGTGTACCTGACAGTTTATTAATGTCCAGTACGGATCTTCCAGGGCCGGCTCTATCGCGATAGCTTTGCGAGCATACTGCTCGGAACAGACGAAGTCCTCGGCCATCAGGCAGGTATTGGCTTTCAAGAGCATCAATACACCATCTTCACCGATCAAACCGACGATACCATCAAGGCTTTTTTGTGCCCGCCTGAAGTTGCCGTTATAAATATGATGATCAATCAATAAAAAGCCGGCCGACTCTTCGTTGCCATAATATTTATCCAGGAGCGCCAATTGCTCGCGGTATTCCGTCTCACCAATCTGTCCCGCCAGATTGATTGCCGAATGCAACATAATTCTTCGGGTTCTGATATTTTCCGGCTGTGCCTGCAAAACCCTGTAGGCTGCTTTGTAATTACCCGCCGCTCTGAATTTAGCGATTCGCTTAAATGCTTCTCCCAGCGCCTCATTGTATTCAACACTGCCAAACAACCGTTTGAGCAGGGACTCGCTCGGGTTGTACAGCATTTGCGATACGACCCCCAGGGTTTCACTCATCATTTGCCCTGATGAAAGCGGAAAAAAATCGACTATTTGCAGTTTTCCACCACCTTGCTTTTCCACCACCAACAGCAAGTACTCATGTCCACCGTCGCTATAGTCAAGCCTGACTACAGGCTGATTATTCTTGATGGTACGAATAAATTTCGCATTCGGGTTTCGTTGATAGGTCGACGTAAATAACACCTTGGACAGATGCACCTCCCCATTTTTCATACTCCCTGCAACATAGGCATTGATATCCCGCTCAAGCGTGAACATTGATCTTGCCGCGCGACGAAAAAACTCCTTGAGGTTAAAGATCTTGACCATGCGCTTATCATCCTGCTGATTGATGACATCCGCCAGCTGCTCGCCCAACATATCGTATGCATTCATACCTTGGGGCGCATCGCTTGCCTGCGCGCTGTGTATGGTCAAAAATATTGCCAACAAACACAAAAGCCAACGTGTCACACTCACAAGTCCCATACCCCTTTTTATGGTGTTCATAACCAACTCCTGTTTTTCAGTATTTTTGTTTTCAGATAAAGAGCTTTGGCTAGATTAACTCGACGCGGCCTTTGCGCCAACCGAACTGCAAAAAGTTATATTCCCAATACCCAAGGATACAGCTATACCCGCTTTTATTTCATGACAATTTATACTCTCAAAGGTAAACTGCGCGCCGCCCGGAAGGGCACTTATCTTTTATGAATTAAGGAGATTTTCATGCGCAGTTACCTGCTCGGCTCGGCCATTACCCTTGTCTTGGCGGCTGAAGTATCCACCGCACAAACCTACCGCTCTGAGGTAAGACTCGGTTATCTGGATTCGGAGAATGAGTTATTCGATTCTGACCGTTCTGCCTGGATGGCAGGGGGCAGTTACTATTTTTCTCCGGTAACGGCCACCAATCATCCTTTGGCGGAAGCAGCCTTTCTGGAAAAAGCCAGCAGCATTGATATTAGTTATATCCGCCAGGACTGGAAAAACAGCGGCCAGTTGCAAGCGTTCGGTAGTACCTATAGCTACGAAACCTCCTTCGATGAAAAAGATATGGGCGTCATGGTTCAAGCCTTCATTCCGGACAGCATGTTTTATCTAGCGGCCGGGGTGACTCGCTCAGAAGAGAGATCTCGAACCATCTCCTACTATATGGAAGAAGGCTACATAAATCCGGACGTAGAAACTTTCACTGACAGAACCAACGACACCCAGTGGCAAGGATCCATAGGCCTTACCCCTATCAATGGCTTGTTAGTCTGGACAAGTATTTACGAAGACAACGAGGTGGATAAGCGTTGGGACCTGAATGCAAAGTATGTCACTGAGATATTAGGCAAAACAGTAAATCTTGAGAGCAGCTACAACTCTTACGAGGATGATTCAACCCAATCATTCGCGGGCGACGTATATTTTGGAAGAACCTTAAGTATCGGCGCTGGCTACGTTTTCGGTGGCGGCAGCGACGGCTATCAAATACGCGCGCGGAAGTTCTTCACGGATAAATTGAGTGCGAATGCTGCTTTTGCTTCGACAGATGATCTGGATGCTTACACATTGGGACTTGCATTAAGATTTTAATTGCCATAAATAAACCCGGCAGAGGCCGGGTTTATTTATTATCAAGCTGCTTCACGCTGTTACGAAATACCGCCAGCATCGCACTGCCTACTTCAGCAAAATCCGGATGCCGATCAATGTAATGTGTTATCTCCACGGCAACATCTCCCAACGCCTTGATCAACCGCTTTAACAATGCGTCCACGTCCTTTTCCGACAGTCCACAATCAACACGCGCAAAATTTCTCAAATATTCTGGTGCCCACCAGACTTTTCTTCCTGCCAAGGTAAGCGCGGGCACATCATTTTTAAGATAAACCACCGTTGAGACAATATCGTAAACCGGCGCAAGCTTCCGCACACCAAAAGGCTGATCATACAAGATGCCAAAGTTTTTCAGGTGCGCATCGCCATTACCAACGGCCCAGGAAACCAGCAGAGAACTCAAGAATTCCCGCCGCACTTTAACTTGCTCGGCGGGAGACACGTAAGTGATCAAAGACTTTAGTAATTTTTCGTAACTGCCCTGATATTTATGCTCAGGGCGCAGCCCCTGCAAAACGCAAACATCCTCAAAACCCAACCAGGAACCATCTGCCAGGCGGTCAAAGCGTTGCATGACCAGCAATTTGCCATCATCCGACACCGCAACATCCGGCACTTGCAGCCCCATCTCCTGCGCCACCCGCAAGCAAAAATATTCATTGGCGGCCAGTTGCGGATAATCATCGCCCCAACTTTTTACAATAAAACCGCTGGTCTTTAAGGTGGAGCGCTCACTGGCCAAGGCGGGCACCAGCACCTTGGGTTGCACGCCCGACACACCGGAGCGCAACGCATATTTTTCTACCAGCTCTTCAAACAGCGCCGTGTTCGTTGAGCGCGTTAATTGTTCGAGCGACTCGCCTGCAAATAACTCATCGTCCGTTTTCGCGTATGGATCGGACACCACCACACGCCCCACCTGATGACGTCCCAAGGCAGCCAACAAGGTCAGCTCACCGGCGCCGTGCAATTTGGAAAGCGTACGCTGCAATACATCGCCGAGATAACCTTCCGGCAGATTCTGCGCAAAGATCGGGTGCAACCCATGAAAGTGATAAACCTGGCCACTGACCGGCATGGTCACGGATACCGCATGCGCCTCCGGCGTTTGCTGGCCATACATAAAAACCGACGGCTCCGGCAAAGGCGGGCTGAATAACTCACCGACCACCTGGCCCTGCATGCTCACCTGCGCCCGCTGTACCGTCATTCGTCCACCTCATTATTACGCTGCAGCTCCTTTAAGGTCGGCAAACCCGCAGGCACCACCTGAAGACGCAGCCCCAATACGCTCAGCAAGCGCTCCAGCTTGCTGTAACCCAGCTCCGCCAGGCGCTGATTTTCCAGCTTGGACAACGTAGTCCTGTCCACCCCAGCCAACTCCGCCAGCGCCTCCGCGGTTAAACCGGCCCGGCGACGCTCTTGGCGAATGAGATGGCCGATATCTGATAGCAGCATGTGAATATACTCTACAGTAACTACTTATATGTAAAAAAGTAGCTTATATTCACATACGGCGCAAGAAATAGGCTATTTCTCCCAGAGTTACGCACAATTACGCATGGCTTGCGTAATTGAGCATAGGGCGCGCAACTCCGCGTAATCCGACAGATTTTTAGCCTGGTTTTCCGAATCAAGCCCCAATAATTTAATTTCAACTCGCAAAATGCTAGGCAAATATCAAATCCGTGGTAAGCTCCGGTGTTAATCAAAAACCAGACTCTTAGAGGCACAGCCATGATCCGCTGCCATCTCGCCCGCATGATGGGCGAGCACAAGATGCGTATTGCCGACGTCGCAAGAGAAACCGGCCTTAGCCGCGCCACAGTCACGCTGCTTTATAAAGAGACGGCCCAAAAAGTGGATCTCGAAGCCATAGAAAAGCTGTGCCTGCTATTTGAATGCCAGGTGGGCGACTTGCTTGAGCTGACGCAAGCATCATCAGAGTCGCTGGCATAATGCTTGGCCAGCCAAAAGTCGCCCTTACACGATGCACATGAATTAAAACAGGAAGAACGCATGACAAGCTCACAACAACGCGCCGCCCTGCAACGCCAGATCTGGGCCATTGCCAACGATGTACGCGGCGCAGTAGACGGCTGGGATTTCAAACAATACGTCCTCGGCACCCTGTTTTACCGCTTTATCAGCGAAAATTTTGCCGCCTACATCGAAGGTGGTGACGACAGCATCAACTATGCCGAATTGCCCGATAGTGTGATCACGCCAGAAATTAAAGTCGATGCCATCAAAACCAAGGGCTACTTTATTTACCCCAGCCAGTTGTTTAACAATGTCGCCAAAACCGCCAACAGCAATGAAAGCCTAAATACCGACCTTGCAAAAATATTTGCCGAAATCGAAACCTCCGCTAATGGCTTCCCATCAGAGCAAGACATCAAAGGCCTGTTTGCCGATTTTGACACCACCAGCAACCGCTTAGGCAATACAGTCAAAGACAAAAACATGCGCCTTGCTCATGTGCTTAAGCGCGTGAGTGAGTTGGATTTTGGTCAGTTTGATGCGGCGCATATCGACCTGTTTGGCGATGCCTATGAATTTTTAATTTCTAATTACGCTGCCAATGCTGGTAAATCGGGCGGTGAATTTTTTACCCCTCAGCATGTTTCCAAGCTTATTGCCCAACTAGCTATGCACAAGCAAACCAGTGTTAACAAAATTTATGACCCCGCTGCGGGCTCTGGCTCACTTCTACTGCAAGCCAAAAAACATTTTGAAGCGCACATCATTGAAGAGGGCTTCTTCGGGCAAGAGATTAACCACACCACCTACAACCTCGCCCGCATGAATATGTTCTTGCACAATATCAACTATGACAAATTCAATATTCAGCTAGGCAATACCTTAACCGACCCTCACTTTGGTGATGACAAACCCTTTGATGCTATCGTTTCCAACCCACCGTATTCGGTAAAGTGGATCGGTAGCGACGACCCAACCTTAATTAACGATGAGCGCTTTGCGCCCGCCGGTGTGCTCGCACCCAAATCCAAAGCGGATTTTGCTTTTGTGCTGCATGCACTCAGTTACCTTTCGAGCAAAGGCCGGGCTGCGATTGTTTGCTTTCCCGGTATTTTTTACCGTGGCGGTGCCGAGCAGAAAATCCGAAAATATTTGGTGGATAACAATTTTGTGGAAACGGTGATCTCGCTGGCGCCAAATCTATTTTTTGGTACGACCATCGCCGTGAATATTCTGGTGCTGGCCAAGAACAAAACTAACACCGATACCCAGTTTATTGATGCCAGTGGTTTGTTTAAAAAAGAAACCAATAACAACATTCTGACGGATACCCATATCCAGCAGATCATGGAGGTGTTTGACAGCAAAGCCAACGTCGATCACCTTGCCCGCTCGGTGCCTTACCAAGAGGTTGCAGGCAACGACTACAACCTATCGGTTTCCAGCTATGTAGAAGCAAAAGACACCCGCGAAGTGGTAGATATTGTCCAACTCAATGCCGAGCTAAAGACCACCGTCTCTAGGATTACCCAGCTGCGCCAAGACATTGATTCGATTGTGGCAGAGATTGAGGGCGAGGAGCCTGACGCATGAGCAATCTAAGCTTTATGGAAAAGCTTCTGGATGGGGTTGATGTGGAGTGGAAGGCGCTAGGTGATGTTGTACATATGCGAGCTGGTCAACATATTTCGGCAAGCAACATCATGGATGATGCCAGCAAAGAACATCCATATCCTTGTTTTGGTGGAAATGGGGTTCGTGGCTTTGTTGCGAAATATAGCCATGATGGAAAGCATTTGCTCATCGGTCGGCAAGGTGCGTTATGCGGAAATGTACAGCGAACACAGGGAAAGTTTTATGCAACAGAACATGCGGTCGTTGTTACGCCAAGTCATGGCATAAACGTTGATTGGGCATTTCATTTGCTAACATTAATGAACCTTAATCAATATGCCTCACAATCTGCTCAACCGGGATTGGCTGTTGGAAAAATCCAGAGTTTAAAAATCCCCATCCCCTGCCCAGACAACCCCAAAAAATCGCTGGAAATCCAGGCCGAAATCGTTCGCATTCTGGACGCATTTACCGCCATGACCGCCGAGCTGACCGCCGAGCTGACCGCCGAGCTTAATCTGCGCAAAAAACAATACAACCACTATCGCGACCAGTTGTTGAGTTTTGAAGAAGGGGAAGTGGAGTGGAAGACGTTGGGGGAACTGGCCGAGAACCTCGACTCAAAAAGAAAGCCAATCACGAGCGGCTTGAGGGAAGCAGGAAATATTCCGTATTACGGTGCATCTGGAATTGTCGATTACGTTAAAGACTATATTTTCGATGGCGACTTTTTGCTCGTTTCTGAAGATGGTGCAAATTTATTGGCGCGAAATACACCAATAGCATTTAGTATCAGCGGCAAAACCTGGGTTAACAATCATGCCCATGTGCTTAAGTTCGACACCTATGCAGAGAGAAGATACGTTGAGTATTACCTGAATAGTATTGATTTGACACCCTATATTTCTGGCGCTGCACAACCGAAGCTGAATAAGAAAAACTTGGAAAGCATCCGTATACCAAACCCCTCGCTAACAGAAAAAGAGCGAATCGTTTCAATCCTCGACAAATTCGATGCGCTAACCAGCTCCATTAACGAAGGTCTGCCCCGCGAAATCGAGCTGCGCCAGAAGCAATATGAGTACTACCGTGATCTACTGCTGAGCTTCTCTAAGCCAGATGCAGAGGTGGCAGCCTGATATGAGCAAGACGCTAAAAGAGATTGCGGAGCAGTTAAATGCGCCAAGGACGGTGAAGAATAAGAAGACCACCGAGGTCGAAGTCGTCATGCAAGTGCCGAAAGTACAGCTAATTTACGCGTTCAACGGCACGGGCAAAACCCGCCTGTCTCGGGAGTTTAAGCAACTGGTTGCACCCAAAGGCAATGGCGATGATGACGAAGCCATTTCGCCACGGGAGAAAATCCTCTACTACAACGCCTTTACCGAAGATCTCTTTTACTGGGATAACGATTTAGAAGAGGATGCTGCCCCCAAACTGAAAATTCAGCCGAATACCTATACCGACTGGCTGCTCACTTTGCTGAAAGACCTGGGGCAAGATGCGAATATCGTTAAGTACTTCCAGCACTTCACCAATGACAAGTTAACCCCGCATTTCAGTGAAGACTATGCCGAAGTCACCTTTACCCTGGAACGAGGTGACGATAAAAGCACGGAGCCGCTGAAAATTTCAAAGGGCGAAGAAAGTAACTTTATCTGGAGTGTTTTCTACACGCTGTTGGATCAGGTGATTACCATCCTCAACGTTGCAGAACCCGAGAATCGTGAGACCAGGCAATTTGATCAGCTGGAGTATGTGTTTATTGATGACCCGGTGAGCTCACTGGATGAAAATCACCTGATCGAACTGGCTGTTAATCTGGCTGGGCTGATCAAGTCCAGCAAGTCTAATTTGAAGTTCATTATCACTACGCACAGCCCGCTTTTTTATAACGTGCTCTACAACGAGCTAAACAGCAAAGCCTGTTATTTGTTGGAGCGGTTTGAAGATGGCACCTTTGCACTGCTGGATAAGCATGGCGATTCCAACAAGAGCTTCTCTTACCACCTGTATTTGAAGCAGACCTTGGAAAAAGCCATCGCTGACAACACTGTGCAGAAGTACCATTTCACGCTGTTGCGTAACCTGTATGAAAAGACGGCGAGCTTTCTGGGTTATCCAAAATGGTCAGAACTCTTGCCCGATGACAAGCAGGCATATTTAAACCGCATTATTCAATTTACCAGTCATTCAACATTATCGAATGAAGTCGTCGCCGAACCCAGTGGGCCTGAAAAGAATACGGTAGGCTTGCTACTGAACCACTTGGTTACCAATTACGGCTTTTGGCAGCAGGCAGAGCCTGCCGCCAGCGCCACCGTGGAGCCAAAAGGATAACGCCATGCCTAATCTGAGCCTACAAGACCAAACCACCGAGTTTCTGCTCTATACCGCGCCCACGGGCGAGGTGAAAGTGGAGGTGCTGCTGAGCGGCGAAACCCTCTGGTTGACCCAAAAGCGCATGGCCGAGCTGTTTGGTGTGGGTGTGCCTGCCATCTCCAAGCACCTGAAAAACATCTTTGAAAGCAATGAGTTACAGGAGGAAGTGGTTGTTTCCATTTTGGAAAATACCACTGAACACGGCGCCGTGACGGGCCTGACCCAAACCCAGCAGGTAAAATACTACAACCTGGATGCGGTTATATCCGTGGGCTATCGGGTCAACTCGGCGCAAGCCACTCAGTTTCGTATCTGGGCCACCCAGCTCATCAAGGAGTACATCATCAAGGGCTTTGCCATGGATGATGAGCGCCTGAAAAATGGCCGTTTCTTTGGCAAAGACTACTTCCGCGAGCTGCTGGAGCGGGTGCGCTCCATTCGTGCCAGTGAGCGGCGCATCTATCAGCAGATTACCGACATATTTGCTGAGTGCAGCATCGACTACGACCCCAAATCCAAAACCACCCAGCAGTTTTACGCCCATGTGCAGGATAAATTCCATTTTGCCATTACCGGCCATACGGCTGCCGAGATAATTTCGCTCAAAGCCGATGCCAGCAAACCCTTAATGGGCATGAGCACTTATAAAAATGCGCCCGCTGGCCGCGTATTGAAGTCGGATACCACAGTGGCGAAAAACTACCTGAGTGAAGATGAAATCAAAAAACTCGAGCGTGCGGTATCGGCATTTTTTGACTATATCGAAGGCATTATCGAACGGCGTAATACCTTTACCATGGAAAGTTTCGCCGAGAGTGTGAACAAATTTTTAGCGTTTAATGAGTATCAGATTCTGGAAGGCTACGGCACCGTTTCTCGCCAAAACGCTGAATCGAAAGCCTTTGCGGAATACGAAAAATTTAACAAACAGCAGCGCATTGAGTCTGACTTTGATCGTGAAGTGAAAAAGCTGCTGCAAAAAAAGGATAACGACCAATGACGGATTACAAAACCATTGCCGAATCCAATCACTTTATTGTTCTGGATAAATACAACAAAGAATGGAAGGTGGCCGAAAGCTACCAGAGCGAAGGCGATCTTGAGCGCGAGCTGATTCAGGATTTGGTCAATCAAGGGTATGAATACTTGCCTGCGCTGAATAACCCGGAAGCCATGCTGGCCAATGTGCGGGTACAACTGCAAGCACTGAATAGCGTGGAGTTCTTAGAGGGGGAGTGGAAGCGCTTTGTCGAGACCTATCTGGACAAGCCCAGCGACACCATTGTCGATAAAACCCGCAAAATCCACGACGACTATATCCACGATTTTGTGTTTGACGATGGCCGCATCAAAAACATCTATCTGGTAGATAAAAAGAACATTGCCCGCAACAAGGTGCAGGTGATCAAGCAGTTTGAGCAAACCGGCAGCCACGCCAACCGCTACGATGTGACCATTCTGGTGAATGGCCTACCGCTAGTACAAATTGAGCTGAAAAAGCGCGGCGTGGCGATTCGCGAAGCCTTTAATCAGGTGCATCGCTACAGCAAAGAGAGTTTTAATAGCGAAAACTCGCTGTATAAGTATTTGCAGTTATTTGTGATTTCCAACGGTACTGATAGCCGCTATTTTGCCAATACCACAGCGCGCAATAAAAACAGCTTTGACTTCACCATGAACTGGGCGAAAGCCGATAACAGCCTGATCAAAGACCTTAAAGACTTTACCGCCACTTTCTTCCAGAAAAACACCCTGTTGAATGTGCTGTTGCATTACTCGGTATTTGATGTCAGCGATACGCTGCTGGTGATGCGTCCCTATCAGATTGCCGCCACCGAGCGCATTTTGTGGAAGGTGAAAAGCTCGTTTGAGGCCAAGAACTGGAGCAAGCCCGAAAGCGGCGGGTTTATCTGGCACACCACAGGCTCTGGCAAGACATTAACCAGCTTTAAGGCGGCACGCTTGGCGACGGAGCTGGAGTTTATCGATAAGGTGTTCTTTGTGGTCGATCGTAAAGACCTCGACTACCAGACCATGAAGGAATACCAGCGTTTCTCGCCGGACAGCGTGAATGGTTCCGACTCGACCTCCGGCCTCAAGCGCAATATCGAAAAAGACGACAACAAAATCATCGTCACCACCATTCAGAAACTCAATAACCTGATGAAGAGCGAAGGTGATCTACCCATCTACAATAAGCAGGTGGTGTTTATCTTCGACGAATGTCACCGCAGCCAGTTTGGTGAGGCACAGAAAAACCTGAATAAGAAATTCAAGCGCTTCTACCAGTTTGGCTTTACCGGCACGCCTATCTTCCCGCAAAACGCCTTGGGTGCCGAAACCACCGCCAGCGTGTTTGGCCGAGAGTTGCATTCTTACGTGATCACCGATGCCATCCGCGACGAAAAGGTGCTCAAGTTCAAGGTGGACTACAACGATGTGCGCCCGCAATTTAAGCAAATAGAAACCGAGCAGGATGAGAAAAAGCTAAGTGCACTGGAAAATAAACAGGCCTTGCTGCACCCAGAGCGGATTCGTGAAATATCGCAGTACGTGTTAAATAACTTTCGTCAAAAGACACACCGGCTACAAGCAAACGCCAAAGGCTTTAATGCTATGTTTGCGGTCAGCAGCGTGGATGCGGCCAAACTGTATTACGAAACCCTTAATCAGCTACAAGCGAGCAGCCCTTTTGCCGAAAAAAATAAGCCCCTGAAAATTGCCACCATCTTCTCCTTTGCGGCTAACGAAGAGCAGGATGCCATCGGTGATATTGCGGATGAGAGCTTTGAAGTGTCGGCGATGAACTCCAGCGCCAAGGAGTTTTTAAGTGCTGCCATTGGCGATTACAACGCCTTCTTCAAAACCAATTTCAGTGTTGACAGTAATGGCTTCCAGAACTACTACCGCGACCTGGCCAAGCGGGTTAAAAGCAAAGAGATCGACCTGCTGATTGTGGTGGGCATGTTTCTTACTGGCTTCGATGCGCCAACACTGAATACCTTGTTTGTCGATAAAAACCTGCGTTACCACGGTTTGATGCAAGCCTACTCGCGCACCAACCGCATTTATGACGCCACCAAGACCTTTGGCAATATCGTGACCTTTCGTGATCTGGAGAAGGCCACCGTCGATGCCATTACCTTGTTTGGCGATAAAAACACCAAAAATGTGGTGCTGGAGAAAAGCTACAAAGAATACATGGAGGGCTTTACCGATGTGGTGACCGGTGAAGCGCGGCGCGGTTTTATGGAAGTCGTCAGCGAGTTGGAGCAGCGCTTCCCAGATCCTTCCAACATTGAAAAGGAAGCAGACAAAAAAGCCTTTGCCAAACTCTTTGGCGAATACCTGCGCGTAGAAAATATCCTGCAAAACTACGATGAGTTTGCCAGCTTGAAGGCGCTACAAAACCTGGATATGAACGACCCGGAAGCAGTCGAAGCCTTTAAAGCCGAACACTATCTGGATGATGAAAAGCTGGCCGAATTACAAACTATACGCCTGCCTGCCGAACGCAAGGTTCAGGATTATCGCTCGACCTACAACGACATCCGCGACTGGCAGCGGCGACAAAAGTCCGCGGAGGAGAAAGATAAATCCACCATCGACTGGGACGATGTTGTGTTTGAGGTGGACCTGCTCAAGTCGCAAGAGATCAACCTCGATTACATTCTGGAGCTGATCTTCGAGCACAACAAAAAGAACAAAAGCAAAGCAGATCTGGTTGACGAAGTGCGCCGAGTCATTCGTGCTAGCTTAGGCAACCGTGCCAAAGAAAGCTTAGTGGTGGATTTTATCAACCAAACCGACCTGGATCAGATAGGCGACAAAGCCAGCGTGATTGAAGCGTTTTTTGCCTTCGCCCAAGCCGAGCAACAGCGCGAGGCGGAAGAGCTGATCCATGCCGAAAGCCTCAATGCAGAGGAGGCCCGGCGCTATATCACCACTTCGCTCAAACGTGAGTATGCCAGCGATGCAGGCACAGAGCTGAACGCCATCCTGCCCAAGATGAGCCCGCTGAATCCGCAGTATCTGACCAAAAAGCAGAGCGTTTTCCAAAAGATCGCCGCGTTTGTGGAGAAATTTAAAGGTGTGGGCGGGAAGGTTTAAGGGTAGGCAAAGAGGCTTTGGTCGTCTGCCAGCACCACATCGTGTCGTTTGAATCGTGGTGACAAATATACGTAAATGTCACCACTGAGAATGGTTATCTATGGATGAGTTGGCAATGGGAATGGCAGGTTACTTGAAAGAGCTTGGCTATGTGTAAAGTATAAATTGCCTGTGAGCCGTATGGCCCCATCATAGCCGACCACCTTCCCAACGCCGGGAAAATGGTCTGGTTTAGCTTTGATAACCAAAAATGAAACTCAGCTTCAACGAGAAAATACTCTGCATGATTCAGCAAACCGGAATAGCGGAACGTCTTTGGAATGTTTGACCAAAAATCAAACGCCGCAAACCTTTAATTTAAGTTGCTACTAAAAAATGGGATTTTACAGGATAAGGTAAAACGCAAGCTTGATGAGGCTTTCTTTTATTTGAGCTAAATGGTGCCCCATGCAAATACTTAATTCCATTAAAGAATTTATACAAGCTAATTTTTATATAAAACTCGCCATTTCGCTTTTCTTACTTATCTTATCGATACCTTTACTAAAAATTTTTTATTGGTTTTATGATGCATCCTATTTGGCATCATTTGGAATTGGACCAGAGATTTATAGTCGGCCAATATTTTCTAGCAAACTGAGCAATGTATGGATGTTTTTAAGCGCCTTTAAACCATTAAAGTGGGCTTGGGCTGTTTTTTGCTGTTTATTGTTTTTATTTATTTTTTTCATTCTATTCAAAAAGAACAGAATCATACCCAGTAAAAAATCTAATCGCACCAAGCGGATCTCTGAAAACAGCAATCTCTACGTGTTTTTTGAATCCATAGAAAAGGCGTTCACACCTGCTGGCATCACATTCGTTTTAGGCTCTGTATTACTTCTAACGCTGATATTACCAATAGTGTTTTTTATAGAAGAAGCGCAAAAGCATGCCACCAATCAAATTAATAAGTATATAGACCATAGCATATGCATTGATTCATTTGATAACACTCACCTTGGCTGCTATAAAATTCCGGGCGAAGAAGGCGCCAACAAACTCATCATCCATAATGATGAGAAAGTTTTAATTTATATGAGCAGGGTAAACAAAAGCGATACGGATGAATCTGAAGAAGAACATGACTTTTATGTACATATAACGAATAAAGTTAATGGCGAGAAAATATCGCGGTATTTTGTGAGGCGTTGAGAGATTTGTTATTGGTGAGTGTTTTTCGAGGGCAGTGTCGGATTACGCCTTGCGGCTAATCCGACCTACGGGATGTATTACGGTAACCAGTGCGAAGCCGCACGGTTTAGAGTTTAAAGAAAGTGTCGCGGTAGTGTTGCAGTTCGGCGATGGAGTCTTTGATGTCGTCGAGTGCCAGGTGGGCGCTGGATTTTTTTACGCCGGCGAGTACGTCAGGGCGCCAGCGGCGGGCGAGTTCTTTGACGGTGGAGACGTCGAGGTTGCGGTAGTGGAAGTAGGCTTCGAGTTTGGGCATGCCGCGCACGAGGAAGCGGCGGTCCTGGCAGATTGAGTTGCCGCAGATGGGCGACTTGCCTTTGGGTACCCATTGCTCCAGAAACGCGATGGTTTCCGCTTCGGCTTGCGGCGGGCTGATCTTGCTGTCGCGCACCCGTTGGGTTAGGCCGGATTTGCCGTGCTGGTTGGTGTTCCACTCGTCCATGGTGTCGAGGATGCTGTCGGGTTGATGGACGGCATAGGTGGGGCCTTCGGCAAGGATGTTAAGGTCGGCGTCGGTGATCAGGGTGGCGATTTCGATGATCACGTCTTTATCCGGATCAAGCCCGGTCATCTCCAGATCGATCCAGATCAGGTTGTTTTCGTTTTGCATTTATGAAACCTCTTAAAAACGTTAACGGTGAAGGGCTGGCAAGGCAAATTTGGTCGAGGGAGCGGAGTTTACAACGTGTAAATGAGCATCCTGAGACCAAATTTAACGCGGCCGGCACGAGCAAGGTAGTTTTTAAGTGGTTTCATGGTTTTTTCCTTCATATATAGGGCACAATTGCCGGCCAGATTAACGTGTCACTCCTGTCCTCACAACCCGGTAATGAAACTCGCTGATGAGCAAACGCAAACTCACCCGGCGCCAGTCCTGGCGCATTGAAAAGATCCAGGCGGAGCGCAGTGCACGCGCGGCGCGGCGCGATAGTCTGGCGGATGAGCATCTGGCGGAGGGCGAGCTGGGGCCGGAGGAGCACGGGTTGGTGATTACCCACTACGGCACCCAGGTGGTGGTGGAAGCCACCGAGGGCCTCAATGCGGGCACGCATAAACGCTGCCATTTTCGCAGTAACCTCGGTTCGCTGGTGACCGGCGACCGTGTGGTGTGGCGCGATGGTAATCCTTACGGCGTGGTGGTGGCGGTGTTGCCACGCGAGTCGGCATTGTGCCGGCCTGATCCCCATGGTGATATGAAGACCATCGCCGCCAATATCGACCGCATCATTATTGTCGTTGCCCCCTATCCAGAACCTCACGCCAACCTGATTGATCGCTACCTGGTGGCGGCGAGAGGCATCGGCATCGAACCGGCCGTATTGATCAATAAAGTGGACCGTATTGATGATGCGACGCGCGAAAAGATCACTTATCTCGAACAAACCTATCGCCGCTTGGGTTATCAGGTGCTTAAAGTATCGACCAAGACGAACACCGGCCTGGATGAGCTGACGCGCTATCTCGCCGACTTTACCAGCGTCTTTGTCGGGCAATCGGGGGTCGGCAAATCGTCCCTCGTCAACGCGCTCTTGCCAGACTGCAACCTGCGCGTGGGTGAGCTGTCCGACAGGCAACAGGGCAGCCATACCACCACCAACGCCCAGTTGTTTCATTTTCCCGGTGGCGGTCATTTGATTGATTCTCCCGGCATCCGTGAGTTTGGCCTCTGGCATATGGAGGCCGACGAGGTGCTGGAGGGGTTTGTGGAATTTCGGCCGTTTATCGGCCACTGCAAATTCCGCGATTGCAGCCACCGCCATGAGCCGGGCTGTGCGATCTTGCGGGCGCTGGCGGCGGGTGACATCAGCCAGACACGTATGGACAGTTATCGTTATATCTTGAGCACGCTGGATCAGGCTTGAACCGGTGTGTCCGTTTTTCCACGATCAAGGAGCTTTTCCATGGCCGCATTACCCTTTGTGATTGAGCCGACCCAATTGGCGGCACTACTGGCTCAACCCAATCAATTGTTGTTGGTGGATCTGAGCAGTGACGCGACCTACCAGCAGGGCCATATCGACGGCGCTGTACATGTACCGCCGCAACTCTTGTTGTGCAACCAGCCGCCAGTACCGGGCAAGATTGCCGGTGTGGATCAACTGAATCGATTGTTTTCCTTTTTAGGTTTAACACCGGAGACCCACGTCGTGGTGTATGACGATGAAGGCGGTGGTTGGGCCGGACGCTTTATCTGGACCCTGGATGCCATCGGTCACAAGCGCTATTCCTACCTGAACGGCGGCATCCACGCCTGGAAGGCGTCAAAACTGCCGTTGACCACCGAGATTCCCGCCGTCAAACCGAGCCAGGTCAGCGTGACCCTCGACCCAAATGTGGTGATTGAGGTGCGCGACATCCTGTGCGATCTGGATAAAGCCGATTTTGTGGTATGGGATGCGCGTAGCCCCGCGGAGTACCACGGCCAGCGCGGCAGCACGCCCAAGCTCGGTCATATCCCCGGCGCAATTAATTGTGACTGGACCAACCTGATGGACCCGGACAATGGCCTGCGCATCCGCGAAGACGCGCGGGAATACCTGGCGGATTTAGGCATTACGGCAGATAAACGTATTGTCACCCATTGCCAAAGTCACCATCGCTCCGGCTTCACGTATCTGGTGGGCAAGGCGTTGGGGTTGAATATTCGGGGCTATCATGGTTCCTGGGCGGAATGGGGTAGTCATCCGGATACGCCGGTGGAGGTTTAGGTCGGAAGTATGGTGGTTGAGAGTTCGAGGCAGATGTCGGATTACGCGGCTTTGCCGCTAATGCGACCTACTTGGGTTGGTTTGTCGTTTGCGCCAGTTGCGCAAATGTAATCGGCTGGGAAGATGGCGGATGGTGACGGGCGTGATGGAATAAAGCCACCGCACCGTTCGCAGCATCAATCGCCACCGTTTTTCATCCCGCGCACTCCAGTTCAACCCGAACTGCTCGCGCACGCGAGGTTCAAGAAGCGCCCGTGTCACAAATTTTTGCAGCGGCATCAGGATTTTTACATACCAGGGTGCCGCCCCGCCGTTTAACAGTTGCTGCACGTACTGACGCACTGGTTCCGCGACAGTAAACGAGGCAATTGACTGTTCCCAATATACAGAAAACGCCGCTCGATCTGCGGGCCACATGTCCGGGTTCATTTGCAATGTGGTGCCGTATGCTGCCGCTTGCTGATAAATTTTTGTATGACTTTCTTCATCCAACGGACCATTAAATAATTCAAATAAATCGACGCTGCCTTTATACAACGTGGCAGCGACCCAGAGTTGCAATTGCGGGTCAAAAGCATTGTAATTTTCCGAGCGTACCGGCACGTGGGCGCGATTTACTTTCTGCGCAATTTGCGCGCGCTCAGCGTCTGTCCCCAATGCCACGACATAGATGTAATCCATGGTGCTGCGCAAGCGCGACAAGGGCTGGGTTAGCGTCACACTATGTTCAGCCACACCAGTACCTACCGCAGGGTGCATCATTTGCCGAAGCACGGCCGCCCCGGCCCCGATATAGATGTAGGATTCGCGCGCGATATCGGCGAGAGAGACAGGGCGGGCCGATGTCATAAGCAGCCGGTTGATCGGACATATTTCAACAAGGGTTTCATTTCTTTTTGTCCCCTCTCCATTGCACCCGATATAAATCATGGCGGCGGTCTTTGAGGTTTTGTACCGTGCCGCTGTTGCGCGCCATGATCAAGGTCTCCGGGCGCAGGTCGGCGAAGGCGACCATCTCGGCGTTGGGTGTGGTGTCAGCGGCGATACCGTCGCGGGCGAAGGGAAAATCGCAAGGCGTCAGGATACAACTCTGCGCGTATTGAATATCCAGGTTCGCCACATTGGGCAGGTTGCCGACGTTGCCGGACATCACCACATAAATCTGGTTTTCCACCGCCCGCGCCTGGCAGCAATAACGGACGCGCAAATAACTTTGACGCTCGTCTGTACAAAAGGGCACAAATAAAATCTGCACGCCCTGGTCTACCAGGTGCCGCGCGAGTTCGGGAAATTCCGAGTCATAACACACCAGGACGCCAATCGGGCCGCAGTCGGTATCAATCGCGTTCAGCGTGCTGCCGCCTTCAATATCCCACCAGTAACGCTCGTTGGGCGTGGGATGGATTTTTGGTTGCTCAAACATGCGGCCATCGCGCAGGAACACGTAGCTGATATTTTCGATGCGTCCATTTTCAACACGCGTGGGGTGCGAGCCGGCAATGATATTCACGTTGTAACTCAATGCCATATTGCGCATGGCTTCTTTGAAGCGCGGCGTGTATTTGGTCAGCGCTTCAATGGATTCAAAGGGTGATAATTCCTGGTCTTCGATGGATAACAACTGTAGCGTGAACAATTCCGGAAACACCACAAAATCACTTTTGTAGTCCGCCACCACATCCACAAAGTATTCAATATTCTTGATAAATTCGCTGAAGGAACTGACCTTGCGCAACATGTACTGAACGGTGGCAATACGTACCGTATCGGGCATGTGCACACCGAACTTTTTAATCGGCTTTTCTTCCTTGAGTCGCACCTTGGGATTGCGCCAGATCAGGTGCGCGGCGTAGCCCATGGATTGGGTATCGTCCGGTAAATAATTTTCAATGACACCAATCACTTCAAACCCGTTGCGCAATTGAAATGACAACACCGGATCTTTGATTTTTTTATGCACGACCTGATCAATATAATTTTCAACGGTTTTCATTTTTTTGATGCGCTTGGCCAGGTTCGGCAAACGGCCTGCAAACACCACGCCTTTTAAACCCAGGGACTGACACAGCTTTTTGCGCTCGTTGTATAACCGCTGGCCGATGCGATAACCGCGGCAACTGTCATCAATGCACACTTCCATGCCGTAAAGCCAATCACCGTTGATATCGTGACGCGAGGCATAACCATTACCGGTAATCTCATTCCAGGTGTGCGGCCTCATCGCAATCTTTTCGGCGATACGGAAGGTCGCGCAATAACCCACCAGGTTCTCGCCCACGAGCACCACGATTTGCCCGCGTGGAAAATTGTTGATCTGCCCGGTGACCGCCGCCGGGGTATAGGTTTCCATCTGCAAGGGTTTGTAAACACGCTCCGACAAGGCCACGATGGCCGGCACATCCTGCAATGTGGCATTGCGCACAATCAAATGGGAGGAGGGGTCGCGCAGATGATTCGGGGACTTCGACATTTTCTTCTCCTGTTTCCTGGCAAGGTTTTTCGTCAGTGTAGCCTCATCGCGGCTGATATACCTTGTAGCTATAACTGCCAAAGGGTTATTCATGGCGTCAAACCGTGTGATATCAACTCAATTGTTAAAAATAGCTGTTGTTATCTACCACCTCGCCGCTAGCAAAAAGTTATAAGGCATTCGCCAGCAATGACATTGAAGTCTTCTATACTCAGTGAACAACGATCTGCAAGTGAGAGCAGTACAAATGGAATTTTTAAAAAAATCGCCCAAGACCGTCACCCACATTACCTCCGCCAGCCTGCCGCAGAGCGTGCGCAGCTGGAAGGTCGCGATTATCGACGATGAGCGCCAGGTCCATGCCGTTACCAAGCTGGTATTGGGCAACACGCGCATCGATGATATTCCGTTGGAATTTCTCAGTGCTTACAGTGCTGCCGATGGCTTGCGCCTGTTTCAGGACCATCCTGACATTGCCCTGGCATTTATCGATGTCGTGATGGAGCAGGACGATGCCGGCCTCAACCTGATTCACCAGATACGCAACCAACTGCAAAATCACACCACCCGTATCGTGCTGCGCACCGGACAACCGGGGTCATCACCGGAAGAAACGGTGATCCGCACTTACGACATCAACGATTACAAAAGCAAAACCGAACTCACTGACACCAAACTTAAAACCTGTACCTATTCCTGCATTCGCTCCTATCGCGACATCATTACCATCGAGGCCAGCCAGCGCGGTATGCGCAAGGTAATTACCGCCTCGGATTCGGTGCTGCTCAGCCAGACCTTGCACCAATTTGGTAACGCCGTACTGGAACATATGATCCAGTTACTCGGGATCGACACGACCGAAATGTATTTAGTCAGTCGCCATGAAGATCTGTATGGCGATACCGAAATCCGTTTACTCGCGGCCACCGGTGCTGCGGTAGAACTCTACAACCGTTGGGATACGTCAATTATCCCGGAAGCGATCAAAGATCAGATCCTGCAAACCCTGGAGCGCAAGACATCTTTCAGCGGCGAGGGTGTTTTTCTCGCTTATTACAATACCAACCCGCGCACTGAAAGTGTCCTGTATACGCAGTTTCGCCAGCCGGATTGCGACGTTCAGGAAGATATCCTGAAATTGTTTGCGGCCAACATCACCCTGATCTTTCAAAACCTTGCGGCGCGCGAAACGGTGCAGGAAACACAAAAAGAATTGCTGCTGGTGCTCGGCGATGCGATTGAACAGCGTTCCAAGGAAACCGGCGCCCACGTGCGGCGCGTGTCGTTAATGTGCGAGCTGATGGCGCTGAAGATCGGCATGTCTCACGAGTATGCAGAAACCCTGCGCTATGCGTCACCGCTACACGATGTGGGTAAGATCGGTATTCCTGAAAGTATCCTGCACAAGCCGGGTAAGCTCGATCCGGAAGAGTGGGAAACCATGAAAACCCATGCCACCATCGGTTATGAATTATTAAAAAATTCCAACCAGATTATCGCCAAGATGGGTGCGCGCATTGCGTACACCCATCACGAACATTGGGACGGTAATGGTTATCCACGCGGCCTGGCCGGTGAAGCGATTCCCCTTGAAGGCAGGATTGTGGCCATCATTGACGTGATTGATGCGCTCGGCTCAACACGCTCTTATAAAAAGCCCTGGAATGAAGCCGATATTCGCACTTATATTCGCGAGCGACGTGGCCGTCAGTTTGATCCAAAACTGGTGGATGCGGCGCTCGAACTATTTGATACCTTTAAAACCATCCGCCGGCAATTGCCGGACTAATCCGAGTCGCCATGACGCATAATTTTTATAATATTCTTCACCAGGTTTCCAAATCCAAAGTCATTGATAACGGTGATCTGTACGCAGCCAATTCCCTGATTCTTAATTCGGTTATTGAAGGTTTAAAGATAAAAAGGGCTGGCATCTGGTTACTGTCAGAGGATCGCCACGCCATGGTGTGCCGCCTGTTGATTGACCAGGCGAACCCACATGCTGAAACACCGCAACTTTACCGCCAGGATTATCCGCGCTATTTCGCCGCGCTCGATCAAGACCGTGCGATTGTCGCTCACGATGCCCACAGCGATGAAAGTACCAGTGAGTTCAGCGCCGTGTATCTAAGGCCCCTGGGCATCACCGCCATGCTCGACGCCCCCATCCATCATCGCGGCGAAATGACCGGCATTATTTGCTGTGAGCATCAGGGGCCAACCCGGGTGTGGACTGAAGATGAAGTTGCGTTTGTGAGTGCGCTGGCAGATCTCTACGGACGCGCCTTGAGTGCAGAGCAACGCAATAATTACGAAAAACAGTTACAACGCAGCAACGAACAACTGGAAGAAAAAGTTAAAGAACGCACAGAGTGGTTAGAGAATGCATTGCGCAACCTGACCCATACCCAGGCTAAACTGATCGAAAGTGAAAAACTGGCATCGGTAGGACGCATGGTGTCGGGTCTGGCCCATGAAATCAATACACCGCTCGGTATCGCCGTGACCTCGGCCACGCATTGCGAAAGTGAATTGAAACGGGTGCATAAACTCTATACCCAGGGCGACCTGGCCGAAGATGATTTCAAACAATTTCTATTATCGCTGACAGAAGGCATTGCGCTGGTATCGCACAACCTGAATCGCGCCGCTAACCTGGTGCAGAATTTTAAACTGACCGGCGCCATTCAAACCTCATCCGAAGAAGAAGAGTTTGAACTGAATAATTGCCTCGATATCATCATCAAAAGCTTGCAACCCTTGTTGAAGCAACACCAACTCAGCTGCCATTACGCCAGCGATGAACCCATTCGCCTGAACAGCTATCCCGGAGCCATTGCACAGATCATTACCAACCTGGTCACCAACAGCATTCACCACGGTTTTGCGGATAGGGAACAAGGGCAAATCAACATTCATGTGGCGGTGCAACATGGCCAGGTGCATTTAAGTTACAGCGATAACGGCAGCGGCATTGCGCCGGAGATCCAGGATAAAATCTTTGAGCCTTTTTTTACCACCGCACGCAAAACCGGCGGCTCCGGCCTGGGGTTATCTATTGTCTACAACCTGGTGACACAAAAGCTGCGCGGTAAAATCAGCCTGGAATCGCAATTGGGTGTCGGTGCAACGTTTATCATGATATTCCCGATCTCCGCCGCCGAAGGTGTTAGTTAACGTAGCTGTCGGTATTCCCTTCGCGCTCCGCTCTGTGTTGATCAGCACGTTGTCCACAGGATTTTTATGACACAATTAACGCCGTACTGTCCAGATGGCCATCCGGATCACCACTAGGTTATTGCTCATGCGTTTTCTCCGTTCCTGTTCGCGCAGCAGTATGTTGCTGCTCTCCTTATTCGTTATCGGTTGTAGTGTTATCGGCGGTTCCTTTTGGGATCAACGTTATGGCAAACCCCAGCCACGCGAATACGTGCCTCAGCCCTCCAGCACCGGCATTGATTACCATGCCGATGTACAACAGATCTTCGAGCAGCGCTGTATCGTTTGCCACGCCTGTTACGACGCGCCGTGCCAATTAAAGCTGGAGTCCTACAAAGGCTTGCTGCGCGGCGCCAGCACAGACAAAGTCTACGACGGTTCGCGTTTGCTCGCAGCCAATCTCACGCGTTTGTTTGAAGACGCCACCACCACGCAGGAATGGCGGGACAAGGGATTTTTTCCGGTATTGAATGAACGCATGAATGTGGCAGAAGCCAATATCAGCGGCAGCGTCATGGCGCGCATGTTGATGCTGAAACAACAACATCCACTCCCGACAACCGCCATCCTGCCCGACAGCTTTACCTTCGAACTTAATCGCAGCCAGCAATGCCCCAAGCTGGACTCTATGGAACAGTATGAAAAAAAATATCCACTATGGGGCATGCCTTACGGTTTACCCGGCCTGGATCAGGATGAATATAACCTGCTGATGCGCTGGCTGGCAGAAGGTGCGCAGCCGGGCGCCGCAAAACCGATGGTTGCGCAATTGACTGCGGTAATTGCCGAGTGGGAAGATTTTTTAAACGGGGATGACATCAAGTCACAGTTGGTTAACCGTTATCTGTTTGAACATTTATTTCTGGCGCATCTGTATTTTGAAGAAGCGCCGCAGGACTACTTTCGCCTGGTGCGTTCCAGCACGCCGCCGGGGGAACCGATCCAGCGCATCAGCACGCGCCGCCCCTTCGATGATCCGGGGGTAGACCGGGTTTATTACCGCTTCTGGCGCGACCCTTCCACCATTGTGGCAAAAAACTTTCTACCTTACGCTTTGAGCAGTGCGCGTCGAGAAAACTGGCAAACCTGGTTTTACGATACGGAATATCAGGTCAGCAAATTACCCTCTTATCACCCGGATACCGCTGCCAATCCCTTCGCCACCTTTATGGAATTGCCGGTGGGCTCGCGCTATCGCTTTTTATTGGATGAAGCGCAATTCACCATCATGAATTTTATTAAAGGTCCGGTGTGTCGTGGCCAGGTTGCGCTCAATGTTATCCAGGATCACTTCTGGGTATTCTTTGTCGATCCGGAGTTGATGTCTTCCGAACTGGATGCCATGTTCCTCGCGCAAAACAGCAACCACCTGCAATTGCCCGCGTCCGTCGGCAGTACCTTGTTGCCCATGACCAACTGGTCGCGTTATTCCAGTTTGCAAAAAGATTACCTGGTAGCCAAAGCCAATTATGTGCAGGAAAAAGTGGAGCGCCAGGGCGCGGTTACACTCGATATGATCTGGGATGGCGACGGTAATAATCAGAATGCCGCACTGACCGTGTTTCGCCACAGCGACAGCGCCAGCGTCAACCAAGGCTTGATCGGACAAGACCCGAAGACCGCCTGGGTTATCGGTTATCCGCTACTCGAACGCATTCATTATTTACTGGTGGCCGGCTTCGATGTGTACGGCAATCTATCGCATCAATTACTTAGCCGTTTGTACATGGACTTTTTACGCATGGAAGGGGAAATTACCTTTCTGGATTTACTACCACCGGAAACCCGCCAGGCCGAGCTGGCCTTCTGGTACAGAGATGCCGAAAAGGAAGTGCACGAATACCTGGGCTTGTACCAAAAAAACCTGCACGTAAAAAATGCGATTCCTTATAAAACGGATCAACCCAAAGCAGAATTATTCAACCTGTTAAAAACGCACCTGCAACCCGCGCTCAACCATCAACACGACATTGCCAGCACGCGTTTGCCACAAGCGACTCAGGATGCCTTACAGCAATTACATGCGGCCAGCGGAAAACCCATCAGCTTCCTGCCCCAAACCACCCTCATTCGCGTGCCCGACGTCGGCGTGTTTACCCTGCTGCACAACAACGCCTACACCAACCTGTCATCACTCTTTCGCGAAGAACATCGCCGCGTTCCCGACGAAGACGACATTACCCTGGTACGCGGCATCATCGGCGCCTACCCCAATGCATTTATGCTGGTGAGTGAAAAACAGTTACCGGATTTCGTCAAACGTATTCAGGGATTAACCAGTGAGGCTGATTACCATAGCCTGCGCGATCACTACGGTATTCGCCGCACTGATCCGGACTTCTGGCAAATCAGCGACGAGATCCACGCCTACTACCGCGCAACCCAACCAAACGACGCCGGCATTCTTGACTACAACCGCCTGGAAAATCGCTGAGTTTTCTCGCCGCCACTGAAATGTGAGTTTGACGTGAGGTGGGGATGTTTCGAAACCCTCACGTCAAGGACGACGTGAGGGAGCTACAGGGATGTATTCACCGCGTTTTCGAAACATCCCCACCTCACGTCAAACGTATTCAACGCAAAAATCTACACATCAACAACTCACATTACTACCCGGTGTTGTTCCCAGAATATTTATAAACTGGTTATACAAATTCACCCGGCTTTGCACCTGCCCCGGATTTGCACCATTACATTCCAACGCACCATTGATAGTACGAATGGTTTCACCAAAACCGTAACCATTCACCATGGACGTGTGGGCAGGCCAGTAACCGGCACCGGATTGAGTCATCCAGAACCAGAGCGCGGTTTTCCAGGCAGTCGTTGCATTTTGTTCGACCTGCTCGGGATAACGACGCAAATCCAGACCCAATGCATCGCCCGCCGCGCAGTAGTTGCCATTCCAACTTAACTGGATTGGACCGCGACCGTAGTAACGTTTGCCCGGCTCACACGGACAGGTAGACGGATTACCATCCCAATCGCCGCAGTATTCACCCTTGGCAATTTCGGTGATGTATACCAGGCCGCCGGTTTCGTGGTGGAAGTTAGCCAGCGCGGCAGCGGCTTCGCGTTTTTTGGTGGCCAGGTCGCCGGTGCCGGCAAAGGCCGGATAGGTTTTCGCGGCTTCCACTAACCCGGAATAGGTGTAGAAGGGATTGCGATTGGGGAACATTTGATTGAACTGCGCTTCACTGACAATCGCTGCAAAACCGGTCGCACCGCCACCACCACCGCTGCCTGCGGTGCGCACGACAATCGAGCTGGCGCGATCATGCAGGTTAGTTAAACAGCCGTTTGAAGCTGTCACCACATGGGATGCCCCGCCGAAATTATCGTGTTCGTACAGCACAACTTCATAGCCCGCATTCACGCGAACAGAGGAGGTTTGGTCATTGCGCGCACCGCGTGCAACCATCGCGTTGAGGTTGTAGGAACCCGCCGGGAAGCCTGCTGACCAACCGCCGTAGTTGCAGTGTTCGTACAAGGTGACCGGGCCGGTGGTACCACCGCCACCGGCAGAGACAATTTCAATCCAGTTGAAATTCCAGCCGCCGGTTTTGGCAAAGACGCCGAGGTTGTAGGTGCCCGCGTTGATGTGCACGGTTTTGGATACGGTGGCCCAGCTTTGCCAGCCACCGGTTGCGCCGATATTGAAATCGCCCAGCACAATCGAACCCGCATTCAAATCCACTGACGCTGTGCCACCGGAGGGACTGGCCACGCGCATGCGCACGGTGTAATTGCCGGAGGTGGGCACCGAGAGGTTGTAGTACGCCAGCCATTCGTTGGGCTCGATCCAGCCAACATTGTGGCCACCACCGCTATCGGTGGTGGCTTCGATATCGACACCTTCATTGCGATAGGCACCGCCCTGGTTGCCCGGTGTGGTGTCATAAAACGCGTTGTAATTTTCTGCCTGGAAGACAACGGCGTGAGCACTGAGCGCAACGCCGACACTGAGACCGCAGCCCAGCAAGGGGAGCAGGTATTTTTTGATCGATGGTTTCATAATTATTAGCCGATAGTAATTGACCGATTATGCTTCTTTGCCAAAGAAGCGCCTTGGCAGGACTGACATCCTGCCTGTTTTGATCAGCCTCCGCCGGGCGTCAGGTAGCGAATGGCTGACGGTCTTGATCCGTATTTTTTATTAAGTCCGGGATACAAACCCCTGATGTAAGCTCTCCGATAGCAGGTCCTTCGCCACTGCCGCGCTCATGCCATGACACCGACATGAAATAAAATCGACAGCAGGCCCTACTATATAAAGATATTTACTAACATCCAAAGAACGAAATGGCACTAAAGCAGCACATATGTGCTGCCGTCTCGTTGTTCTGGTTATTAAAGAGGCTTGTAATTGAAGTGGCTTGGAGAGCAGGAGGCGTGGCAATGCCCCCGCTGATATCTCAATCGAGGGAGACCATCAGGCCCTCCAGTAATGGACGGTCCACTAATGGGTGTTCAGCCCGCGCGGATAGCTGCACGATCAAACGCTTCAGGCCCTCCACATTGTCGGTCCAGGGGAAGGCTTCCAGTTGTTGCCAGGCAGATTCGGTAAGATCGAACTCTTTACCCAAGGCACATTCGCGGATAAAAAAGCGGGTGAGATCGCGAATGTCTTCCTGCCGCTCACGCAGATCAGGGAGATACAAGTCCACCGTATTGATCGATAACCAGCGCTGTAGCGACGCCGGCAATTCAGCATCGCGCCGACTGAGACTGAAGATGATATCCACCGATTCGGCGTGACCTTTGGTGGTTTTTTCCAGGGTGCGTTGCGTACAAAACGCCTGCAATACCCGCAGGTTTTCACCGGACAGCTTATCGACACTGCGCAAAAACAAGGTGCCGCCTTTGGCGTAGGCAAACAGGGCTTGCAAGATGCTGGTGGCGGCATCCTCCTCCCATTCATGGCAGCCCGATTCGATAAAGGGCACTATCTCGGTGTGGCGCTCACAGTGCAGCGCGCGCGCCGCAATAATTTTCCCCGCGCCCTTATTGCCGCGAATCAGGATCGGCAGCGCCGACGACGCCAGGGTATCAATCCGTTGGTCCAGTTGCCGTAAGGCCGCACTGTTCCCGATCCAGTAGCATTGGTCGCCATATACGTAGATAGCGCGATAGCGGGTCTGGTAGCGTTTAATAACACCCACCATTTCTTCCGCCACCCGATTCAAACGGTATTTGATGTCACTCGCCGAAGGATGATCCTGTATCTCGTCACCGGGATCGACACGGGGGTTGCGCACCAGCGCCACCAGATACCCGAGGCGCTGCCCCTGGAAATCCACCGGAAAGGTGACGGCCTCCGCTGCACTCAAACGTTCAGCCGGCGGTGTCATGGGCATTTCGGTTGAAATAATAAATTCTTCTACCCGCCCCACCGCAGCAATCTGGATATCCCGGTCATCATTGACCAAAATAAGGTGACGATAACCCTGTTGCGTCACACAGCGCAGGGTTATCGCAAGATTCACCAGACCAAAACGCTCCAGTGCGGACTTCAGAATGATGCGGGTCAGGGTGATAAAACTTTTATTGATCGGCACCCATTTAGCGTTGGCCGCCTGATTGAGCGGATGAATCGCTTTGGCCACCGGCTTGTGATGCAGTGGCTTGTGGGTGGACGACGCGGCGTCCGCCGGTGAAGAATTCGCCGGCAGTTCAGGTTCATAGGTCATGCCATTATTACCATCAAAGACGAAAACTGACGCGGTTAACGGGTGAAACCGAGCCCATCCTGTGGCAATCTATGGCCTGCGCGATTATTTGCCCATTACAAGGAATTACAGGGGCAGCTGTCTGGAGGTCATGGTTTATTCCCCCCGGTTTTCTCACAAGGACTCGCAAAAAATAAGTTTCAACATGCTGTAAGACACGAGCAAACCCTATGGCTTATTTATTTGATGTCGCTGCGGAAACTTTTTTCCCCCTGGCTCCACATCACACCTTCGGCAGACTCGCCAGTGTGGATACCCAACTGGATAAGCCTTATATCTCCAAATTACATGCCGCAATCGAATGGAATGGCCGCTGCTGGCGCATTAAAAATCTTGGCCTCAACGGGACCTGGGTGAATGATGTACAACTGGGGCAAGGAGAAATGGCCGATCTGAATGTGAATGATCACATTCATCTGGCAGAACAGACTGAGCCGGGCTTTACAGTGATCGACCTTGCACCACCATCGGACATGCTCTGGCCGCTGGATATGTCGCCCGAGCAGATGCCGTCCCGCGTGCAACCTATCCAACTCGAACGCTATCACTTACTGCCGGATACCCAAACGCCCGAACTGGCGCTGTATTTTGATCACCGGGACCAGGTGTGGTATGCCGAACTGATGAGCAGCGCGACCCACGAGCAACACCGTGAAATCATTCAACACGGTGACATATTGCAGTTCGATAATCTGCGCTGGCAGTTTATCAATGCGCAGGTTTACGGCCCCACTGAAGCGCGGGTGCGCAGCTCGCACAAACTCAGCGAGTTTGAATTTGTGTTTAAC
This sequence comes from Cellvibrio sp. ARAG 10.3, assembly GCF_051846955.1. Classification (NCBI taxonomy): domain Bacteria; kingdom Pseudomonadati; phylum Pseudomonadota; class Gammaproteobacteria; order Cellvibrionales; family Cellvibrionaceae; genus Cellvibrio; species Cellvibrio sp. ARAG 10.3. The sequence continues at coordinate 233,992 of NZ_JBPYCU010000003.1, forward strand.
CTCAGCCTGGATGAAGAGACCACCCAATTGGAATTGCACCATCCGCATCACAGCATCGACCTCGCTGTGCGCAGCCATCATTATTTGATGTTGCAACTTGCACGGCATCGCGCCGACGATGCGGCACAAGGGCTGGACGCCAAAAGCCAGGGCTGGGTCTATGCCGATCAATTGGCGAATGAATTGGGGCTGGACTCCACCCACATGAATATCCATATTTTTCGCGCACGTAAACAATTGGCCGACTGCCTGCCGGACTCTTCTGACCACCAGTGCCTGCTGGAGCGACGCGGTGGCAAGATCCGCCTTGGCTGCGAACGCTTCAGGATTTACAAAGGTGATCAACTCACCACGGCATTACCCTTAACCACCGATACTTCAACCAGATGAGCCTCTCCCCGCACAACATCACAGAGATGACGCGCATAGGACATTACGACATCCTCGACTGTATCGGACGGGGAGGAATGGGCCTGGTGTATCTCGCGCGCGACACCCGCCTGGATCGACAGGTGGCGATCAAATGCTTGCGCATGGAATTATTCGAGCCGCATTACCGCGAGCGTTTTAAACGCGAAGCCCTGTTACTCGCCAAACTGAATCATCCCAACATCGTCCAGATCTACGATTTTATTGAAACACCGGACCAACTGGCGCTGGTGATGGAATACGTCGACGGACAAAATCTTCAAACGCGTCTGCGCGAACATCTGGCGCCCATGTCGCAACGCATGACCTGGTTGACGCAAATCGCCCAGGGCCTTGCGGTAGCTCACGATTCCGGCATTATCCACCGCGATTTGAAAGCTGAAAATATCCTGATCAACCAACGCAATGCCGCCAAAATTTCCGACCTCGGTATCGCCAAGTCACAAGACTTCAACGCAACCATTACCGATCATGTCGCCGGCAGCTATGCATCCATGTCGCCGGAGCAGGCTATGGGTGAAGCACTGGATTTCAAGAGTGATTTGTTTTCCTTCGGCATCCTCGCCTATCAAATGCTGTGCGGTGCGCATCCCTTCGGTGATACCGGTAATAAACTGCAATTGATGCAGCGGATCATCTCTCACCCGCCAGTGCCGCCGACAACACACAACCCGACACTGCCGCCGGAAATTTGCGATCTGCTCGGACAACTGCTGTCTAAAAATGTCGACAACCGCCCGGACAATACCCACTGGGTGGCCAGCCAGTTTGAAAAACTAAGTTCTTTGGTTATCGGCACACCGGACTGGTCCAACGATACCGAGTTGACGCCCCGGCAGGCGAGCCTGAGTCAACTGCGCAGTCAGCCAGGCAACAACACCCACGCAACCTTTGATACTCGCCCTCTTGGGCAATCTGCATTGCCATCAAAAAACCTCGCCGGTTTTATCGCGCAACAGAAATCGAATATTATTTTTGGCGCGGTGTTTATCGCAATGCTTGTCGGCCTTAGCCTATGGTTACTGCAACCGGCCTCACCAAAATATGTGGCCGTGTTGCAACCCACATTAACTGCTGATGGCATGCACGAATCGCAACAGGCATTAGTCAAGGCCGCCATTCATGAGGCGATTCAGCAAAGTGTTGTGCAGCTGGATGGTTATTATTTAATTCCCCGCACTGAAGTGACTGATGCTGACAGCACAGCCGTGCATCGCGCCACCGCTGCCGATGAATTGGTCGCTACCGATATCCAGTGTCAGGTAGAAGCCTGCGCGATTACCTTGACACGTTTGGTGCCCAGCGGTGCAGAAGCAGACAGCCGTCTGGTAGCAAAAGATATTAAAAAGCTGGATGTTCTGACGAATCGCTACATGTCGGTTATGAAGGCGGTTCAGGATAATATGGGGCTGCTGTATTCAACCAAACTCACCAGCCCCTTACATGCAGCGTCAGAGCAAGAGTATCAGGCGTTTATCAATATCGGCCTGACGTATCGCGACAGTGGTGCCACGCCGGCACTGCTCAATACGCTCGACAAACTGTCGCCCGAGATAAAAAGAAACCCGATTGTCACCGCGCTCTATAAAGATATTTCTCTCGACCTGTATTACGAAACCGGCACGCCGCTTTATCTGAATAAGCTTGATGCGCTCGTGCATCAACAACATTCAAGGGATAGCATCGCTTTATACAATTTATTTTATCTGGAAGTGGCAAAAGACAACCTGGATCAAGCCGCCGCGATTGTCCGCGAATTGGAAAGCCTGACCAACAACAGTTCAGCCATGTACGAACTGCACGCTTATGTCGCTATGGCAAATAACGATTATCAAAAAGCCATCGATTATTATGAAGCATCGCTGAGCATCAGGAAGACTGCCAATAATCTTTACAACATCGCCAATGCTCACCGTTATTATGGTAACAATGAGCTGGCCAGGCGCTATGCCGAAGAGGCATTGACGTTATCACCCAAGCTATATCAGGCAAACAGCCTGCTCGGTTTTATCGCGCTACTCAATGGCGAGATTGATCACGCGATTACATCATTTGAAAAAGCCGTCGCACAAAACCCCAGCGATATCAGCAATCTTACCCATCTGGGGTTGTGTAATTTACTCAAGCCCGATTATGCCGAAGCCAAAAAAATGTTCGTCGCGGCTCTGGCATTGAGTCCCGACAATACCACGATCCTGTTAAACCAGGCGGACGCCGAAAATTTGCAGGGGAATATCTCTGCTTCAAAAGACCTGTATGAAAAAATTATTTCAATAACAGAAGCTCGCCCAAAAGATGAGACCGCTTTGCGGAACCTCGCGCAATCCTATGCGCATCTACACCGGTTTTCAGCGGCGCTCGGTGCATTGGAAGAGCTGGAAAAGGTCGATGCGCAGAACATAGAAACCTTTTACACCGCTGCCCTGGTGCATACCTTGGCAGAAAATACCCGGTCAGCGCTATTCAATGTTGAGAAAAGTTTAACGAATGGTTTGAGCTCAGTGTGGTTCAGGGTTTCCTGGTTTGATCCCCTGTGTGAGCAATCGCCTTTCCAGGTGTTGATGGAGAAACACGGAGAGCCAGATCGATGCGCTCTCCGGGTGACACAATCAGCGGATATTACAGCGGGCGCTTGGGAATAAAGCCGGGGTCTTTCGATTCATAGATGTTGACCACACCCGAGGTGGAATTGGCAAAGGAAGCAACGAAACGGAAGCCAAAGTGTTCGCCTGTGGGTGTTTCTTCTTGCAAGACATGGACATACACCAACATGGCTAATCCATTGTCGATAATTTCCACACGAACATCATCATCAGGATCGACGTTCGCCAGGTCTGTGGAAACGCCACCCAGAGCAAAACGCCAGGTACCGCCATGGGATGTGAGAGCTTCCTTGCTCATCTTGATCACCAAAATTGCACGCTCAAAACGACGCTCTAATTTACTGTCATTTTCATGAAAGCCAACGCTAATATTGCCATCTATTGACTTTTTGGAACCCTGAGGCACCAGCTTCCACGATTTCGCCTCCAGAACACCTTGCGAGTTTTTTTCTGGAAAAGCAGGTGTCAACTCATAGAACTGGATCACCTGCCCACCTTTAGGCACAACGATATTTGCTGGATCTACAGGAGGGCACGACTCGGGCGCCTTCGGTTTTGGCTTGCTCTTTTCTGCTGCCTTTTTACTTACTTTTTCACCGGATTTCTTTTTATCTGCTGCCATAATTTTCTTCCTATTCATGAATATTTCGTTAAACAACTTATCCATCGAAAAATAACTGATAGAACCAGGTTCTCCATGATTCTCATCCTTGCATAAATTATGCAGAGGTAAACCACAGAATTAAATTACATCAACTTACACTCAATCAATAACGGTAGCGCAACGACACCCCAATAGTGCGCGGACGTGTGATGTATTCAAATTGGCCGCGCTCGCCGTACAGCTCCGCAGTACGCTTACCCGTTATGCCCCTGCTGTTGCTGATGTTATTGACAAACGCACCCAAGCGCCATTGATCAAAGGAAAGTGAAATACGGGCATTGGCCGTTGTAAATCCATCCAGCCGATCATAGTTGGCCAACTCATCATTTAATACCGTGTATATCTCATCAATCCGTGCAACACTCAGACCCGCATCCAGACGCGCATTTTTGATCGATTGGGTGTAATCCACTCCCACGCCCCACTGCTGTTCTGGTGAGCCGGGGAGGCGGTCACCGGCATAGATATTTTCACCCCAGCCGTTAAAGTTATTAACGTCCTCGGTTAATTCTGCATTCGTGTAAGAGAAATTGGCCCACATAGAAAGCCGGTCGGTCACATCGCCCGCTACTTCCAATTCAACCCCTTTTGAGCGAGCGCCTTTTGCGTTCAGGATTGCCCCATATGTCTGCTCGACAACACCGGTAATCTGGATGTCTTCCCAATCGATATAAAACAAGGCAGCACTGATCCGCAATTGTTTATCAAAAAAGTAACTGTGGGAGCCCAGCTCGTAATTAACAGATGTGTCGGGATCATAAATACGATATTGCTCAATATCTGCGGGGATCGGGTTTGCGCCGCCACGCCGATAACCTTCGGCAATCGTTAAATAAATATTCTGCTCCGGTGTAAATTGGTACTTCGTACTGAATTTGCCCAAGGTGCCATCGTGATCATCATCATTTTCAACACACTCTAGTGGCAGGTCAGTTCCATCAATAAACAATGGAAAGACATAACAGGATGTATATTCATCTTCATATTTAAAGCTGCGCACACCGACCAGTACTTCCCACTTGGGCGTAAGGTCGTAAGCGAGCTCTCCATATACTGAGCGCTCTTTCAAATCTTCCGTTTGAAACTCGTAGAGGTCGATATCATCCGGGCGATTAAGGCCCAGAAAATCGGCAAAGCCCGGTACAATATCAGCACGTCTCAGTGCGGCATCATCAGTGCTATAAAACGCACCGACCAGCCAACGAAGAGCTTGTGTGTCAGGCGAAACCAGCCGCACTTCCAGGTTGTCTTTATCAACCGTAACATCGCTGGCACTGATCGCAGAAAAATCTTCATATTGAAAGTAAAACTCCCCGGCGGGATCATATAGCGTATATATATCTGTCTGGTCAGCAGCCTTGATATTGTCATATTCGTAGCGGCTAACACTGACCGTTAGATTAGCCCATTGAAAATCATAATCAGCGTCCAGACTTAGCAACTCCAGCTCGCCCTCCATCGGCTGACGATAACGACTGGCGACGGTATATTTATCACCGGTAAAGTTTTCATTGGTTGCCTGACGATCACCTACTTCACTTTTTTGGTAGTGGTAGCTTCCCGCCAAAGAAAATACCTCGGAGGCTTGCCATAACACACTCACCCGCGCCTGCTCGGTTTCATCGTCATTAATATCTTTCTGCGCACCGCTGAGTAAATAAGGATTATCGATAAACCCCTGATTTTCAGTTTTGCCGAGCATCAACCGCACCCCTAAGGTATCGTTGATCAAGGGCGCATTGATAACCAGATCCGTGTCATAGTTAAGGTCATCACTTTCTTTTGTCTGGGAAACATTCATTGATGCGGTCAATGACGATTTGGAAAGGTCCGGCTTTGCTGTAATGTAACGAACCAGACCACCGATTGATGAATTCCCGTATAGAGTACCTTGCGGACCACGCAAGACTTCCACGCGCTCAAGATCTTTTAAGCTGAACGCTGGCGGCAAGAAATAACCCTGCAACGGAATATTATCGACATAGCTGGCAACACTACCACCATCCCCACCCAAATCATTTTCACCGACATCATCGACACGTAGCCCGCGAATAATCAATGAGCTGGAGTCGCGCGGTCCCGTTTCCAAAACCGCAAAGCCTGGCACCAGCCTGGCGATATCATGAATACCGGAGGAAAAATCCAGAGAGTCTGCGTTAATTGCCGTAACAGAACCGGAAAATTCATTTAATGACTGCTCACGTTTGGATGCCGTAACAGTGATTTCCTCCATTTGCGGCATCGTGGGCTCAGCCAGCGCAAACGAAGGTATCAGGCTAAACAGGTAACATAATGGATGAAGGCGAAAACGTGGTGCGGTCAGGTGTGGTGTAGTTAGCATGCGTTAAAAAATCCCAAGTGTAGTCAGTCCCGGAAAACCCGCATCAGCGAGCAACTCCCAATATTGTTTTAATGGTTGGGCAAGCTGGGCTGCCCAACGAGTTGCCATAAGGCATTGTCAGCGCGATGCAAGCACCATTCCAGGTGTCGACGGGATGCACTCCCGAACATTTTTTACTCGCCAACATTCCACTCGCCCACAAGGATAGCCAAAATTTGAGACAAATGAGGGTTTTCTTGCAAATCCGTTATGAGAAGCCAGCGGCGGCGGGTTGCAGAATCGACTACAATTCCGCCCCTGTTCAGTCCACCGGTCATCAGTGCTAAAGTGCCCCTATGTCATCCCTGATTCCCGAAAAACCTTTGCTGGTTTCTCCTTCGCTGGCCGCTACCATTGGCCTTGAAGAGGCCTGCATGCTCTCGCTAATAAGCGAAGTGGCCACTTACCGACAAGCGGCCGGGGGCTGGCTGGAGCTGGATGAGGCGTTGCTTGGCAAGCTGATGCCCTTCTGGACCGACTACGATATCCAGCGGATCAGCAAAAACCTGAAGGACAAAGGCATCATCCTGCTGGGCTCCGCGCCCTACACCAGCAGCCGCCGCTTGCAGGTGGCCTTCAATGAGGGTGAGGCAAGCATACCTGCCCCGACACCGGTTGCACCGCCCATCGCCAGCGCTAACCTGATTGCGCCCAATTGGCAACCGGACCAGGAGCTATTGCGCCGGGTCGCGGAACACAATATCCCCGAATCCTTTATCCGCCAGCAGATCCCGGAATTTATTACTTACTGGCGCGAACGGGGCGAGATCAGCCATTCCTGGGGCGCGAAATTCCTGAAACATGTACTGCACCAATGGCGTGAATACCAGACCGGCCTGGCCCGCCAGCAACGCGACGAAGGCAATGACTTCCTGCGGCGCGACCTGGAAGTGGCCATGCACAGCCACTGGCGCCCCAGCCGGGATGCCCTTGAAGTCTTGGTAAAACACGCCAATATCAGTCTGGCATTTGTAGAAGACGCTATCCCCGAGTTTGTGCTGTATTGGCAGGAGCGCGGCGAAGTGAGCCGCACCTGGAACAGCAAATTTATCCAGCATGTAAAACGCCAATGGGTGCGTTACAACTCCGCGCTGGAGCACGATAGCGAGCCGCGCCGTATTCCGGAAAATTGGCAACCCGGGGCAGATGTGTTTGATGTGTTGCGCCTGGCCAATATCAACCTGGAATTTGCCAAACGCCAGGTGCCGGAATTTTTATTATTCTGGCGCGAGAGCAACCAGGTCTACAGCTCCTGGAATACCAAATTTTTGCAACACGTAAAATATCACTGGGCCAAACAACACGCCCTGACCACCGTTAATTCGCAACAGGTTAACAGCCATGCAGGACAGCAACACCCTACTTCAACGCGCAGCACAAGAGATCGCAGCCTTGTCGAAGACCTCACCGACAGAAGCTGGGCCAACTGAGCCGCAGCGCCAGCGCCCGACTGATGCGCATATCGATGCATTGAATGAAGTCTTTGCGCTGTTCCGTATTAATTATCACAACCAGTATTACAAAGCCTATGACGACGAAGGCGTGCTGTCGCAGATAAAAAAATTGTGGCTGGAAAGTCTGGTGCAGTTTGAACCGCAAACCATCTTGCGTGGCGCACGCAAGGTGATAGAGGAATCGGAATATCTTCCCACGCTCAATCGTATGATTCGCGCGTGCCAGGGCGACCCGGAAAGTTTTGGTTTGCCCGATGCCCATACTGCTTATATTGAAGCCTGCCGCGCGCCCAGCCCCAAATCGGTATGGCGTTGGAGCCACGCTGCCGTGTATCACGCCGGCGTCGCCAGCGACTGGTTTTTCCTGGCCAACAACAGCGAAAAAGTCGCCTTCCCCGTATTCGAACGTCACTATCAGCGGCTGTGCGAAAAAGTCATGAACGGCACAGAGCTGCCCGTGCCCGACGCACCCGCCCTACCGGAAACCATCGAAACACCCTTATCACGCGAAGAGAATCAGCAACGTCTCGATGCACTGCGCAAACAGATGGATCTGTAAGCCGGTTCACGACGTAACACGTTTTATTGTTAACATTTTGAGTCCGTTACATCATGCAAAAAAACGCATCCTGGCTGTTAGGTCTGGCTTTGCTTGGCTATGCCCTAGGCACTTTGGCATTAATACTGTTTCTTGCCCACTATTCACCTCTCAAGGGTGGCGTTTCAATACCCCATGAGCCTGAAATTACCGACCTGGTCAGCAGCACCCCCTTGCCGGATTTTGTCAGCATTGAACAAACACCCGAGCGCAAAAAAGCGTTTGTGGATTTGTTATTGCCAATGATCGAACAGAAAAATAATTACATACAAAAGAATCGTAAATCGCTTTACAAGATGAAGCTGCAGTTGGCAGAGGGAAAATTATTAACCGAAAAGCAATTAGAAAAACTGGAACAATTACGTGATCGCTATCATGTTAGCCATGAGACCTATCCGGAAACGGCCAGAGCAATAGAAATTTTATTATTGCGCGCCGACATCATTCCCTCCTCCATGGTCCTCGCCCAGGCAGCCATTGAATCCGGGTGGGGCACATCACGCTTCGCCATTGAAGCGCACAATCTTTTCGGTCAGTGGTGTTATAGCCCTGGCTGCGGTCTCGTTCCTGAACGCCGCCCGCCCAACGCCACCCATGAAGTGCAGAAATTCGACAGCGTGGAAGCCTCAGTGGATGCCTACTATCGCAATATCAACACGCACAATGCCTACCGCGAATTTCGCCAGCTGCGCGCCGCGCTACGCGCACAGGATGGCGAATTAACCGGAACAGAATTAGTAGAAGGCCTGGGAAAATATTCCGGCCGCGGCGATGTGTATATCCATGAGCTACGCACCGTTATTCGTGTCAATGATTTTGAAAACTTGCAGTTGAGTGCGGCAGATGTTGAGTCTCTGCCGACGGAAGGCCTACCTTTGCCGCAATAACCGTGCGGCGCATTGCGGTTTATTAATCCTCATGAGCCCAACGCCCATCCTTGCCTTTGGTTAACCACTGTTGGGAAAGCCAGAAAAATCGTCCATTCTCTCCCGTGGGTGCCGTGCAGTTGTAACGCGCGCGCCCCGCTTGCAATGGGTTATTGGCCTGCACGATCAGCTTGCCATCGCGCACCTCTGTTTTAATCGCACCCTGACCGGAAGCAAAACAATTTACGCGCGGCAATAATTTCTGGTCTTCCAATGTCACGACCATCACCGGTTTTTTTCCGTGAGCTAACACAAGATCATCAAGAGGTTTTTTCAACGCTGCATCTTCATAGAGCTCAACAGATGCGATAGCAAACGGGCGGGTATTCACTTTGGTCGCAAAATCCTGCAAATCACCATAGCTGCCACCGAAGGGAAAGCGCGGTAAGGCGAGTAAATCATTGAGCGCAAACAAGGGTCCGGATTGTTGACCAAACGCAACAAAATCCAGTTCTTTCAATACGGCTTTGACATGATTGTCGTATTCACCGTAAGGGTAAGCCAGCAGACGATGCTTTTGTCCGGTTTTCTCTGTGATGCGCTGCTCCGCATCGAGAATTTCCTGCTTGATTCGCTCGCGCCACCGCGCGCGACTTTCATTATCGCGTAAGCGCAGCAGATGCCCGTGTTTGGTCGTGTGGTTGGCAATGGTGACACCTTGCTTGGCCATCTCCTGAATCTGCGCCCAGGTCGCAAAGGATTTTTTATTTTGGTCATGCGGGTCAGTGTTGATAAAAACGGTGAAAGGCCAATCACGTTTTTTCAGCAGCGGGTAGGCTTGGTTGTATACCGATTCATAGGCATCATCAAATGTAATCGCCACCGTTTTATCCGGCAATGATTTGCCTTGCTTAAGCTGGTCGACCAGCTCCGGCAGGGGCACAATGTTAAAATCATGCTCAGCCAGGTAATCCATATGTTGTTTGAACAACGCCGGAGTAACACTGGTAGAAGCGGGAGTGGATTCACTGACGTGATGATATTGCAGGACAACTGCAGCATGAGAAGACAAGCTGACAGAGGCAAGTGTCAGCACGGTGGCGGCGAAGAATATTCGTTGGCCGATACGCCAATCGAATATCACTAAAGATAAAAAAGCTTTCCAACAGTTATGCAAACCTGAAACTTTCAACACGAGCAACCTCTTCAGCAGCATTATTGGTCAGTAGTGTTATTGATCAGCGCATCGCTGGGGTAACAGCTCAATCACCGTCCGCCGCGATAAAGCGCAGGCCAACACCCGTTGGTTCAACGCGCACGACTTCCATCTTCAACTCCGGCGCGTCGCCCACCAATCCCTGCACCTGACCCGTCACGATGGAACCAACGGGCGGTACATGCTGCGCATCAAGGATAACAAAGACTCCACCATCAGAAATATCGCGGGTTTTGACCATCAGTTCTCCAATATTTTCGTGACGAATCTTGATGGAGCAGGAGAATGCTGTACGAACATGGCGACGCTGATCACTCATAGAAAAACCCTTTTTATTGTCAAAGCCCCAGCAACACCAATGATCGATTTTATGGCCACAGGTGCGGATACATTATTTCTCAACCACCTCAACCTGATCTACTTTCTGGAATCCACGCGGCAGTTTATTGCCTCGCCGGCCGCGTTCACCGCGATAGTGATCAAGATCGGCCTGCTTCAGGGTAATGTGGCGCTTGCCTGAGTATAGCGTAAGCATTTGGCCGGGATTGATCACCGCCACCGCCAACACGAATTCCTCACGGCTTTTCACCCGCGCTGAAGGAATATTCATGATCTTGTTGCCCTTACCTCGCGCCAATTGCGGCAGCTCGGTAACCGGGAAGACCAAGAGGCGGCCATCATTGCTGACGGCAGCCAACAGCGTCTGGGCCGGATCACCGGTCAGTAGTTGTGGTGGTAATACCTGCGCACCATCCGGCAGCGTGAGCAACGCTTTACCGGCTTTGTTCTTGCTGACCAAATCGGCCAGCGTGGCCACAAAACCGTAACCAGCATCCGAGGCGAGCAGTACCGGCTGCTCATCATTGCCCATCAAGGCGCCTTCAAACGTAGCACCACTGGGCGGATTAATGCGGCCACTGAGAGGCTCACCCTGGCCGCGTGCCGAGGGGAGATTATGTGCGGGCAGTGAGTAGCTGCGGCCGGTTGAATCGAGCAGGATAACGTTTTGATTACTCTTGCCATGAACGGCGAATTTAAAACTGTCCCCGGCTTTATAACTCAAACCGGCCGGATCAATGTCGTGCCCCTTCGCGGAACGAATCCAGCCTTTATCAGAGATCACCACAGTGACCGGATCTACACTCATCAATTCCGTCTCACTGAAAGCTTGCGCTTCGGCGCGCTCCACAATCGGTGAACGTCGATCATCGCCATACTGTTGCGCCACTTCAATCAATTCCTTGCGCACCAGATTTTTCAGCTTGACGGCAGAGTCGAGAATTTTTTTCAAATTGTCGCGCTCTTTTTCCAGGTCTTGCTGTTCCTGGCGAATCTTCATTTCTTCCAACCGCGCCAACTGACGCAACTTGGTTTCAAGAATGTATTCCGCCTGCATCTCAATGAGATTGAAACGCTCAATCAACACCGGCTTGGGATTTTCTTCTTCGCGAATGATACGAATCACTTCATCCACATTGAGGAACACAATCATCAAGGCTGCCAGGCGCAGCAAACGTTCTTCAACGCGTTCCAGGCGATATTGCAAGCGGCGACGCGTCGTCACCGTGCGGAAGCTCAGCCATTCGGTAAGAATTTTATCGAGCGATTTCACCGCCGGACGGCCGTCAATGCCGATCATATTCATATTGACGCGGTAGGTACGTTCCAGCTCGGTGGTGGCAAATAGATGCTGCATTACCTGTTCAAGATCGACGCGATTGGAGCGCGGTGTAATCACCAGCCGTGTGGGATTTTCATGATCCGATTCGTCGCGCAGGTCGGCTACCATCGGCAATTTTTTTGCCTGCATCTGCGCCGCAATTTGCTCCAGAATTTTTGCGCCGGATACCTGATGCGGCAAGGCGGTCACGATGATATCGCCCGTGTCCGCATCTTTGCTCCACACCGCGCGCATGCGCACACTGCCGCGCCCGGTTTCGTACAATTTGATCAATTCACTACGCGGTGTAATGATCTCGGCATCTGTCGGCATATCCGGGCCGAGCACGTGCTCACATAATTCCTCTACCGTAGCCTTGGGATTGTCGAGCATGTGCACACAAGCGTTAACAACTTCGCGCAAATTATGGGGCGGAATATCCGTCGCCATACCCACCGCAATACCAGTGGTGCCATTGAGTAAGACATTGGGAACGCGCGATGGTAAGACGACAGGCTCATCGAGTGTACCGTCAAAATTGGGCTGCCATTCCACCGTGCCTTGCCCCAATTCTTCAAGCAACACCTCACTGTATTTGGTGAGGCGCGACTCGGTGTAACGCATGGCCGCGAAAGATTTCGGATCATCCGGCGAACCCCAGTTACCCTGACCGTCCACCAAGGGATAACGATAGGAAAACGGTTGCGCCATTAGTACCATAGCTTCGTAGGCGGCAGAGTCGCCGTGGGGATGGAACTTACCAATCACGTCACCCACGGTGCGCGCCGATTTTTTATATTTCGCACTGGCTTTTAAGCCTAGTTCACTCATCGCATAGACGATGCGACGCTGCACCGGTTTTAATCCGTCGCCAATGTTAGGCAACGCGCGATCGAGAATGACGTACATGGAATAATCCAGATACGCTTTTTCGGTATAGTCTTTCAGGGAAATGCGTTCATCCGCATCGGGTGGGGCAATTACGTCGGTCATGAAATGTCCTGAATCCAAAAATACACATTTTTATTCGTTGATCATCTTATCTTGCTGCGACCGATCATGAAGTCGGTCGCATAATCACCAAAGATCAGGGCTGCGCTCCTTGCACCAGAGGAATGCTGCCGCTTTCTTTGACGCGCATGGACGGCAAGAGCGCGCTGAAATCGAGCTTTGCATCAAAGTTGTAATTGACGCTGTCTTTTACACCGGCGCGACTGAAGTATTCGATCAGGCGCACTACCTGCAACATATTCGCTGAGACTTCCAAGCTCACCGGCGTCTCCTGATAGCCTTTCAATACCGGTACATTGTCGGTGACACCGCTGAGCACCGAGAAATTTTCGATGCCAATCGTATAAGAGATTCCACGCAGGGACAAATCCCGATCATTGGGATTGAGAATCGCCAGATCGACACCAATGCGTTGGTTCAACCCGCCCTGGGAGGGCAAGAGTCGCAAACCGGTCACTTTGACTGTCGGCTTTTCGAGCCCGGCTTGAAAACTGGCACAACCACCCAGCACCAACAAGACAAGCGACAATATCATTACACTGAAAAATCCACGGGGACTTGGCATTCAAACTCTCCTGTACAATTTATATTCAGGTTATCCGCAGGGCGGCTCAGCTCGTCGGTTATTGCATTCCAGAGCTCACAGTCACTTTGTGAATCAAATCACACATACCAGGTAAAGTTCGTCATCAGACGCGGTCAGATTTGCAAATACTGGTATACGAGCTAGTGTTTTTGTAGGATTTAACACCTTTGCGACACCATCTTCGCATCCTCAAGGACAACAAAAATCACCTGTTATTCGACGCGTGTGTCAGGCTGCATTTTTCAGCGCAATGAAGCGTTGTATATCATAAAGCTCCCTGATAACAGCATGTGTCTGGAAGGTTATCCGTTAACACTATGCCCAACCAACCACTCAAAACCGAAGAACTGCTCGGCAGCAGGGAAATTCGTTTCATTGACCGCACGGAATCCAACTATCCCAATCTGATGCGGATGTGCATGGATTTTGATTTTTGCGTATTGCAGTTACAGCGCAAGGTGTACAGCCATATCACCAACCGCTATTTATCCGACAGCCAGGCTTTTGTGCTGGCAACCCAGGACTACCGCACCAATGACACGCCCGCCATCACCCCCATCTGCGACACCCTCGCCAAACTGGAAGATTATGTTACCCGGCACCAGGTGGATATCCTGCATGATTATTTATTCGGCGCGATGAGCGATGATGTCTCAAGCGCGGGTTGATGCCATTCCGTGCGATAACCTTCGCGAATACCTTGCGAAAAGTCTTCTGCATCCAATGGTATCAATGCGGCATTGATCGTCGCGCGTGTGCGTAAATCCATGATGGATTTATCTGTCGCCAGCCAGCCTTTCTCTTGTATCACTTCGTCAGAAAAACCCGGCAGCAGTAAACGGTAATCCAGCAAGCTGGTATAAAAACGGTAATCCGGATCATGCTTTAATAAATTGGTCGTGCAATTATCAAGCAGCGTATTATAAAAATCCGGCTGCTGTGCAATCTGTTGAGCATCGCGCAGCAACGCCTGAAATAAATAATGGCGTTCTTCTTCGGTCAGTTGCAGGGGATAAAGCAAGACGCGCTCATTGCGAATGTGAGTACGCAGGCCAATAACGTCAGCTTCTGTCCCCAGCACAACCATCTTGTTGTATTGCCGTAACAATCCCAGAAACGGATTGTAACCTTGTCCTGGACGCAAGCGCGCTTCCACAGAAACCGCGAGAAACTGGCCATCACTGAATTCAAAACTCAATAAGGTATGCGCGAGGCCATAACCGCCAAAATGGGAAATACCCAACCAGACTTGCTGCAAGTCTGCCGGTGCAAAATCGGCGCTGCGATAGTCGGCGCGCAGCACACTGCCGTCGGCGTTGTAACGAAAATCACGCAGGTTTTCGATGTGGTAGTAGGGTTCCCCACCCTCGTGCCGCAGCGTTATTTGCGGCAGCCGTGTTTGTAGCGGCGACCATTCACCTTCATGGGTGGGCGTGCGAGTAAAGAGGTACATGCAGAATAAAATAAAAAGACCGAGCAGAATGCGGGGTAATACACGGCGGGTAGGCGAGACAATGTTGCTCATCGTGAACGGTGATCAATCCTGGAGTTCCTGTTCAAACTCTTCGAGTAGATCCAGCGGCTCCATTTCTTCGCCTTCCAGCTCATCATTCCAGTTAACGCCCACCAACAACACATCATCGTGCATACCCGGCAGCCAATCTTCCAGAAACTCTTCCAGCTCAATGGCGACCGGGGTGTAACCGGCCCATTCATCGCGACAATGAAATTGCGCAAAAGCCTCTTGCGACCAGAGCGGCATTACATCCATATCATCGTAATCTTCTGATGCACAGAGCGCCCAGCCATCTTCACCTTGCAGGCCCCAGACGCAACCATTCTCCATCGACTCGACGATAAAGCGGTCAATGTTTTCACTAAAGTCATCGCTGAGTTCAGTCATGATGGCAGATACTTTTGTTTGTTCAGGATTCGGGAAATGCTTTCACAACACAACCGGCATTGAGCACCAGTGAGTTGTGTTACCTACAGCACCAGTTGCTGGCCATTGGCCTTTAACCAGGCGCGGCATCGCACATAATCGGGACAGACACTTTCTACCAGTTGCCAGAAAGCACGGCTGTGATTGTGGTGGCGCAAATGGCTTACTTCGTGGGCGACAAGATAATCCACAATAGGCTCCGGCGCCAGAATAATTTGCCAATTGTATTGGATGGCACCGCGACTGGTGCAGTGGCCCCATTTGGTTCGGGTTGCCCGAATACTGACACCGGTATGTTGCAAGCCCATGGCCAGGCAAAGCTGATCGGTTTTTTCTGCCAACAGTTTCAGCGCCTGTTGTTGATACCAACCCTGCACCAGGCGCCGGGTTTGTTCCGGTGCACTCATGCGTCGCCGGCGCGAGAGCAGCACATGCAACTGTTGATCGTGCAATACCACCCGCGCACTGGTACCACTGCCCAACACCAGGCGAATGTCATTCCCCAGGTAGGGCAAGTGACTGCCGCTCACATAGATGCGCTGGGGAATGGCGGCCAGCGCTTTTTCCTGTTCGTAAATTTTCTCTTGTACCCAACGGGTTTTCTCGCGCAAAAAATCGTGCAAGACACTGTCAGCCACCTGTTGCGGTGCGCGAATAATCACGCGCGCCGCTTGTACTTCAATACTGATGCTGCGACGGCGCGAGCGCAGAATCGTAAATTCAAACGGGAAAGGCGTGAGGCGGGTTTCCGCCACACAACTGGTGCGCGTGCTCAACATCAGGTTTTCCTGCTTTCGGTATCGCTTCTGGCGTGCACAATCACTGCTGTACGCAAGCGGGTGCGGCCAAAGCTGGTCATCAATTCAAAATCACTGCGTGCCAAAGGAATAAACTGGCAATCGATGGCTGTCTGTCCGTAGGTTTCCGGATCGGGATCATGCACATAGATACACTCATCATCAAAACCGCTCATCACCACCCAGTGCGGGGCTTTTTTACTGTCCATGCGATAGGTACTGATGAGGATGATGGGCACTGCACCGGCGCAGAAGGCGTCAATCAGATCCTGCTGACGAATGTCGCGATAGTGCACCGGGACCTCCAATGCCTGCAACTGCGCACAAAAATCATTGTGCACGGCAGTCATGATGGGCTTCTTGGTTTCGTCACGCACACCGTCCAGGAACAGCGGACCGGTTTGATTCACCCACACCGAGGTAGAAAATCCGCGATGCTGCGCCGCTAGAGCCAGCCCCATTGGATGGCACCCGCCGTGGCCGGAAGTCATGAAGATGGTGGTGGCTTCACGCCACAGGCGCAGTTCCTCCTGCAAGGAAGGCTGATAGTCGGGGTCGAGCGAGGTGAGCGCCATCATCAGGGAGGCCGGGCCGCAGGTAAACCGGGTGTTCTGGCACATCCAGGGAATGGCGCTGTGTTGGGTATCCTCATGGAATACCCGGATACGCTTTTGGTAACGCAGGGCGTCGCTATGGTCTTCGTAGTAATCGTGGTAGAGGCCAAATTGTTTATAGCCCAGCGATTCATACAAGCGGATAGCGCTTTTGTTTTCGCTGCTGACTTCCAGGCGCATATACAGGCGGCCACTGTCCCGCGCCCGCTGCTCTCCGATCTGCATCAACCAACCGGCGATTCCCAAACCGCGAAAGGCCGGGTCGACGGCCAGCGAATAAATGCGCGCCAGACGCGTGCCCCGGTGGCACAGGATCAGGATGTAACCCGCCAGTTGCTGCTCCTTCCACGCCAGCAGAAAGATGTCCTGCGGCGTTGTGAGCCAGCGACGAAAGCTGCGGCGGCTGAGACGGTCGCCGCTGAAGCAGCGTTGCTCCAGTTCCACCAACGCATCCAGGTCTTCCAGCGTGGCTTCGCTCCAGCGAAAGCCAGCCGGCGCATGACGCACAGGGGCAAACGGGGGCTTGGGGTTGTATTCGGGATTGTGCATAAATGCCTGTTGATCAATCAAAGTGCCGCCAGTCCTGCCAATGCCTGGTGAATAACCTGGCGCGCCTTGACCAGCACCAGCTCCCGCCAATAGGCATCACCCGGACAAAAGTGTTCACGCATGGCAGCGCTGGCCGGATGATCTATCGACAATGGACCGCCGCTAGCCCAATCGTGATGTTCCTGCAGCAGTACATCAAACAGCGAATCTGTACCATAGCTACCAAACTCCAGGGTAACGAAACAACCGCGCTGCTCCATCAGGGCGTGCCAGGCGTAATCCAGTAAACCCAGCTTGGGCACCGAACTGGAATCTCCCCGCGCCGGCATCGTCACACTGGCGCCGTACCATGCCTGGGCCTGGGCAGTGCCGCGGCTGTTGAGCGGATGATCGCAAATCAGCTCACCATGACCGTAGAGCCCCAGGCCGGTGTGGACATCAATCACCGCCAGCAGGCGCTGGCCCAACTGAAAACGTTCAATAATGTTGGCAATGACCTGCCGCCCGTGAGCCGGTTCGTTACCGCCATAGAATGGCCCCTGCGGATCTACATATTGCCCACCGCTCAGCGCCCGTTCAAAGGCGCGCTGACCGTGATCCTGGGCGAATTGCTGGAAGAGCTTCTGCCGTTGCGCTGTGGTTTGTGCACGCTTGAGCAGCGGTTGCAGCAGTGAATAACCATCACTGTGGGGAAGCGGCTGGGAAAAGTCGATGAAGTTACGGTTAAGATCGATACCCTGTTCGTCACAGCGTCGGCTCCAGGCATAACCGAACGGGTTAAGTGGATGGATCATCAGGATGGCTACATCCTCCGGCAAATTCACCTTGCGCTGCTCAATCAATCCCCACAAATCGATCTGTACCGCGCTGCCGGCGTGTCCCTCTACGCCATGGGTACCAGCGATCAATACCAACATTTTGCCGGCATCTTCATTGCCAAGCCAGGCGACCCGCGTCATCAGAGCTTCGAACTGCGGTCCCTGGACTCCGCGCACCGGAAATTTCAGGTGTTGTTTAACCAGCTCAATATTGGCAGCCAACCCCTCCAGCCAACGACTTTGCGCCAGGGCATAGGTGCCGGGAAAACAGGCGAGATCACTTTTATTCAACACAACAGGAGAAGAAGGCATGCGAGAGAATCCTGAAGAAATCCACTACAGATTGATTCGATGGAGCATTCACTATGGCGCGTATAACCAGATTTTCATAGGCTTTAGCATAGCATCCAGTGGCTGTTTTACCGGATCTTACCGCACAGAATGACAGAGATGTCCTTGGAGCCCGGTAGTTTTTGCTAACATGGCCGGGTTTTCTGCGGGCAGACCCTGTATTCAGGTCGTTTACTTGTGCGCTCGAAGCCGTCGCTCCCTATCCAATCCATTTGCATAAGATTGTCGTTATGAAAGAAAAATTATTTGTCCTGATGCAATACCTGATTCCGCAACATCTTCTCTCCCGCGCGGCGGGTTGGGTCGCCCGGTCACAAACACCCTGGATCAAGAACACCTTTATCGAATGGTTCGTGAAACGCTATAACGTGGATATGTCGCTGGCCCAGGAAGAAAATCCCCTGGCTTATGCCTGTTTCAATGATTTCTTCACCCGCGCCTTAAAGCCCGGCGCTCGGCCAATCGATCCTGATGCTGCCAGCATTGTGTTACCCGCTGATGGCGCCATCAGCCAATTGGGCGACATTGCTGACGGCCGGATTTTCCAGGCCAAAGGCCAAGGCTATACCACCTTGGAACTGTTAGGCGGTGATGCAGCTTTGGCCGGCGAGTTTGCAGGAGGCACATTCGCCACCGTGTACCTCTC
The DNA here is from genome assembly GCF_051846955.1 of Cellvibrio sp. ARAG 10.3. Taxonomy (NCBI): domain Bacteria; kingdom Pseudomonadati; phylum Pseudomonadota; class Gammaproteobacteria; order Cellvibrionales; family Cellvibrionaceae; genus Cellvibrio; species Cellvibrio sp. ARAG 10.3. The sequence continues at coordinate 253,176 of NZ_JBPYCU010000003.1, forward strand.
GCCCCGCGACTATCACCGCGTACACATGCCCTACGGCGGTAAACTGCGCAAAATGGTCGCAATTCCCGGCGATTTATTTTCCGTTAACGATGCCACCGCCAAAGGCGTGCCGCGCCTGTTTTCTCGCAATGAGCGCGTTGCAGCCATCTTCGATACAGATATCGGACCGATGGCGGTCGTCATGGTGGGTGCAATGATTGTGGCCGGTATCGAAACCGTTTGGGCGGGCGAAGTGGCCCCCATCAAGCGCCAGATTCAAACCACAGATTATGTCGCAACACCCGCAACCGAAATCGAATTGGCCAAGGGCGCAGAGATGGGGCGTTTTAAATTGGGCTCAACAGCCATCGTGTTGTTTGCCAAAGGACGCGTAACCTGGGACGGCCAATTACGTGCCGGATCACCCACCGTCATGGGGCAGCGCATGGGGCATGTCCAGTCATAAGTCGATAGTGGGAGCGACCACCGCGCCGGGTCGCTCCTTTCTCCAACCTTTCTCGAACCTTCCTGGCGCTTTGCTCACTCCCCCTATCTGACCCCTTCCATTCCCCGCTGTCGCTATAGGTTGTGCGAATCTCAGGGCAGACTCTACACGCTGGGCTTATGAGCGTACCCCCACATTATTCATCACCACGGCTAATTTCCCTTTACAAGACCAACACACCGGCCCATACTGCCCCGGCTGGTGAAGAATACAGCTGATACTTGTCACTACAATTTCGATGAATACACCGTACCACCGCTCCTCTCCCGCAACGAACCTGTTGCTCGAAAGGCCGCTGAATACTCCGTAGCACTTCATTTTGTTTTAGTCATCAATTCTTCTTAGGTCAGTACACCGCCCTATTCGGGTTTATTTCTTTTACAACATAGCAATTATTGCTCTGGAGATTTTTATGGCAGCCGCAACTGGTTCTGTTAAGTGGTTCAACGAAGCTAAAGGTTTTGGTTTTCTGGAACAAGACAACGGTCAAGACGTATTTGTACATTTCAGCGCTATTTCTGGTTCAGGCTTCAAAACCCTGGCTGAAGGCCAACGCGTTAAGTTCAACGTAGAAAAAGGTCCTAAAGGCCCACAAGCTTCTGACGTACAGCCCATCTAAGCTGAACGGCGATTTGCCCACCAGTGGGCAATGAGCATAAAAAAACCACCTGCGGGTGGTTTTTTTATGCCTGAAACACGATGAAGAATCAGCTGCGCTGCAAACGACTCAGCAGCGCCATTAAGCCACGCTTTTCGGTCTTCATCAGGTACTGATCACGGATGTTGGCAATATCCACATCGTAACTGCCGGGCTCCAGGTCCCGCGCAATCTCCACCTTTTCTATCTCGTAGCGGGTTTTCTTGCCGGAATCCAGCAATGCCTGTTTGCGCTTGTCGTCTTCCGAAAGATCCAGCAGGCTGCATTCAGCCAGCGGTTGTTTGCAGGCATCCAGTACCAACATCACCTTCGGCTTCAATCTGCGCTCAAAATTTTGCTCCACCACAACACCTACTTCACCGGTGCTGAGCTCCACTAACGTACCCGTAGGGTAAAGGCCTATGGCACGAATGAATTCCACCACCAACTCTTCCTGGAACTGGATATTGCGCAACTCATAAAGTTTGGCAACCGCCTTGGACGGCGCGATGGGATGACGAGAGCCCCTGGGATTGGTGACGTGGTCGTAGTAAGTCACAATACCCGCGATCTTACCTAATAGGGGAATCTTGTCGCCGCGCAAACCCTGCGGAAAACCACTGCCGTTGAGCCGCTCGCAATGGGTTTTCACCACACTGATCACCCGCGGTTCTACACCCGGGGTTTTACGCAAGATATCCGCGCCCAGTTCCACGAAATTTTCGTAGGCTTTTTCTTCTTCGGCGGTACGCTCAACTTTGGTTAGTAACTCGCTGTCGAGCATTACCTTCCCGACATCCTTCAAGAGTACCCCCAAAGCCAATACATCCAGATCGCGCTTAGGTAAACCGATGTGGCGCCCGAACAAAATAGCCCACACCGATGACCTCACAGCATGACTGTAGGTGTATTCATCTTTTTCCTGCACGCGGGACAACCAGGTAAATGCATCCGGGTTGCGCAGGACACTATCAACCATCTCGCTGGCCACGCGCTTTGTCTCGCCAAGGGAGGCTGTTTGCAGTTGGTTGCGCTCCAGTTGGTCGAGCACTTCTCCCACTGCACCGTACACTTTTTGATGCAGTTGCCGCGCCTTTTTGACTTCTTTTTGCAGGGGCTGGACTTCGCGATAGAGGTTGCGCTGGATCTTGAGTGGGGCAACAGGTTCTGTCAGAAAACTGTTTTTATGTGGCTCCCGTCCAGTGCCTTTAACGCGGCCTTGGGGAGTCAGGGTTTTGAGATTGGCCGACACAGGTCCGCGACCTTTTTCGACATCAATATAGACGTGATTGCAGAGAGTTTTGAGTTGGGTAATTTCACCCAGGTCGCGGATATAGAAACCTTGCAAGGGAAATGGGGTTTGCGACCAAGGCCGATCAAGGCCGGACACATACATGCCAATGGTCAGCTCGTTGACGTTCAGTTTGACCTGTTTAATTCCCACAGTGAATCCTCATCACCAACAGTTCCTGAGCAAAACCCATCCACAGATGACGCCCAGTTTAGTTAAGAAATGATCAACACACCAGAGGCGCCGCTCCACCGGGAGCCCTTGTGACAAAATATTATGAATGATAGGGCGCCGATAATTCGTGTACGGCTCGAATAAAAGCACCAGCGTGTTCAGGATCGACCTCTGGCGTAATGCCGTGGCCCAAATTAAATACGTGCCCGGATCCTGCGCCGTAACTTTCCAGGATGTTGCCGACTTCTGTGCGAATGCGTTCAGGAGATGCATAAAGAATACTTGGGTCCATATTACCTTGCAGCGCAACCTGAGTACCGACGCGCGCGCGCGCCTCACCGATATTCGTCGTCCAATCCAGTCCCAGACAATTCGCGCCACTGGCGGCCATCAATTCCAGCCACTGTCCACCGCCTTTGGTAAATAAAATCACCGGCACCTGGCGACCTTCATGCTCATGAATCAAACCGGAAACGATCTGGCGCATATAGGCCAAAGAGAATTCCTGATAAGCCTGATGCGACAACGCGCCGCCCCAGGTATCAAAAATTTGTACGGCTTGTGCACCCGCAAGGATTTGCCCATTGAGATAAGTGGTCACGGATTTGGCCAGCACATCCAGCAAACGGTGCATCAGCTCAGGCTGGTTGTAGAGCATTTCTTTGGCGCGGCGAAAATCGCGGCTCGAACCGCCTTCGATCATGTAGGTTGCCAGCGTCCAGGGACTGCCGGAAAAGCCGATCAGTGGCACACGCCCGTTCAGTTCGCGACGAATGGTTTTAACCGCATTGAGCACATAGGGCAGATCCCGTTCGGGATTAATAACCTGCAAAGCGTTGATATCGGCCTCAGTGCGCACTGGCTTCCTGAATTTGGGGCCCTCACCGGTTTCAAAGTAAAGGCCCAGGCCCATGGCATCGGGAATAGTGAGAATGTCGGAAAACAGGATGGCTGCATCCAGCGGATAACGCTCAAGTGGTTGCAAGGTAACTTCGCAGGCAAGCTCAGGGTTGGTACACAACCCCATAAAATCCCCGGCTCTTTCACGGGTAGCGCGATACTCCGGCAAATAGCGCCCAGCCTGACGCATCATCCAGACGGGGGTGACATCGACGGGTTGTTTTAATAAAGCGCGAAGGAAACGGTCGTTTTTAAGCTCAGCCATGCAATCAGTCTCTGGTCGCCAATGTTCTAGTTATTGAATGCCATCTCCATAATCAGCTGACGAGACCGGGCAGGCTGGGAGTCGAATAGCCGATCCCCCAGTTTCAGAAGCCTGTGAGGTTAACAGGCTTCTACCGAGCGAATAACCTGATTACACACCGAGATAGTCGAGGATACCGGTAGCGGCTTCACGGCCTTCCCAGATGGCCGTTACCACCAGGTCAGAACCACGCACCATATCGCCACCGGCAAAGACCTTAGGATTACTGGTCTGGAATTTAAACTGCTGATGCTCCGGCGCCACAACACCACCCCAGTCATTGGTGGAGATCTTGTGGTCAGCCAGCCAGGTCGGCGGATTGGGACGGAAACCGAACGCGATCAGCACCACGTCTGCCGGTAAAACCTCTTCACTGCCCGGCACGACTTCCGGACGGCGACGGCCCTTTTCATCCGGCTCACCCAGTTGCGTGGTCACCACTTTTACGCCTTCCACCTTGCCTTCACCCACCACAGCAACCGGCTGGCGATTGAACAGGAATTGCACACCTTCTTCGCGCGCGTTGGCTACTTCACGCTTGGAACCGGGCATATTTTCTTCGTCGCGACGGTATGCACAGGTTACGCTGCTAGCACCCTGGCGGATTGAGGTACGGTTACAGTCCATCGCCGTATCGCCACCGCCGAGCACAACCACGCGCTTACCTTTCACGCTGATGAAATCCGCAGGATCTTTTTCAAAACCCAGGTTACGGTTTACGTTGGAGACCAGGAATGGCAGGGCATCGTACACACCGGGCAGATCTTCACCAGGGAAACCGCCCTTCATGTAGGTGTAGGTTCCCATTCCCATGAATACAGCGTCGTAATCGCGCAGCAATTCATCGATGGTGATGTCTTTACCCACTTCAGTGTTCAAACGGAATTCGACACCCATCTCGGTAAAGATCTCGCGGCGACGGGACATCACCGATTTTTCCAATTTGAACTCGGGGATACCGAAGGTCAACAAACCGCCGATTTCGGGGTATTTGTCGAAGACAACCGGCTTGACGCCGTTGCGTACCAGGATGTCGGCACAACCAATCCCGGCAGGACCGGCACCGATGATGGCAACCTTTTTATCGGTCCATACCACCTTGGACATATCCGGCCGCCAGCCCATGGCAAAGGCCGTGTCGGTAATGTATTTCTCGGCGTTGCCGATGGTGACGGCTCCAAAGCCGTCATTGAGGGTACAAGCACCTTCACACAACCGGTCTTGCGGACAAACACGGCCACAGACTTCGGGCAATGAATTGGTTTGATGGCTCAATTCTGCCGCTTCAAAGATGTTGCCCTCGGAGATCAGCTTCAACCAATTGGGAATGAAGTTATGCACCGGACATTTCCATTCACAGTAAGGGTTACCGCATTCGAGACAACGGTGCGCCTGCCCGGAAACCTGATCCTGGGTGTAAGGCTGATAGATCTCGACAAACTGATGCTTACGGGTAGCAATATCCTTTTTTGTCGGATCCTGGCGCCCGACATCGAGAAACTGGAAAGTGTTATTTAAACGTTCGGCCATTGTGCATGCCCCTCTTTAGCCCAAGGTGATTATTCGCCGCGTTGCTTGAAGCTGACTAACAGCCCGGCCAAGCTCGCCGCCTTGGGTTTTACTAACCAGAATTTGCCGACGTAATCATCGAAATTCGCCAACAGATGCTTGCCCCACTCACTTTCGGTTTCGCGGGTAAACTCTTCGATCACACTGCGCAGATGGTTGCGATGGGCCTCCAGTGCTTCGGTGTTAATGCGATGGATATCCACCAATTCGTGGTTGTAGCGATCCACAAAATCATTGGCTTCATCCAATACATAGGCGAAGCCACCGGTCATGCCCGCACCAAAGTTAACACCGGTTTGGCCAAGCACCGTCACGACACCGCCAGTCATGTATTCACAGCAGTGGTCGCCCGCGCCCTCTACAACTACATGGGCACCGGAGTTACGCACACCGCAACGCTCACCGGCGGTACCCGCAGCAAATAGCTTACCGCCCGTCGCACCGTATAGACAGGTGTTCCCCATGATGCTGGTGCTATTGGACTTAAACTCCGAATTGCGCGGCGGACGAATGACCAGCTTGCCGCCAGCCATGCCTTTACCAACGTAATCGTTGGCGTCACCTTCCAGGTACATATTCAGACCGCCCGCGTTCCAGACACCGAAGCTCTGGCCGGCAATACCGTGCAGCTTCAGCGTGATCGGCGTGTCGGCCATGCCCTGGTTGCCATAACGTTTGGCAATCTCGCCACTGATACGTGCCCCGATGGAACGATCACAGTTGGTGATGCGGAATTCAAATTCACCACCGGCCTTGCCTTCAATCGCCGGTAATACCGTACGCACCATGGCTTCAGCCAATTCGCCTTTGTCAAAGGGATGGTTTTTGTCCACTGAACAAAGCTGTGGTTTGGTGGCCAGATAATCGTCGGTGTAGATAATTGGGCTCAGATCAAGCTGTTTCTGCTTTTCTGTCTGCCCTTCCAGGACCTGCAACAGATCCACGCGTCCCACCAACTCAGCCAGTGAGCGCACACCCAGGCGAGCCATCCACTCACGGGTTTCTTCTGCCATAAATTTGAAGAAATTCATGGCCATCTCAACCGTGCCGATGTAATGGTCTTTGCGAAGCTTGTCCTGCTGGGTCGCCACACCGGTGGCACAGTTGTTGAGGTGGCAGATACGCAGATACTTACAGCCCAGCGCAACCATGGGCCCGGTACCAAAACCGAAACTCTCTGCACCCAACATTGCAGCTTTAACCACATCCAGGCCGGTCTTGAGGCCACCGTCGGTTTGCACACGAACCTTGTCACGCAGGTCATTCGCGCGCAGGGTCTGGTGGGTTTCAGACAAGCCTAATTCCCAAGGCGAGCCGGCGTAACGGATAGACGACAATGGACTTGCGGCTGTGCCGCCGTCGTAACCGGAGATCGTAATCAAGTCTGCGTAGGCCTTGGCAACACCGGCAGCAATCGTGCCCACACCGGGGCGCGATACCAGTTTTACCGACACTAGCGCATCCGGGTTGACCTGCTTGAGATCAAAGATCAACTGCGCCAGGTCTTCGATGGAGTAAATATCGTGGTGCGGCGGTGGAGAAATCAATGTCACACCGGGCACGGAATAGCGCAAGCGCGCAATCAGGCTATTGACCTTACCGCCGGGTAACTGACCGCCCTCACCGGGCTTCGCACCCTGAGCGACCTTGATCTGCAATACCTCGGCATTCACCAGATAAGCCGGGGTCACACCAAAGCGACCGGAAGCAACTTGCTTGATCTTGGAGCTTTTTACCGTGCCGTAGCGTGCAGGATCTTCACCACCTTCGCCGCTGTTAGAGCGACCACCCAAGCGGTTCATCGCTTCTGCCAGGGCCTCATGGGCTTCGGGAGACAGCGCACCGAGCGACATACCTGCCGAGTCAAAGCGTTTGATGATCGCTTCAACCGGCTCGACTTCACTCAAGGGAATGGGTGTACAAATATCTTCCCGCAATGCCAGAAGGTCGCGCAGCATGGACACCGGACGCTGGTTGACCAGGTCCGCGTAGTTGCGCCATATGGCGTAGTTCCCACTCTGCACTGCTTTTTGCAGCGTCTGCACCACGTCCGGGTTGAACGCGTGATACTCGGAGCCGTGGACATATTTGAGTAAGCCACCCTGCACGATAGGCTTACGCTCCACCCAGGCATTTTGCGCCAGTATCTTTTGGTCTGCTTCGAGATCCGTGAAGCGGGCACCCTTGATGCGGGATGGTGTGCTTTCAAAGCAGGTATTTACCACTTCATCAGACAGGCCGACCGCTTCAAACAGTTGGGCACCGCGATAAGAGGTAATGGTGGAGATACCCATCTTGGACAGGATCTTCATCAGCCCCTTGTCGATACCTTTGCGGTAGTTCTTGTAAGCGTCATCAATGCCAGTCAACAACTCACCGGTTTCCACCAGATCATTGAGCACATGGTAGCTGAGGTAGGGATAAACCGCCGTCGCACCATAGCCGATGAGGGCAGCCACCTGGTGCGGATCACGGGCACTGCCGGTTTCGATGATGATATTGGCATCGCAACGCAAGCCAACGTTGGTCAAATGCTGGTGCACCGCGCCCACAGCAAGCAGCGCCTGAATCGGCAATAAGCCTTTTTGCAGGTTGTTGTCGCTCAGCACCATCAACACCTTACCGGCCTTGACAGCTTCCGCCACGCCCTTGCATAGGAGGTCGATAGCCTGTTGGAGATTCATCTGCTCCGGGTCGTAGTGCAGTGGAAACTCTGCAACTTCATACCCGGGGCGATTCATGCTCAGCAGGGCGCGAAATTTGGCTGGCGAGAGCACCGGAGATGACAAAATCACCCGGTCCGCATGTTCCGCCGTTTCTTCATAAACAGACAGCTCACGCCCCAGGCACGTCTCCAGCGACATAACAATCGCTTCGCGCAGCGGGTCGATGGGTGGGTTGGTTACCTGGGCAAATTGCTGGCGGAAATAATCGTAGATAGAACGCTGCTGGCGAGACAGCACCGCCATAGGCGTGTCGTCACCCATGGAGCCCACAGCTTCCTGACCACCTTCGGCCAAGGGGCGCAGCAACTGATCGCGCTCCTCAAAGGACACCTGGAACATCTTCATGTAGGACTTGAGCTGGATACGGTCGATACCGTTTTCTTTGTCGTCCGCCACCAAGGTGGATTCCACGCGCAACGCACGCTCTTTCAGCCACTGCTTGTAGGGCTGACTGGATTTGAGCTGCTGATCGATATCCTTGGTGTGGTGCAAGGTGCCGGTAGCCGTGTCGATAGACATGATCTGGCCTGGCCCGAGACGGCCTTTGGCCACGACATCTTCCGGCTTGTAAGAATACACACCTACCTCAGATGCCACGGTGATCATGTCGTCTTTGGTAATGACCCAACGCGACGGACGCAGACCGTTCCGGTCCAGGGTACACACAGCATAACGACCATCGGTAATCACCAGACCAGCCGGACCATCCCACGGCTCGATATGCATGGAGTTGTATTCATAGAAGGCGCGCAGGTCCGGGTCCATATGGTCCACGTTCTGCCAGGCCGGCGGCACCAGCATACGAATGGCGCGGTGCAAATCCATCCCGCCCAAGGTCAGGATCTCGAGCATGTTATCAAGGCTCGACGAGTCTGAACCGGTGCGATTTACCAACGGGGTAACGCTCTGCAACTCAGGCAACAACGGCGTACAGAACTTGGGGGTACGCGCGACCGACCAGTTGCGGTTACCGACTACCGTATTGATTTCACCGTTGTGCGCCAACATGCGAAAAGGCTGGGCCAAGGGCCACTGCGGCATGGTATTGGTGGAGAAGCGTTGGTGAAATACACAGATCGCCGTTTCCAGGCGAGAGTCCGCCAGGTCGGCAAAGAATTGCGGCAGGTCCACCGGCATCATCAAACCTTTGTAGGAAAGGATACCGGTGCTGAGACTGGCTATATAAAAAGCCTTGTCTTCAGCTAGGCGTAATTCGGCCTTCCGACGCGCCATGAAAAGGCGGGCATTCACCTGCTCCAGCGGCAAATCGGTGTTGTTTACGAAAACATGATTGAAGACCGGCAGGGACTTGAGGGCGATAGGTCCGAGGCAGCTGCTGTCGACCGGCACTTCACGCCAACCGGCAACCACCAACCCCTGAGCAACCAGCTCTTCTGACAGAATCGCACGCGCGGCGTCAGCCTGGGCTGCATCGCGACTCAACATCACCGCGCCTACACCATAAATGGGCGTCAGGTCAGCACCGCAGGCTTCTTTGGCCACAGTGCGCAGGAAAGCATCCGGTTTCTGGAGCAACAGACCGCAACCATCACCTGTCTTGCCATCCGCCGCGATACCGCCGCGATGTGTCATACAGGTCAATGCTTCGATAGCCGTTCTCAACAAACGGTGACTTGTCTTGCCCTTTAAGTGAGCAATCAAGCCAAAGCCGCAGTTGTCTTTGAATTCGTCCAACCGGTAAAGGCCAGTGGTCATAGGCTGTTTCTCAATCAATGCAAATCATTATTACTGAGCGCGACACCCACAACGCTGGCAGCACCACGATAGCCGCCGGGCAAAAATCGCACTCCAGACAAAAAAGCCCCTTAGGGTAGGGGCTATAGACAAATGGGCGCAGGATATTACCCGCTGGAGACGGTAATGGCAATATATGAAGTAGTTCCGAAACGGCCTGATGAAATGTTCAATAGGCCACAAGCAGCATATTTCAAGGCTTCAGCATATATACCGCGAATTACCGGGAGATCCTTCATTGACCATGACGAGCATCGATTTCCTGCTGAATCACTTTCATTTCTCTCGGCCATGGCCCTGCCTTGCGCTGTTCTGCCGGCAAGCTGGCAACCGCTTGACGGGCGGCAGCGGCAGTTGGATAACGCCCTGCCACTACGACAAACCAGTCTTTGTTTTGACGCACAGTGTTAAACATTAGTAAATCGGCCCGATTGGGTTGAGCAGCAATATAGTCACGTGCCGCTTTTTCAGTGCTGACGCCTAATAATTGCAACGTAAACTCAGAAGCACGCCATGAAAGCAGAACCTGTTCGTCCTCCGAGAAATTGGTTGCCCTCGGCCGTTGACTGACCGCAGGGACAACTGAGGCAGCTGCTACAGATGATGAGGCTGTAGCCTGCGAAGCGGGGGTGACCTCAACAGCAGCGACCTCGGGTGTGGCGACTGAGGGCGTCACCGGCGGCAGCTGCTCCGGCGTCAGAGGTTCAAGCGCTCCACCGGTCCGCACTTGAATATCCTCGGGTAAGGATACATCCCCAGTCGGCTGCACCGGCATACTCACCACCGATTCAACACCAACTGAAGCTGCAACCGAAGACACAGCCAAAGAGCTGGCCGCCGTTTTGACAGGGTTTATGGGTAAGGGCTGAGAAAATATTTGATCGCCAACAACTTCCTCGTCGTCGCTGCTGTAGAAAAACGTCATCAGAAATACAGCCCCCAGAACAGCGGCGGCAACAATATGCAGTAAGGGGAATGCTTTTTTACCCGTTGCTTCCTCAGGAATCACCGACTCCAGCAAACAACCTCGTGCATATTCGTGGATTAGCGGCAACTGACCATGAGCTTCCTGCCACCAAGATTCAACAAGGGATTCATTGAATATCTCCGGCCCAAGATAGTCCGCCATCTCCATTCGGAAATTCAGGTAGTCCACAGTTTCATGCAGCGTAAAAGGTGCCAATTGGAAGTCATTGATCATGACATCCTGCATATCCAATTGGTCGAGCCGTTGAATTAATGATGGCTCAGCAAAAAACACGATATGCAGGCGGCGGTTATCTTCATCGCGCCCCTGCAAAAGACTGAGCAAAGCAGCGAGCGCCTGATCATCCAAGTGGTGTGCATCGTCGACCACCACTAAAGCAATATCGCCACCGCCCATAATCGGCTGACTGAAGCTTCGCAAAGCAGCGAGTAATTGCCCGGCCGTCTCAACACCCTCTCTTCGCAAGGAAAACGCGTGAGCCACCTGGATCAGCACCTGATCCAACCCCTGTTTTGGCTGCGCCGTGACAAGGCAAAGCTCATCCGTTTCTGCCATTGAATCCAGCAGAGCATGGGCCAATCGGGTTTTCCCTACACCTCGTTCGCCCAGCACCACCAGCAGGCTTTTGCCGAACTGGCAAAGATGAAGCAATTGATCAAGCAATTCGCGGCGCTGGGCACCGGTAAACAACGGAAAATCCACATCGTCCGCAAAGGGGTCCATAGCCAAGCCATAGCGCTGCCGGTAGTCGGCAAGGTAATCGTGCCCGGCAGATTGACCACTGTCGGCTACAGGGCTACCACCAATACGACCATCCGGATCAGCACTGATCGGGGACTCTGGAACCATATGCACCTCCACAACAGCCAGCAACGATGATTAACAGTAACTCTCTTTAACAGCAACTTTGGTTTTATAACGGAGCAGTTTAACGGCACGCGGCAAATGTTTGCTTCAGCAACTCATCATCAATATCACTGGTGACCGTGGCTTTCCCCATGGATTCCAGCAATACCAGACGCAAGCGACCATCAAGCACTTTTTTATCGACGCCCATAAGGGTCAAAAATGTTTCGTCCGTCATATCCGCCGGCGCTTTAACCGGCAGCTTGGCCTGCAGCAGCAACGCTATGGTGCGATCCAGTTCTGTTCGGCTGATGTCACCGCGACGCCAGGATAAATCAGCAGCCATCACCATCCCGGCGGCCACCGCTTCGCCATGCAACCAGTTGCCGTAGCCTTGCGCGGTTTCAATGGCATGCCCGAAGGTGTGTCCCAGGTTAAGGATTGCGCGGATACCGTCTTCGCGCTCATCCTGAGCAACGACCTCCGCTTTAATTTGGCAGGAGCGCTCAACAGCATAAGCCAGTGCAGCTTTGTCGCGCGCCATAAGTGCCGGCATCTTAGCTTCAAGCCACTCAAAGAAGGCGTAATCTGCAATCAATCCGTATTTAACAATCTCTGCGATACCCGCGGACAATTCACGCGGCGGCAAAGTTTCCAGCAGTGCTGTATCAGCGATCACGCAGCGAGGCTGATAGAAAGCGCCGATCATGTTTTTGCCCAATGCGTGATTCACACCGGTTTTACCACCGACAGAAGAGTCCACCATTGAGAGCAAAGTGGTAGGTATCTGGATAAAATCCACACCCCGCTGATAACAGGCAGCAGCAAAGCCGGTCATGTCACCCACAACACCACCACCCAGGGCAACCAATGTTGTGGTACGGTTATGCCGCGCGCTTAATAAACCATCAAAGATCAGATTGAGTGTGTCGAGGTTCTTGTGGCTCTCACCGTCCGGAAGCACAACAGTATCAACTTGATATCCGGTCAACATTTCTTGCAGCAAGGGTAAATACAATGGCGCAATCGTGTCGTTAGTGACAATGCAGAGTTGGCGCCCTCGAATGTGAGGAACAAGAATCTGTTTGTTAGCCAAAAGCTTTTCACCGATGTATATCGGATAACTGCGATCACCCAGATCGACATTTAACTGACGCATAGCGAGACTTTGCCTGGTTGAGAATTGCCTGATTGAGAAAAGGAGAAAAATGCAGGAGGCACTTTACCATAAGCCGGGGGAAGGCTCACTGAGCAGCAGTCACCAAACCTGCTATTTCCTGGGCAACCGCTTTCGGGGACCGACGGTCCGTATTGATAATAAAATCAGCCGCCGCGCGATAGAGCGGATCACGAAGGGATAATAAATCAATGATCTTCTGACGAGGGTTTTCCACTTGCAGTAACGGACGTTTTTTGTCGCGGGACGTCCTTTCAACCAACTGATCAATAGAAGCCGTAAGATAACAGACAAAACCTGAGGCGCTCATTATGCTACGGTTCTGCTCACGCAGGATAATTCCACCACCCGTAGCAATCACAACACCTGTTTCCGTTGCCAATTCTGTCAGAACCGCCGTTTCCCGCTCACGAAATCCCTCTTCACCCTCCATGTCGAAAATCCAGGGGATATCCGCACCGGTACGCTCTTCGATAACACGATCACTATCCCGGAAAGATAGGTCAAGCTCCGACGCAAGAAGACGCCCTATGGTAGATTTGCCGGCCCCCATGGGGCCGACAAGGAAGATATTGGAGCGGGACATCAGTTAGTCAGGCTTTCAGCCATAATTTTGGGGGTGATGAACAGCAGCAATTCGGTTTTATTATTTTCGTTAACATCGCGCCGGAACAAACGCCCCAGGTAAGGGATATCCCCGAGAAACGGCACCTTATTCTCACCTTTAATACTTTCCACCGTAAATACACCGCCCAATACGACAGTTTGCCCATTCGCCACAAGCACTTTTGTGGTCAACTCTGTCACATCAAGAGTGGGGATACCGGTAGCGAGGTTAAGCTGGCCAACCGTGTCCTGATTAATAACCAGATCCATGATAATGCGATTATCCGGGGTAATCTGCGGCGTCACATCCAGCTTCAAAACCGCTTCTTTAAATGAGGTTGTAGTTGCACCGCTGGCGGAAGCTTCCTGATAAGGGATCTCTGTACCTGAAGAAATGGTCGCACGTTGTTTGTCACCAGTTATCACTTTCGGCTGCGATACGATTTCAGCAAAACCGGTATTTTCCAAAGCAGACAATTCCATATCGAGGAAGGCATTATCAGTTAAAACGCCCAGCGCAATACTACCGGCGGGGTTTGCAACACCCAAATCCACCATCCGATTCTCATTTAATTCCATGGAGCCGTTGCCCGTCAGGAAGTCAAACGGTGTACCCGGGTCTGAGTCCAACCCATCCATAGAGCCAGCCACTTCGATAATAGAGTTGGATGACTGATCATAACCCACACCACCCCAGCGAATACCCAGCTCCCTACGGAAATCCGTATTAGCGACTACAATGCGCGCCTCAATCATGACTTGGCGAATCGGGATATCAATTTGATCCACTAGACGTCTAAAGGCTTCGATACGGTCGGCCGTATCCGTAATAATGATGGAGTTGGTTCGCTCATCGACAATCGCCTGACCGCGCTCTGACAGAACACTACCGGTGGATTGGCTACCGCCCCTGCCACCTGAGCCACCACTCCCACCGCCGCCAGTGCGCCCTCCCGGTTCACCACGAAATAACTCAAACATCTCTTTAGCATTCGCATAACGTACACGAATATATTCAGTGCGTAGTGGCGCCAGTTCTTCCAGTTGTTTTTTGGTGGTCAGCTCCTGGCGCTCGCGCTCAGCAATTTCTGCAGCAGGAGCAACCATCAATACATTACCCACTTGACGTTTATCCAGACCTTTGGTTTTTAACACCAAGTTAAGCGCCTGATCCCAAGGCACATTGTCCAGTCGCAAGGTAATGCGCCCCTGCACTGTGTCACTAGCCACCAGGTTTAATTCGGTAAAGTCAGCGATAATCTGCAGTACCGCACGAACTTCGATATCCTGGAAATTGAGCGAAAGCTTTTCACCCGTAAATTCAAATTCTTCCTTCTTCTCTTTAATTTCCTGTGCCGTTAACGGTTTGATGCTGACGACATATTCTCTGTCGGCTTGATAAGCCAAATAATCGTAATCTCCCGAAGCTGCAATATTCAATGTCGTGTCATTGCCGCTATGCGTAGCAGAAACCAAAGAAACCGGCGTGGCGAAATCGACCACATCCAAACGACGACGCAACTCTTGTGGCAACCAGACATTTTTAAATGTCAGCCGAACACCAGCCCCCGTACCTGACATCTCGGCACTGATATTAGGGTCGGACAATGCGATGATGATACGGCCCTCTCCCGTTGTGCCGCGCCGGAAATCAATATTGGTGATGGATGGCCCCTGAACTGCAGCAGCTCGCGTATTTGATGCAGATGGCACAGTCACACTGGGAGTTACTGCATTGTTAGCGTACCCGCCATCGCTCGCACCCACCTCAACAATATAGGTATTACCTTCAGCACGGCTGGTGTAAGACGTCAAATCATCCAGGTTCAAAATTAATCGGGTTCTACCCTCCGTCGTCAGCACCATTGCACTTTGGCCATTATCAAACGACAAGGGATAACGGCGTTCTTTCAGCGCGCTGACAACCTGGGGGAAATCCAGAACAATACGCGCAGGTCTTTCAATGGTATAACCAGCCGGTTCCGGCGGCGGCCCGGAGAAGGTCATCCTGACTTCAAACCGTTCACCAGGAAGCTCAGCAAAACGAATATCATCAAGTGTATTTGCCCAGGAAACAGGGGCCAGCAGACAAACGAGTAATAAGGCTATATTTCGCATTTTTAACCCCAATGAGAACAAAGCACCCATGATGGTTTATTCCTTTTCTTCTAATTTGATAATTCTGGGACGCTCAACCCAACCGTTTGCGCCATCAGAGACAATTTCGAGCACTTCAATTTGTGCACGATCCGCAGTTATGATCTTGCCGTGGTTTTTGCCCATATAATTGCCAACGGTAACCGAGTGCACCCCACCCTGTCCGTCATCAATCAAGGCCCACAGACGGCCGGATTTGGTTAATGTACCCACCATCGTCAGGCCAGCAATATTGAAGCTCTCAAGATACTCCCGCTCACGGTTCATATCCGGCTCAACAGTCCTACCACCTTTTATTGATGCTTTATCTTCTTCCCTTACTGGCGGATCGAACGGGCTCCGCAAGGTCATCGCACTATAAGCAAAGGGACGATAGGGGCGAAATGCCGGAAGCGGTTCAATTTGTCCTTGTGGTCGGCGCTTGGTTTCCGCCATAAAATCATGCAGATCCTGATGCTGGGAAGATGAATCGCAAGCTGTTAGCAAAAACGCACACAAACCGGAGACGAGAGCGTATGAAATTTTCTTCATTTCTACTGCTCCTGCGATTTGTAGCGATAGGTTTTTGCAGAGATTTTCATTGCCAGCTCAGCACCGTCTTTTTTCCGGGTGATTGAATAATCATGCAAGGTAACAATCCGAGGCATACCCGCAACACCACTGACAAAACCGCCCAGATCATGATAGCCACCCTCTACATCAATACTGATGGGCAGCTCAATGTAATACTCAGCTGTGCGCTCCGCTTCCAGTTTGATGCTGTTGATGGTCAGGCCGCTTTCCGAACCACGGGTATCGATATCTTCCAATAATCCCGGCACTTCGGTATCTGTCGGTAAGCGTGACAACAAGGAATCGAAGGTGCTCTTCATCTCCACCATCTGGGCTCGGTATGCTTCAAGGTTAGCGGCCTCAAAACTTTTCTTTCTAAATGTCTCTTTTAATGTAGCTTCTTTTTTAACAATTGTATCAAGCTGCATATTCAGGTCTTTGATCCACACGTAGTAGGTCGCAGCAAATACAACAGCAACTAATAATGCCGCCACAAAAATCTTTGCCGGCAAAGGCCAGATACCTATTTTTTCAAAATCGATATCATTTACATCGAAGTTCTTAAGCTGCTCCATGGATTCTGCAAATGACATGTTATTTACCCTCCGCATTTGCAGCTGCATCAGTCTGTTCTTGTGGAGCAGATGTGCGCACAGTCATCTTGAAAGAATTGGCTTGCTCGCCTTGCTGAGGCGCGGCAGTCACGGATGTCAAGTTGGGGGATGCAAACCAGTCAGACTGATCAAGGTTACGCATAAAGCTGGATACGCGGTTTGTCGATTCAGCAATACCTTCAATACTGATTGTGTCACCGGTACGCACCACAGAATTCAAATGAACACCATCAGGAACCGAACGCACCAGGTCATCAAAATAACGCACAATCACCGGCCGGGTTCCTTCGAGATCCTGAATAACCTTGATACGTGTCAACAGGTCATCACGCACTTTTTTCAGTTCAGCAATTTCCTGAACCTGTTTTTCCAAGGCTGCAATTTCTGTTTCCAGCAAGCGGTTGCGAGAGTTTTGATTGTCGATGGCGGCTTCCACGCTGGAAATCCAGGCGTAAGCCAACAGCGCCGACACGATAAAAACCCCGATCAATACCGCAATAAATTGATCCTTCTTTTCCTTGCGATAGGCTTCACGCCAGGGGAGTAAGTTAATCTTTGCCATTAGTCGAAACTCCTCATTGCCAAGCCTGTGGCAATCATTAATGAAGGAGCGTCATTCGCCAGCGCCACAGCATTAACCCGTGAAGACACCGACATACCGGCAAAGGGATTGGCCACCACGGTTTGGGTACCCAACTTTTCCTCGATCAAACCGACCAAGCCATCCATTGAAGCGACCCCACCCGCAAGGATGATGTAATCCACATCGTTGTATTGGCTGGCAGAAAAGAAAAATTGCAAAGAACGTGTAACCTGCTGGACGACCGCCTCTTTAAACGGACCAAGCACCTCGGATTCATAATCGTCCGGTAAGCCGCCCTGCTTTTTAGCCAGGCCAGCTTCTTCCATGGATAAGCCGTAACGACGCTGGATTTCCTCGGTAAGCTGCTTGCCGCCGAACAATTGTTCGCGGGTGTATACCGTTTTTCCGTCCACCAAAACGCTAAGGGTCGTCATCGTGGCGCCCACATCAATGATAGCCACGACCTGGCCATCCTGATCTTCCAGTTGATCTGCAATCAACTCGTAAGCGCGCTCCATGCTGTAGGCCTCGACATCGACCTTCTCCGGCGTCAGATCAGCCAGTTCAAGCACATTGGCGCGCATCTCAACATTCTCGCGTCGGCAGGCGGCGAGCAAGACTTCAACCTGGTCCGGATTGCGTGGCGACTCCCCCTGAACTTCGAAGTCGATAGCCACCTCTTCAAGAGGGAAGGGAATGTATTGGTCAGCTTCCAGTGAAATCTGGGTTTCCATGGCATCGTCGCTCAACCCGGCAGGCATATCGATTACCTTGGTAATCACCGCCGATCCGGCAACAGCCACCGCCGCATGCTTCAGCTTGGTTTTGGACTGCTTGACCATCGCTTTGATGACCTCGGCGACAGCCTCCTGATCATTGATATTTTTCTCTACCACTGCATTTGGCGGTAAAGCTCTGACAGCATAAGTCTCGACACGATAGCGATCACCGTGGCGGCTTAATTCAAGCAATTTGACCGAAGTTGAACTGATGTCCAGTCCCAACACTGGTTTCGCTTTTTTCTCGAGGAAGCCTAAGATGCCCATTTTTCTATCTATATCCGTAACTTAGACGCTGTTTATGTTATAGCACTTTAACTTAAGCCTGCAACAAACCAGCCGATATGTAAACAGGGAAAAAGCCCGTATAATGCCCGCCACTTGTCGCAAAACTGCTAACTCATTAATTCTGTTAGAAAAAATGCCTATTAAAAAAACCTGGTTGAAAGCCTTTTTCTGGCTGTTACTGTCCGGCTTCAGCGTTACCTTGGTGACACTGGCTGGCATGTACCTCTACTTAAGCCCCAAGCTGCCATCTGTCGAAACGTTAAAGCAGGTTAAATTACAGACCCCTTTACGCGTTTATTCAAGGGACAATAAGTTAATTGGTGAATTTGGCGAACAGCGTCGCACACCATTAACCTTCGAAGAGCTTCCTCCCTTATATATCAAAGCCTTACTCGCTGCCGAAGACGCCGAATTCTACGACCATCATGGCGTTTCGCTAAGAGGCCTATTGCGCGCGGGTTCACAATTATTGCAAACAGGTCAAATCCAGTCCGGTGGCAGCACCATCACTATGCAGTTGGCACGTGATTTTTTCCTTACCCGGAAACAAGTATTTTCGAGAAAGTTCAATGAGATACTGCTTTCTTTTCAAATTGAGCGGCAGCTCACAAAAGAAGAAATCCTTGAGCTATTCAGTAACAAGATGTTTTTTGGCAACCGGGCCTATGGTTTGCAGGCTGCGGCCCAGATTTACTATGGAAAAGATGCCAGTGATCTATCTCTGGCCCAATATGCCGCCATCGTCGGCAGCCTGAAGGCACCTTCTGCTTACAACCCGCTGGCTAATCCTCAACGGGCCTTGATCCGCCGCGATTGGATCATCGGACGCATGTTGAAGCTGGGCTATATTGATCGGGCAACCCATGATGCCGCCATTAGTGAGTCCATACTCACCAGCTACCATGGCCTCACACTGGACCTGTATGCGCCTTATGTGGCAGAGCTGGCGCGCAAGGAAGTTTTTGATCGATTTGGTGAAAACGCTTATAACGATGGCTATCGGGTTTACACCAGCGTCGATAGTGAGATGCAGGCCAGTGCGCAGGCAGCGGTCATCAGCGGCTTACTCAGCTACGATCAGCGCCATGGCTATCGCGGCCCCGAACAACGCTTCGAGCCATCGACAACTGATGATTTCAGTGATTGGCGGGAGAAGCTGGGGGATATTCCCAATTTTGGCGGATTGGAAGTGGCCGCCATTACTGAAGTCGCCGAACAGGCAGCCAAAGCCGTCACGGCTTCCGGTGAGCTCATTGAGCTGGGTTGGGAACAGGGTTTAGCTACCGCTCGCCCCTATATCAATGAAGACAGTCGGGGCCCTGCGCCCACCAAGGCCAATGATTTTCTCCACTACGGCGACGTTATTCGTATCGCCCGCGACACAGAAGGTGCCTGGCGCCTGAGCCAGGTTCCGGCAGTTCAGGCTACCCTGGTTGCCCTCAATCCGCAGGACGGTGCCATCCTCGCGCTGGTGGGTGGTTTTGATTTCCGGCAGAGCCATTTTAATCGTGCGGTACAAGGCGCGCGTCAACCAGGGTCCAGCTTTAAGCCCTTCTTCTACACTGCCGCCCTGGAAAATGGCTTTACACCGGCGTCTGTCATCAACGACGCGCCGATCGTCATCGAAAATACAGCGACAGGTGCATCATGGAGACCGGAGAATGACGATGGCAAATTTTCTGGTCCTATCCGCCTGCGCCAAGCGCTCTACCGCTCACGTAACCTGGTATCCATTCGCCTGTTGCGCAGCCTGGGGTTAGACAAGGCGCTTGATAGCCTTGAGCGTTTTGGCTTCGATAAAACCCGTTTCCCCCGTGATCTGACCCTGGCGCTGGGAACCCATGAGTTGACGCCGCTACAAATGGCGACCGGCTACGCGACCTTTGCCAATGGCGGTTTCAAAATCGAGCCACACCTGGTGACACGCATTGAGGACGCATCGGGCAAGGTGGTATACGAAGCGCAACCCATGATCGTTTGCAAAGAGTGCGAACAAGCCGAGGCTGCGCGGCAGGCCGCTGCCCTGCTGGAAACATTGCCAGAAGAAGAGCTGGGTTATGTTCCCTTTGAGGAGACCCTGACAGACGGCATTCTTCCCCAACCCATCGACACCACTCGCTATGCTCCGCGCATCATTGAAGAACGCGTGGCTTATATTATTGATTCAATGCTGAAGGACGTCATTACCCTGGGTACTGGCCGCCTGGCCCGCAAGCTTGATCGTAGTGATATTGGTGGAAAAACCGGCACCACCAATGGCCCGAGGGACACCTGGTTTGCGGGCTACAGCCCTGACGTGGTTGCCGTCAGTTGGGTAGGGTTTGATCAAAATACCTTGTTGGGACGCACAGAGTACGGGGGATCAGCAGCACTGCCGATCTGGATAGATTTCATGCGCACCGCTCTGGATGGCGTTGCCGAAAATATCCCACCGCAACCCAATGGTATCGTCACTGTGCGCATTAATCGCGACACCGGTGCTCGAGCACAACCCGAAGATCCCGACGCGATATTTGAAATCTTTCGTGTAGAAGACGTTCCCCAGGCAGGAGATAGCACTTCATCCAATGCAGGACAATCGGCGGATGACATCTTGCCGGAAGAAATATTTTAAGGTCGGTCGACAGGCTTTTTAAGCGGGGACATCTCCAGCATCAGCGGATGCCGGACTTGCAACTGCAGAGGCTTAAATCCCCGCTTGCGCTGAAACTCACCGGCGCGGTTGATCAACCAACCGCGCACCTTAACGGGTTTGCCCAACCATGATTGCCATTCTTTGTCAGCAAAATAACGCCGATCCTGCTGCGCTATCTTGATCACCACCGGGCCATCAAGCTCCAGCCAGACATCGCGTTGCACGCTCACCTTCGTTACTTTCCCATGAAGGCGAACAAAGCCGGTTTGATCGAGTTCAAGCCCAGCGGCGGCTCGTAGGTCCCAATCCTTTTCCCGCCATATGCCACGGTTTTTCTGCCGTGCAATACCCTCCTGGCGCCTCAGGCAATCCATCTCGCTGACATTGGGCGGCACAACCACCTGCAACGCCAACCCTTGCGCAAGCAAATATGCCGCCAGGCTCTGACGTTGCTGGTTGTATACGTGCGCTAACAATCTGCCATAGCGGTCTTCGCGATCCAGATCGTAAACAAGGTGAACTTGCTGATGACGCGGCAGAAACTGGCGGCTTGCCGCTGTTGCTTCAGTCCCGAGAGCCTGACCCGCATGCCCCTCCCATGCCACTTCCGGCGTATTGATACCCAGAACCCGCACGCGGCGGCCATCCTGCAAACGCAGGGTATCGCCATCCACAACCTGAGCAAGCTGAACGGTTTCGTCAATCTTTGCGGCAGGACAAGCAGCAAACGCTATGTTGCCCCAGACAAACGTACAAACAAAAACGCCGAAAGCGAGCGCTTTCGGCGTTTCTGGATGCATGCTTCCCGACTGATAGCGAGAAAACATAACGTCTGTCTTACTTCTTGCCACCAATACGGCTGGCGAAGCGCTTGGTAAAACGGTCAATACGGCCACCGGTATCTACCATCTTCTGCTTGCCGGTATAGAAGGGGTGGCATTCATTGCATACGTCGACGTGGAAGTCTTTACCTAATGTAGAACGGGTTTTAAAAGTGTTGCCACAGCTGCAGTTAACAGCAACTTCGGCGTAATCGGGATGAATTTCTGGTTTCATGATGTTTGCCTGTCGTTTTTTGTGCCGCCACCCGAGCATTTGTCGAGCACCGCACAACGGTTGGTAAAAGGGCGGAATTTAAGGAGCGGGGATACTATCAGAATCAATGCATAACGCAAGGGGAAAAACTAACCCGCTTGTGCGACATGCCTTAGGAGAGAAAGCCCGCCTAATGGAAGCCCAATGTGAGATAGTTATGCGGTATCCTGCCCGGCAGTTCATTGACAACCACCAAGACTGATCACCCAATGCCCACGGTTTTTCTTCAGGTCGCTATCCCTACACCGCTACGTCGTCGCTTCGATTATCTACCGCCGTTGGACATCTCACCGGAACAGGCAATGCAACTGCAACCTGGCACGCTGTTGCGTTTACCCTTTGGGCATCAGGAAGTGATTGGTGTATTGCTATCAGTAGAAACGGAAGCATCCGTAGCACCTGGCCAATTGCGCCACGCGCTAGCGATCATCGATAGCTCGCCAGCGTTTATGCCTGACATCCTGGCATTGTGCCTGTGGGCCGCCGATTATTATCAAAGCCCTGTTGGTGAGGCCTTACATACCGCATTGCCAGCGCTCTTGCGCCAGGGAGAAATCGCCCGGTTACGTACAGAAGCTGTCTATCGCCTCACAACGGCGGGCAAAGGTCTACCGGCGGGGAGTTTGAAACGTGCGCCGCGACAATCCGCTCTGCTGACTGCGCTACAGGAACATCCTTATTTGACCCGCGGCGATCTACAAGCCCTTGAGATACCCCTTACCGCGATTAAACCCTTGGTGGATAAAGGCCTCATTACTTGCAGTGAGCAAGTACTTACACCCGAGCCGACCCGGACTATTCTGCGCGAACAGCCATTGACCTTGAACCCGGAGCAGGCAGCGGCACTGGAACACATCTCCCTGGACCAGTTCCAGGTATACCTGCTGGATGGCGCCACCGGCAGCGGTAAAACCGAAATCTACCTGCAAACCATTGCCCGCAGTCTGGGTCAGGGCAAGCAGGCGCTGGTATTAATCCCGGAAATCGGCCTCACGCCCCAAACCTTGCAGCGGTTCCAGCGACGTTTTGCCGTGCCGATTGTCGCGCTTCATTCCGGTCTCAATGATCGTGAACGCCTGGATGCCTGGGTGCAAGCGCGGGACGGAATTGCCCGGGTCATCATCGGTACCCGCTCAGCCATCTTCACGCCCCTAAAGGAGCCGGGCATCATCATTGTCGATGAGGAACACGATAACTCCTTTAAGCAGCAGGACGGTTTCCGTTATTCAGCGCGGGATCTCGCCGTCATGCGCGCCAGCCAGCTAAAGATTCCGCTATTGCTCGGTTCTGCCACGCCAGCGCTGGAAAGCCTCAATAATGCTCAACAAGGGCGCTATCAGTACTTGCGCCTGACCCACCGCGCCGGTGCCGCCTTGCCTCCCAGCATTCAACTGCTCGATATTCGTGCGCAGCCATTGCACGAAGGCTTTGCACAGGAGACCCTGCAAGCCATTGCTGCGGAAATCCAGGCGCGCCACCAGGTGTTGATCTTTATTAACCGGCGCGGTTACGCCCCCACACTGGAGTGTCACGACTGTGGCTGGCTGGCCAACTGCAACCATTGCGACGCACGCATGACCGTTCACCAGCAGCCGCGCCACCTGCACTGCCACCATTGCGATCACCAACGCCCCATACCCTCCCGCTGCCCTCATTGCCATAGCCATCAATTACAGCCACTGGGGCATGGGACGGAACGCAGCGAAGCAGCGTTACGCCAATTGTTTCCGCACACGCGGATACTGCGGGTTGACCGTGATTCAACGCGCAGCAAACATGCCATGCACCGCTTGCTGGAGGAAGTACAGGCAGGCGAACCCTGCATTCTGGTGGGGACGCAGATGCTGGCCAAGGGCCATCACTTTCCACTGGTCACCTTGGTGGTGATTATTGATGCAGACGCAGGCTTGTTCAGTACTGACTTCCGCGGTCCCGAGCGGATGGGGCAATTGCTGTTGCAGGTCGCCGGGCGCGCCGGACGCGCAGACAAACCGGGAAAAGTCATCCTGCAAAGCCACCACACCGAACACCCGCTGGTGCAAACCCTCATGTTGCAGGGCTACCACGCGCTCGCCGAGTTGTTGTTGCACGAACGGCGGGTCACCCAATTGCCGCCTTATCGACACCTCGCGCTGCTGCGTGCGGAAAGCAAGCGACCGGAACTGGCTGTCGAGTTCTTGCGTCTGGCGCGGGCGCAAGCTGAACAGTGGCAGCCAACCAGCCCTCACTTTACCTATCTCGGTCCCTTACCGGCGATGATGGAGAAACGCGGCGACCGCTTCCGCTATCAGTTGCAGTTCAACAGCGCCCAGCGCAAAACCTTGCAGCAACTCCTCACCCAACTCGCCGCTCATTTGGAGGGCGAGCCACTAGGCAAACGGGTACGCTGGTCTATCGATGTCGATCCGCAGGAAATGAGTTAGGGTCGCATAGTGACTCACCTGCACCACGCAAGTACAATTGCGCCCACCCTGAGTTTGATGAAGTTGCCATGTCCCGAGATTACGCCAAAAAAAATCGCGCCCCCAATCGTCGTCGTGCACCGGCCAAACCCGCTGTGCCGGGGTGGGTATGGTTATTAATTGGCGGGGTGCTGGGTGCGTTTATCATGTTTTTGGTTTACCTGGCCGATGTCGTGCCACCCCCAACCAAAACGCAACAACCTGCCCCGGAAAAACCCAAGGTGACACGCACACAAACCGAAGAAGACGTGCCCAAGCCGCGTTTTGATTTTTATAAATTACTACAGGAAAGCGAAGTCATCGTACCCGCCACTGAGCCGGCACAAACCGTGGAAAAAATTGCACAACCCCAGCCGGATTCCATGGAGTACATCCTGCAAGTCGGCTCGTTCCGCAACGATGTGGATGCCGATAAATTACGCGCACAACTTATCCTGCTGAACCTCGATGCGCGTATTGAAAAAGTGACCATCCGCAACGGTGAATTATGGCATCGCGTCATCGTCGGCCCGTTTCAGGACCAATCCCGTCTGGCCAGCGCGCGTTCCACCCTGGTGGCGAATCAATACAATGCCCTCATGTTAAAACGCGACAAAAACGCGGCGCCCTGATCCCGGGCCGCCGCCCGTAAAATAATCTGCTTGAAATTACCCACCCCGCCCCCACTTTTCAGGGAATCCCTGCGGCTTACGGCCGCAGTCCGCAACAGTTCAACAAAGGATTTCCCCTGTGACCACAATTCTCTCTGTACGCCGTGAAGGCCAAGTTGTGCTTGGCGGCGACGGTCAGGTTTCTCTCGGCAACACGGTGATGAAAGGTAACGCGCGCAAAGTGCGCCGACTTTATAAAAATCAGGTTATCGCCGGTTTTGCTGGCGGCACCGCCGATGCCTTCACCCTCTTCGAGCGTTTCGAAGCCAAACTTGAATCTCACAACGGCCAGTTGGTGCGCGCTGCTGTGGAGCTTGCCAAAGACTGGCGTACAGACCGGGCGCTACGGCGACTGGAAGCACTGTTGGCCGTGGCCGATAAAGAAGCTTCATTGATCATCACCGGCAACGGCGACGTTATTCAGCCTGAAGACGACTTGATTGCTATTGGCTCCGGTGGTCCTTTTGCCCAGGCAGCGGCGCGAGCACTGCTGGAAAATACGCACCTGGATGCACGCAGCATCGTAGAGAAAGGTTTGCATATTGCCGGTGATATCTGCGTCTTCACCAATCAGAACCACACCATCGAAACATTGGAATATTAATTTTTTGGATACTGATTATGTCCACCATGACACCCCGTGAGATTGTTCACGAACTGGATAAACACATTGTCGGCCAACAGGAAGCCAAGCGTGCCGTAGCAATTGCACTACGCAATCGCTGGCGCCGCATGCAGGTACCCGCCGATATGCGCAGTGAAATTACCCCCAAGAATATTTTAATGATCGGCCCGACCGGTGTCGGTAAAACCGAGATAGCCCGCCGCCTGGCCAAGCTGGCCAATGCGCCGTTTATTAAAGTGGAAGCCACCAAGTTTACCGAAGTCGGTTATGTCGGTCGCGATGTTGAATCCATCATCCGCGACCTGGTGGATGTTTCAATCAAGATGCACCGCGAGCACGCACTGAAGACGGTACAACATCGTGCAGCAGAAGCGGCGGAAGAACGCATTCTTGATGCATTATTACCGCCGGCACGCGGCGGCGATCCAACGTTGAATAATGAATCCGGCACGCGCCAGGTATTTCGCAAAAAACTGCGCGAAGGCGAGCTGGACAATAAAGAGATTGAGATTGATCTGGCGGCTACGCCGGTCGGTGTTGAAATCATGGCACCACCCGGCATGGAAGATATGACCAGCCAATTACAGAATATGTTTTCATCGTTATCAAGTGGCAAGACCAAAAAAACCAAACTGACAGTGAAACAGGCGTTCAAGCAATTGCAGGAAGAAGAAGCCGGTAAACTGGTTAATAACGAAGATATTAAAGCGCAAGCCATAGAAGCAGCCGAGCAAAATGGCATTGTCTTTATTGATGAAATCGACAAGGTTGCGCGCCGCGGACAAACTTCCGGTGCAGATGTGTCACGTGAAGGTGTCCAGCGGGATTTATTACCCCTGATCGAGGGCTGCACTGTCACCACCAAACACGGCATCATCAAAACGGATCACATTTTGTTTATCACCTCCGGCGCATTTCATTTAAGCAAACCGTCAGATCTGATTCCGGAGCTGCAGGGGCGTTTGCCGATTCGTGTCGAACTGAGCGCGCTAACCCCGGATGATTTTGAGCGTATCCTTACCGAACCTCGCGCTTCACTGACGGAACAACAGCAAGCGTTGCTCGAAACAGAAGGCGTGACGATTCAATTCACCAGAGACGGTATACGCCGAATTGCCGAGACGGCGTGGGAAGTGAATGAACGCACCGAAAATATCGGCGCGCGTCGCCTGCACACCATCCTCGAACGTTTACTGGAAGATATTTCTTTTGATGCAGGCAATGAAAAAACCCAACTCGAAATCAATGCGACGTATGTTGATGAACACCTGGGAGAGCTGGCTAAAAATGAAGACCTCAGTCGTTATATTCTGTAGTGCAGGGTGAACGTTTTGATTCCCACCAAGGTTCAGTTGCACAAACAATCCAGAAGGCTGGAATTGCACTTCGGCGCCCAAGTGTATCAACTGGGTGCCGAATATTTGCGGGTGCATTCACCCAGCGCCGAAGTCAAGGGACACGGGCCGGGTCAGGCGGTTTTACAGTTTGGCAAAAAAGATGTGGGCATTAGCGGCATCGAACGCGCCGGCAACTATGCGTTAAAAATTCTTTTTGATGACGACCACGATTCCGGCATCTACACCTGGGATTACCTTTATCAGCTTGCCGTCGAACAGGAACACAAATGGCAAGTTTATCTTGACGCACTGGCTGCCGCGGGCAAAACCCGCGAGAAAGACACCAGTGTCGTCAAGTTTGTTTAATGTTTCAGGGCGTCGGATTCCAGTAAAGCACAATCAAAAAAATCCCCAATGCAATGCGATATACCACAAAAGGTTGCATACCGATCCGGCTGATAAACGCCAGGAAATAATAAATACACAAGTAAGCGCTGATGCCAGAAACGAGCGTTCCCACAATCATTGCCGTCCAATCCACCGCAACTTGCGCATGCACCAATTCGTTGGTCTCTACCGCGCCGGCAATGATAATCACGGGAATGGAGAGCAGGAAGGAAAAACGCGCAGCAGCTTCGCGGGTAAAGCCCAACATCAAGGCCGCCGTAATCGTAATACCGGAACGCGATGTGCCGGGAATCAAAGCCAACGCCTGAGCACAACCCACCCAGAAGACGTCCCATTTATTCATCTGGTATTCACTGCGCGAACCGCGATGGCGCCAGTCGGCCCACGCCAGTAGCAGGCCAAAGGCAATCAGACCGAAGGCTGATACCAGAGGTGAACGCATCGCAGTAGCCACCAGATCTTTAAGAAAAAATCCGGCGATGCACACCGGAATGGTGCCGACGATAACGGCCCAGGCCAAACGGCTGTCTTCGGAGGATTCACGACGGGTAATAGACGCGAGCCAGGCATAATACATCCGTTTGATATCGTGCCGGAAATAGATCATCACCGCCGTCAAACTACCCACATGCAGTGCCACATCAAATGCCAGCCCCTGATCAGGCCAGTCAGCAAAGATAGGAACCAGTAATAAATGCGCCGAGCTGGAAACCGGTAAGAACTCGGTCAACCCCTGCACCAATGCCAAAACAACTGCCTGAATTAAATCCATAACGACTACTCGCCATTGGTTGGTGAAAGCGGGGCAAGTCTGAAATAAAACCCCAGCATTTGCAAACCGCCTGACTAAAGATTAAAAATGGCAATGATTCACAATAAAGATGGTCGAATCACTGGACAATAATGCGGATAGCATACTTTACCTCGAGGACACTTTTATGAACCCACAACTGGCGAGTATACCGACAATGTCCCGCTCACTTTTGCATTTTTGGCTGCTCGCACTGGTATTGATCATGTGCGGATGCGCCAGCACCAAATACAACCAGGACTTCAAACCTGGTACCGACTTTAGCGGGCACAATACTTACAACTGGCGTAATACCTCATCAGAAATCCCGGGTGTCAGCGCGCAGCAACTCCAACGACTGGCAGATACCCAACTGGCCAGCCAGGGATTCAGCCGCACTGAAAGTAATCCGGGGCTGCTGATTGATATGACGGTGGTGTCACGTATTCGTACCGGCTCCTCCACTGGATTGGGATTATCTATTGGTTTGCCGATTGGCCGGCACGGCAACATCGGAGTGGGCGGAGGTAAAAGCATGCCCAACGACAAGCAGGAGGGCATCATCATCGTGGATATCACCGATACGTCTACCAATAATTTAATCTGGCGCGGCAGTGCGGAAGCTGTGCCGCTGCAAAATTTCTCGCTAAGCAATGAAGCAAAACTCGCTGAGGTGCTACGCAAACTCCTGATTCAATATCCGCCCAAATAATGTCGCCGCGCAGCAGATCAGTGATCAGCTGCGCAAACCACTTATGACATCCGTTCTGCTCTCTATTAACGCCCATAGATCGACATGGATACTGGGCGTGTTGTCGTTGATCAGTCTGGAATCCTATCGATTCTGGAGCCAGGGGTTTATCAGTACCTCCGAGCAGGGCCTGCTGGAAGTGGGGCAGAGTATTTTTTTACTGCTGGCTTGTCTGTTACATAGCTATCACAGCCATACCAATACAACGGCCCCACTCTATCGTTACCTGCATGCAGGACTGGGGCTCTTCTGCCTGGCGTTGCTGCTACGCGAACTCGATATAGACAAACTGGGAAATCAGGATAACCAGTGGTGGCGTTATGTTGAATGGTTGGTGCGCGCAGTGGCACTGTTGGGGATTATGATTTACGGGGGGAAATTATTCAGGCACCCGGATATTACATTTACTCGCCTGACATCATTGGCGGCTACGCCGGCTCTTGGTTTTACCGTTTGGGGAATCTGTTGTTACCTTTGCAGTTGGCCATTTGATAAATCTATCTTCGACCTTCCGCCAGCGTTATCCGCCTGGGCAGAAGAAACGCTTGAACTCAATGCAACGATTTTATTCTTCTGTGCAGCCTGCACAAGACTCTCTCACACCGATAACTCATTGCTGCCGAATTTTATTCACGATGGCCGTGGTTGAACAACTGTCAATAAAACTCAATACCTTGACACTGCCACCATAGCCTTTGACGATATCGCCCCCAACGACTTGATGCTCACGATAGTCACCGCCTTTTACCAACACATCCGGTTTTAGATTGCGCAGCAAACGTTCCGGTGTATCGTCTTCAAAATATAACACCCAGTCCACCGCTTCCAGCCCGGCCAGGACTGCCATGCGACGATCCACGGGATTGATTGGGCGGCCTTCACCTTTCAAGCGTTTTACTGACGCATCGCTGTTGATGGCAACAATCAGGCGATGCCCTAACTTGCGCGCTTCTTCCAAGTAACCAACGTGACCGGCATGGATAATATCGAAACAGCCGTTGGTAAATACAATTTTTTCACCGCGTGCACGCGCATCTTCCACCGCTTGCAACAACTGTTCTTCACTGACAACACCGCGCTCTGAACCTTGCTCACCCTGCAAGGCAAAACGCAATTCCGGCGCGCTGACTGCTGCGGTACCCAGTTTGCCGACGGCTATGCCGGCAGCAAGATTCGCCAGGGCCACGGCTTCTGTTAGGGGCTGGCCCGATGCCATCACAGCGGCAACAACCGCGATGACGGTATCGCCCGCACCGGTCACATCAAACACTTCGCGTGCACGCGCGGGTAAATGCAATTCCGGTTGATTAGGACGGAGCAAGGTCATGCCTTGCTCGCCGCGCGTTACCAGTAGTGCTTGTAAATCCAGCTCCTGCATTAACGCACTGCCTTTGCTAACCATTTGTTGCTCGCTGTCACAACCGCCCACAACCTGCTCAAATTCCTGCAGGTTGGGTGTGAGCAAGGTTGCACCGCGATAACGGGAAAAATCTTTGCCTTTGGGATCAACCAATACCGGAATGCGACGCATGCGCGCCATGGCAATCAGCGCCTGACAATCCTGCAAACTGCCCTTGGCATAATCGGACAATACCAGCGCATCCATCTGCGGCATGATAAGGCCGGCTTTTCGCGCAAATTCATTGCTGTCCCGCGCATCAAAGGACTCTTCAAAATCCATACGCAGAATTTGTTGGTGCCGACTGATAACACGCAGTTTGGTAATCGTGGGTTTGTTGCGGGAAATTTGAAAATCCGTATGGATGGATGCTGCTTTTAAACGATTCTGTAACACAATACCGGCATCATCATCACCGATGGTGCCGATCAAACAGGCCGCTGCGCCAAGCGCGGCAATGTTGAGCGCAACGTTGGCCGCACCACCGGGACGCTCTTCCGATTGACTCACCTTGATCACGGGAACCGGCGCTTCCGGCGAAATACGCGATGTATTGCCATGCCAGTAGCGATCCAGCATAACATCACCTATAACGAGCACGCGCGCGCGATCAAAAAAAGGCATGGTCAGATTCATGATATTTCCTTTGGTTTTATCCCATAAAACCTGTTAGTCAGAGAACCGTTGCACCTGTTACACCTATTGACAGCGGCTCACCGGATATCCTGTGTTACCCAGCGTAATTTATTCAGCAGGCTTACTGGCATCCTGGGGTTCATCGCGAAATTGCATCGAATATAAATTCGCATAATGTGCGCCCTTGGCCAGCAGCTCGGCGTGAGTACCCTGTTCTACAATCTCACCGGCGTCCATCACGACGATGCGATCAGCCCGCTCAATCGTGGACAGGCGATGGGCGACCACAAAGGTGGTGCGATTTTGCATGACGCTTTCCAGCGCCGCCTGAATAAAACGTTCGGACTCGTTATCCAGTGCGGACGTTGCTTCATCCAGAATCAAAATCGGTGCATCTTTCAGGATGGCTCGCGCAATCGCGAGACGTTGCCGTTGACCACCGGATAAACGCGCACCACTTTCACCAATCATGGTGTCAAACCCTTGCGGCAGTTGCTCAATAAACTCTGTCGCATGCGCCAGGTCCGCCGCGCGGCGAATCGCGACCATGTCCCGATCCGTCAAACTGCCGTAAGCAATATTGCCGGCCACCGTATCATTGAACAAGGTGACATGCTGATTTACCAAGGCGATTTGTTGGCGCAAATTAGCCAAGCGAAAATCTGCCAGTGGAATGCCATCGATGGCGATTTCACCCTGGTCATAGTCATAAAAACGAGCCAGCAAATTAACCAGCGTTGACTTACCACTACCGGAACGCCCCACCAGGGCAATGACTTCACCCGGCATCACATCAAGGTTGATATCTTTCAGCGCCGGCTTATCACTTCGGGCGTAATGAAAATATAACTGTTTAAAACTGACCTGACCCTGAACGCGCTCAACGGCTTGCGTACCCTCATCACGCTCGGGCGCCTGGTCGAGCAAGCTGAACACGCTATCCGCCGCCGCAACTCCCTTAAGAATAATCGGAGCCACTTCACCCAGGCGGCGCATGGGTTGCAACATGGCACCCACCGCAGTCATGTAAGCCACAAACTCCGCCGGGTTACCCAGCTCCATCACATTCAGCGCAAGATAAATCAAGGCCGCGATTGCAAAGGCAACAATCAGCTGAATCAAGGGCGTATTAGCCGCCGCCGTTACCACGATCTTCATATTCTGCTGGTAATTTTTTTTGCTCGCCGCTTCAAAACGTTGCCTTTCATAATCTTCGCCGCCGAAGCTGCGCATCACGCGATAACCGGTAATCATCTCGCTGGTGACCTGGGTAATATCACCCACCGTGGTCTGCACCTTGGTGCTGAGCCGCCGCAACCGCTTGCCTACTGTGGTCACCAATGAACCAATCAGCGGCGCAATCAAAATAAACACCAGCGTCAGTTTCCAATCTGTATAAAACAGATAAGACAACAAGGCGATGACGGTCAGCCCCTCGCGTAACAATATTTTTATCGCATCCGTCGCGGCGGCGGTCACACCATTGATGTTATAGGTGATGACCGATACCAGATGACCGGAGCTTTGATCATCAAATGTCATACTCGGTAAACGCGTCATATGATTGAACACTTGCACGCGTAAATTGTGAATGACACTGAAGGCAACTCGCGATAAAAAATACACGCCGGCAAACGCGCCGATGCCACGCAGCACCGTCAAACCAATGACCTGTAAGGGCACCAGAAAACGTTCCTGCGGATTATTATTTTCAATAATGTTAATCAGGTTTTCGAGAATCTTGATAAACATCGTGGTGGATGAAGCGTATATCGCAAAACCCACAATGCTGATCACAAACATCAAACGGTAGGACTTAAGGTATGACAGCAACCGCAAATAAATTTTCAGCGCTGATGTTTCCACAACCGGTTGTGCGGTTTTGTTTTTGTCTGCCATAAATCGCCTATTTCCGAGGGGAAACTCTACTCGCCCGTCGTGATATTGTGTGTAAGAAATTGTAGCCCCGGAGCATTAACCAACAGGCATATTCTCGCTTGGTTTTATTCAATACCTGATAGCTTCTGTTCGACCAATGCGCGGTAGGCCGAACGAAAATGCCCGATATCGTAATGCTCCAGCACACGTTGGTGATGCAACACCCCTTTGGCCCGACGCTCTGCCGGCGACCATTGGTAAAACGTTTCCATGGCCGAACGCATGGCGACTTCATCGGTTGTATCAACCGTTACGCCGCAACCGGCAACGATGCTGCTTAACGGCTCCACATTATTCACCAGCGCAGGCAAGCCGAGGGCCATGGCTTCCAGCAGGGCAATACCAAAACCTTCCGACGCCGAGGGAAAGACAAACACATCCAGCGCCCGGATATAGCGCATTGCCTGGGGTACATAACCGGTTAAAAAAACCTTGCCATGTAAATGATGCCGGGCGATGTATTCGTCCAGCGCCGGGCGCAGTTCGCCATCGCCGATAATCACCAGAAATACATCCTCACGTGCGCCGCAAAACTGGTGAAACGCTTTGAGCATTTCCAGATGACGCTTGCCTTTCACGCAGCGCCCGACAGTACCGAATATCAAACCGGTTGCAGGCAGTTGCAAGGCCGCACGGGCTGTGTTTGCGTCCATTGCCTGGGACTCAATCGCCCCGACATCAACCGCGTTGTTAATCGCCGAGGTGTTGTGTTCATACAAACCGCAGCGGGCATTGATCAGGTAACGCCGCACCGGCTCGGATACACCCACCATATGCCAGCGCTCATCTAATGAGAGCCGCATCATCCAGCGGCGACCGAACCGATCAAACTCGCCAAAAGCATGGATGATACCAATACACAGTCTTGCCGACACTGAGCGACGCAATTGCATCAACAAATGCACGGGTTTGTACATATTGGCGATGACCACATCAAATGTGTTGGCTTCCAGAAACGGACGTACCTTTTTCATCGCTTTGAGGCGTAAGCCTTTGTAATCGGTTTTGTCCAACCCAAGGAAAACGCACTGATGGGCCAGAGCATCGGTCGCTGTGGGCTCGCCGGTTTCAAGATAAACCAGCGTGACCTGATAATGTTCCGGTGGAAAGGCGTTAACCAACTCGGCCGTGAGGTAGGAAATACTCTCAATGTGCCGGGTTTGCAAGATCATCACCTTTATCTTGTCAGGCATCGGCGGCGCCCCATGACCACGGCGGCCAGTAACCCGGCGGGAACCCAATACATCAACCATTGCGTGTCAGGACGTGTCAACAGGTTGGAGCCATTGGTAAAGAGACACAGGCTGCCGTAGGCCAGCCAGAGATACAGTGGCAGGATATCCCGGTCGCGGCTGAAGCTCTTCGCCAGCAACACCCAATGCCACAGGGCCAATAACAGGCCGATCAACCCGGTATAGTAAAGGATGTCAATCCACGAATTATGTGCGTGATGAAACACATCCACATCGGGGATGATGATGCGCGAATCCCGCTCCAACCCAAGCCCAAACAATGGCCGCTCCAGGGAGCGATCCAACAGTTCTATCCAGATAGCGTCGCGAAATGAGAAGGAGATGCCGCGTTTTTCCAGCACGTCATCCATATTGGTCAAGGTAAACAACGCCAAACTGCCGACAATCGCCAGGGTCACCTGCGGCACCCAGATAAGCGGGCGCGGGCGCACAATCAGGAGACCGGCAAAACACACCAGCATCAGCGCCATGGCCGCTCCGCGGCTTTGGGACATCAGGATAACCAGCGCGCACACCATGGCGGCAATAAAAAACAGAGGGGACAGTTTCCAGTTTTCCTCCTGCAAGGATTTCAGGTAGGCCAGCAACGCCGCCACACCAAAAATCTGCGCCACGATGGTGGAGTTTTCAGCCAGTCCAAACCCGGAGAGACGCGCCGCGATGGAGTAGTTTTTGTAGACGTAGAAAAAGTAAACCGTGACCAGCGAGCAAACTACCCCGATGCAGATAACCACCAGGTAAAGCCGTTGCAGATTGACCGGACGGTAATAGAACAACCAGGCCACACCGCACAACCAGAAGGCCAGGAAAAACCATTGCTTGAGGAAAAAATCGAAATCTGCGGCACGCCCCCAGAGCGAGGACAACACACAATAAGCGGCAAAGACCAACGCGGAGATGGTGAAGTAACCGCCGTATTCTTCCGTGCGCCATTTACGCCAGGGCAGGACCAGCAGAAAAGGCAACAACAAAAAAACATAGAACACCGCGCGTAACGGCGCAGGCCCTGAGGCCCAAAAAAAGGCGGATAAAAACAAATAAATACCGAGCGCTGCCCAACTGAGACAAAAGGTTTCCCGGCGGGCCCATTTCAGTGCGTTTAGTCGCATAGTTCTGTTAACTCATCCCGCCTGCATCGGCGCCAGCTGTTCAATAAAATCCACAGCATTATCCATCATTGAAAAAATGTCGTTAGTGGCGATAAAGTCCCGCGCCCGCTGCCGCCAGATCTGCGGATCAGATGCCGCCACGTCCGCCACGACATCCGCCAAGTGGTGGTCTGCCGTCGCCGCCGTTATCACGCGCCCCTGTTGCTGCCGGGCCACGTAATGCGCATAACCGCATACGTCTGTCGCAATGACCGGTAACCCAGCCACCATGGCCTCCAGCAATACGGCGCCCGCCGCTTCGCTATGAGCGGGATGCAAGAAGACATCGGCAGCCCACAAGAGTTGCGCCACATCATCGCGCGCGCCCAGAATCCTTAACTGCTCCCGCACCCCCAGGGATTGCGCCAGCTTGATAAACACGTGGGGATCATCCTGGCCAGCCACCCACAATTGCGCCCGCTGACGTAAATCCTCAGGCAAGTTCGCCAGGGCGCGGATGCTGCGCGCGAGGCCTTTGCGGCGGAAATCCGAACCGACCATCAACATCAAGAAGGTATCGGCCGATAAACCAAAAGCCGTCCGCCAGTGCTGACGTTGTGCCGGATAATCCGGCGGCATAACCCGGTCACGTTTGATGCCCGGTGGCAACAGGTGCAGCCGCGTATCCGGCGTGTCGTAGTAACGTTGAAACGGCGCGACCTGGGCCGGGGAGATCAGCAGTATCTGCGTCTTGCTGGTCGGCGCGAACACGGCGCGCTCCAGGGCCAGATAATGCCGGCTGCGACCGCTTAACCGATACCACCAGCCGCGCTCCTCGTAGGCCTTTTGCGCGAAGCACACATCGGCGGCGTAATAAACATCAAGACCGGGCATTTTATTGAAACCCACCACCAGGTCCAGCTTTTCTTGCGCGCGGCGCGCCTGGAACTGTTTAACGAAGGACTGAGCGCGGCCGTGGTTGGTCAGCGCCCGGGTCGGCAGGATCACCACGGGGATTTCAGCCGGTTTATCGCCTGTCCAGCCTTGGGTATAGATAGTCACAGCATGACCGCGCGCCACACAGGCGCGCGCCATGGCGAGCATGTCTCGCTCCAGGCCGCCGTAAGGGAAGTAGTGAAACAGGGTAAATGCAAGGCGCATCAGCTCTCATCTCGCCGTTGTTTTACACGTTGCTTCAAACGCTGCTCCCGTGCATATAGGGCTTGCGCTCGTTGCTCAATCTCTCGCAGTAACGCGCTGTGATGCTCAATAATCTCTCGCAAGGATTGACCGAAGTAGTGTTGCAAAAAACGGTATACATCCCCCCGTGTCACCCCGAAATCCAGGGCTGAAAAATACAGGCTACCAATGTCCTTCACCTGCCACCGGCGGGGCACCCGCGCACGCAACTGGGCACGATGCAGGTCGACGAGATACAGGATTGGCTCGCCCTGCCCCTGGAGCCAGGCGACCATGGATTGACGGTCCAGCAGAAAGTGACAAAGGTATAGATCGCGATGATTGATGCCGTTAGCATGCAATAGCCGCGCAATCTGCGCCGTTTGTTGCAACAACACCCGTTTCTCAGCGAAGCGGAGCGTGCGCGCTTGCAAGCGCTCCAGCAGATAGTGATCGAGCTGTACCGTGCCACACAGCTCTCGGGTCACGATAAAGGACAAGCGTGTGGCCGGGTTGGTTTTTTGCTCGCCGTAAGCCACTGGCGTCAGACTGGGGATCTTGAGCTCAGCCAGTTTGTTAAGCGCCAGCCATTCGTTACGGGCCCCAATCACCGGCAAGCGCAGACGTATCAGATTCTTGATGATCTCACCCCAGCCGACGCCGGTGTGCAGCTTGCGGTAGTAGGCGCGACCAGCCAACTCAAAGCGTAATGTCTGCCGGCCCGGCGCCGCGCGTGCCACCTCGCCGTGCAGTTGCTGCACCTCGGCGAAGACATCCTTGCCTTGCCACAAGGTTTGCAATTCGTCGCGCAAAATCAGCACTTGATGGGCATTATCTGGCATTGCAATCCTGCAAGTTGAAGGGGTCAGGGTAGAGTCACCGGCACGGGCGCCACGTCCTGCAACGCCTCCAGCACCATGGACGGCGGTAAATCCTTGAGGCAGCGATGGTGTTGTTTCGGGCATTCCCGTTCAAAACAGGGCGAGCATTCGATGGCGGTCGAGACAATCCTGACCCGCTCCGTCAACGGCGGCGTAAAGGCTGGGGAGGTAGAACCGTAGATCACCACCAGGGGGCGTTGCAACGCGGCCGCGATGTGCATCAGGCCCGAATCATTACTCACCACCGCATCAGCCACCGCCATCAGATCAATGGCTTCATCCAGCTGGGTTGTGCCCGCCAGGTTGTGACAATGTACCTGCTGCACCTCATCCAACTGTTCACGAATCGCTTCAGTCACAACATTATCTTTAGCGGAGCCCAGCAACCATACTTGCCAGCCCTTGCGGATTTTATGGTCAGCTACATGCGCGTAGTAGGCCTCCGGCCACCGCTTGGAAGGGCCATATTCCGCACCGGGACAGAGTATCAACACCGGGCGGTCGCGCTGCAATCCGAATTTTGTGAGTAATTGTGGCTGGCGTGCCGGATCAATCAGCAGTTGCGGATAGGGAAATGTCTCGGGTAAAGCAGCGTGGGCGGGATAACCCAACGCCAGGTAACGCTGCACCATCAGGGGATAACGGCGCTTGTCCAGCAGGCGGATGTCGTTGAGCAAGCCATAACGCATCTCACCGCGCCAGCCGGTGCGCACCGGAATGCCGGCAAAGGCAGGTATCAGGGCTGACTTGAAAGAGTTGGGCAGGACAATGGCTTGCTGGTAATTTGCCTTGGCGAGAAACTTGCCCAGCCGGTAGCGCACGCCCAGCTCGATCTTGCCATGGCCCAGCGGCATCTCGATGGTGTTGTCCACTTCCGGCATCCGCGCCAGCAATGGCAAGGTCCAGGGCGAAGCGAGCACATCAATCTGTGTATCGGGCTTGCGCTGCTTGATGATCTTGAACAGTGACTGGGCCATCATCATGTCGCCAATCCAGGCGGGGCCGATAATCAACAGCTTGCTGGGAGATGAAGACATAAAAAACCCTGGCAATGAAAAGAGCCTACCGCTACCCCGGAGGCTTTTTGCCTCCGGGCCAGGTCAGTTAGCCGGCTACCGGCGCCAGCCAATTACCGTGATCGGCCAATTCACCGCGCACTGCCTTGAAGTACAAATCTTGCAACCGCGTGGTGACCGGACCGCGCCGACCTTCGCCGATCTGGCGTCCATCCAGTTCGCGAATGGGCAGCACTTCCGCCGCCGTCCCGGTAAAGAATGCTTCATCGGCGATGTACACTTCGTCACGGGTAATGCGCTTTTCACGGATTTCATAACCGCAATCCGCCGCCAGTTGGAAGATGGTGTTGCGGGTAATACCGTCGAGGCAGGAGGTCAGCTCTGGGGTGTAGATCACACCGTCGCGCACCAGGAAAAAGTTTTCGCCACTGCCTTCCGCCACGTAACCTTCGTTGTCCAGCAACAGGGCTTCTTCACAACCACTGTCCAAGGCTTCCTGCAATGCGAGCAAGGAATTGATGTAGTGGCCGTTAGCTTTCGCCTTACACATGGAGATGTTGACGTGATGGCGGGTGTAACTGGAGGTGCGCACTTTAATGCCCAGGTCGCGTGCCTCGGGCGACATGTAAGAAGGCCAGTGCCAGGCAGCAACAATCACGTGAACTTTAAGATTGTCCGCGCGCAAACCCATACCTTCCGACCCATAAAATGCCATGGGGCGCAGATAGGCTTCGTTGAGATTGTTTTCGCGCACCACCTGCTTGTGGGCTTCGTTGATCTGCTCTTTGGCGAAGGGCATCTTCATGCGCATGATATGCGCCGACCGAAACAGGCGGTCTGTATGTTCTTTCAAGCGGAAGATACAGGTACCGCGACTATCGCTTTTGTAGGCACGCACCCCTTCAAAGACGCCCATGCCGTAGTGCAGGGTATGGGTGAGTACGTGAACCTTGGCATCGCGCCAGGGGACCAGCTCGCCGTCCAGCCAAATAACGCCGTCGCGATCGGCAAATGACATAGCCAACTCCTAAAAAAATTAACAAAAAATCAATAAAGAGAAACGCCATCGCCAACACCGGATGGTCTGGCGATGATTCAAATTCAGTGAACCTTGCGATTTATTGGCCGGAAGGATCCTCGAGCAGCTGTTGCCACACGCGACCCACCAACTGACGCTCGGTAACAAACATGGGTTCACCTTCACCCTGTTTGCTGTGCAGTACCGCCTCCTGACGTTGTAGCGCGAGGCGGTGCCCGGTGGATCGGTAAGCCTTGTAGGCGTCGATCAAGTGGGCGACGGATTCGGCGTCCAGTAGACCGGCCTCCTCCAGTGCTCCGAGTATGCGAATGTTATCCGTGTACTTGGCGAGCTTGGGCTCTTTCCAAGCCCAGGCTAAAACGGCGTATTGAACCATAAATTCAATATCGACGATACCACCGGCATCCTGCTTGAGATTAAAAACCTGCTCGTTTTGCGCGTTATTTTTACCGCTGCCTAATTGCTCGCGCATTTTCAGGCGCATGTTGCGCACCTCTTCACGCAAGGCTGGCAATTCGCGCTGCTGGCACAGGACTTTCAGGCGCACGGCTTCAAAGGCTGCTGCCAGTTCCGCACTGCCTGCGGTAACGCGTGCGCGCACCAGTGCCTGGTGTTCCCAGGTCCAGGCTTCGTTGAGTTGATATTTTTCAAATGCCGCCAGCGAGGTCACCAGCAAACCGGAGTTGCCGGAAGGCCGCAAGCGCATATCCACTTCATACAATTTGCCGGAGATAGTGGATGTATTCAGGATGTGAATAATCTTTTGTCCGAGGCGCGTGTAGAAGGTGAGGTTATCAATCGGTTTTTCACCATCGGTGGCCAGGTTGGCCGGGGTGTTATGGATAAAGACCAGATCCAGGTCCGAGCCGTGGGCCAGCTCAATGCCGCCCAGCTTGCCGTAACCGACGATAATAAAATCCGGCTGTTCATCTGCCCGGCCATCGTCGCGCAGGGGGCGACCGTGACGGGCGATCATTTGCTGCCAGGCCAGCTCCAGCACATGCTCCAGGATTACCTCGGCGATATAGGTCAGGTAGTCGCTGACTTTCATCAGTGGCAAGGCGCCGGTCACCTCGCTGGCGGCCACGCGCAGGGCGTGGGCGGAGCGAAAATAACGCAGGGTTTCCATATGGCCTTCCAGGTCGTCCCAGCCAAGACGCAATACTTCACGGCGCAGGTCATCGCGCAAGGCGTCTTTATCGGGCGGGGCATAAAGGCTTTCGGGTGTGAGCAACTCATCCAGCAAGGCGGGGTGGTGACTCAGTTGGTCGGCGATCCAGGGGCTGATCGAACAAAGCTTTACCAGTTGATGCAAGGCGGTAGGATTTTCCATCAACAGCACCAGATAGGCACTGCGCCGGGCGATGGATTCCACCAGCGGCAGGATGCGGTTAAGCGTTTCAGTCATACCTGCCAGGGCTTCCCCGCTGGCGGAGAAACGGCTCAGGACGGCCAGCAGGCGCGGCATAAAACTGTCCAGCCGCGTCCGGCTGCTGGCCTGCATACTCAATACGGCCCGACTCTCCCGGGACTGTTGGAGCAGTTGCAGCAATTGTTCCGGTGCATCGCAGCCGTGAGCGGTCAGGAAGCGCTGGGCTTCATCGCCGACCAGCGTGCCGTCCCACAAGCCGATCCAGGGCTCGGCACCTTTGGTTGAGGCGCTCTGGTTGTCTTCCGGCGCCGCGATCACCGCGCGGAATTCCTCATTAACGCGGGCGCGATGAGCTTCAAGCACTTTGGCGAAGGCATCCCAGGAATCAAATCCCATCACCCAGGCGAGACGCAATTTACCCAGTTCGTCACTGGGCAGGGATTGGGTTTGCCGGTCCTGAAATGCCTGGATAGCATGCTCGGTATTGCGCAGAAATTCGTATGCTTCCAGCAGCGCCGTGCCAGCTCCGGCAGGCAGGTAATTTTCCTGTTCCAGAAACGGCAGCATCTTGCACACCTGGCGTTCGCGCAGCCGCGCATCGCGACCGCCGCGAATCAGCTGAAACGCCTGCACCACAAATTCCACTTCGCGGATGCCGCCCTCACCCAGCTTCACGTCCAGGTTCATGCCCTTGCGCTGCACCTGACGACGAATCAGGCTTTTCATATCGCGCAGGGCTTCGATCACGCTGAAGTCGATGTATTGGCGATAGGTGAACGGCAGCAGCAACTCCATCAGATTCGCCACCGCCTTATCAGCCTGTTCACCGCCCTCGGCAGCCACCGCGCGCGCCTTGACCATGGCGTAGCGCTCCCAATCGCGCCCCTGGGTTTGGTAATAGTCTTCCAGGGCGTCGAAGTTCAGTACCAGCGCGCCACTCTGGCCGTGGGGGCGCAAGCGCATGTCAACCCGAAACACGAAGCCATCGGCAGTTTGCAGATCCAGGCTTTTGATGACCCGCTGGCCAAGTTTGACGAAGAATTCCTGATTACTGATCTGACGCTGCTCATTGGTGGTATGGCCCGCTTCCGGGTAGGTAAAGATCAGGTCAATATCCGAAGAGACGTTCAACTCACAGGCACCTAATTTGCCCATGCCCAACACGATAAAGGGTTGGGCCAGACCCGACTGTTTGCCCATGGGCACACCGTGCTGGACAACCAATTGGCGATAGTGGAAAGCAGCCGCCTGCTGAATGGCGGTGTCGGCAAAGCGGGATAATTCAGCGGTAGTTTCCACCATGCTCGCCAGTCGATTAAGGTCGCGCCAGATGATCCGCACCATCGCCCGGTGGCGATGACGGCGCAGGGTTTTATCCAGCTCCACATCGGTTTGGCGGGCGCCGGCTGCCGCCACCAGCTCAACGTACCCCCGCTCACGCAAGGGCGTGAAAAGCTCACCGCTGCTTATCAGCTCGATCAGCAGTTCGGGGTACTGGACGCAGGTTTTGGCAAGATACTCACTGCCGACAAACGCACGGGTTACCTGGCGGGAAAAGGCTTCAACGGATACCCGTTCATCCAGCAGGCGCTTGGGTGAGGTTAAATGGTGTTGCGCGATAGCTTGCTCGAACTGTTGCCAAAAACGTGAGCCGGCTTCATGGAGCGGCGCGGGCAACTGCGAAAGATCTAGCATAAACATTCATCCCTTGGGTGTTATGGGTGGCTGCCCAAAGAATAACATTCAAGCCCTGGCGCTGCCGGAGGATTTCCCGTGAATTTAATTCTGGCAGGCGTGCTGGTGCGCACTTGAAGATAATAAAACAGCCGATCCACCGGATCGGCTGTTTTATTGTTTATAGCGGAGGCGTTATACAGCTTTGGGGTTGGGGCCGTATTCGTTGTCCGGCTGACTGTCCTGCACCAGGAACACGATCATAATGATCAAACCTATCAGCGGGATGATATACAGCAGTTGCCACCACCCACTGCGCCCGGTGTCGTGCAAGCGTCTGGCGCCAATGGCCAAAGCGGGAATCAGTGAGCCCAACCAGAACAACCCTCCCAGAATCCGCATGCCAAGAATGCCGTCGATGATGCCCAGTACAATGCCAACGATGATGTAAAACAGAACGAACATCCAGAACTCTTGACGACGCGCACGGCCAGTAAAATCTGCGTACTTTTTATAGGCACCTAAAAAATATTCCATGGTATTTCCTCTTGATTGTTGTAGGGATGGGTAACGCAATGAAACTTTTATTATGTCGGTACATCCTTGGTTGCCCGCGCTCATGATGCCCAGGGATTTCGTTAACCGCCACCGGAAATTTTATTGTCGTCGCGCAGCAAGCATCAGCCACTCTTGAGCAGAGCCCAAGGGATTTGCTACACATGACTATAGTGAGGATGGACAAAAGCGCAAGTCGTTGCCGGCCCTCCTCCGGGGTTGTATTCCATTTGCTTCTAGCGAGCTAACTATTTTCTATTTTGATTATTCCTGCCGCACTGATAGCCTGCTCCACTTGTTCGTCGCCCTCCTGTGCAAGGTTCCTATGGATTTCCAATACGCATTTATTATCGCCGGCCTGGTTGTTGGCTTTG
Organism: Cellvibrio sp. ARAG 10.3; assembly: GCF_051846955.1. Taxonomy (NCBI): domain Bacteria; kingdom Pseudomonadati; phylum Pseudomonadota; class Gammaproteobacteria; order Cellvibrionales; family Cellvibrionaceae; genus Cellvibrio; species Cellvibrio sp. ARAG 10.3. The sequence goes on from NZ_JBPYCU010000003.1 coordinate 296,763, forward strand.
TCGTGGGTTTAACCGGCGTCGGAGGCGGCTCATTGATGACGCCGATCCTCTTGCATTTCGGCATCACCCCCACCGCCGCGGTGGGAACGGACCTGCTTTACGCGGCTATTACCAAAGCGGGGGGCGTTCATGTTCATCATAAAAAGCGCAACATCGATTGGCGCCTGACCGGGTGGCTGGCTCTGGGCAGTGTACCGGCGGCGCTGCTTACCTTGGGTGTTTTGCGTTACGGGGGTTTTGATACCAGCAGTGTGGATGCTTTCATTAAAGTCACGCTGGGCTATGCATTGGTCTTAACCGCATTGGCCATTGTGTTCAAACAGAAACTATTGGAATACAGCCACCGCAACGATGTGTGGCTGACACGCATGAATCCCCGCCAACAAATCATTGCGACAGTCGTCACGGGGCTGGTGTTGGGCGCGGTGGTGACCATCACCTCCATCGGGGCCGGCGCACTGGGAACAGTGGCATTGTTCCTGCTGTATCCTCTGCTGCCAACGGTGCGCCTGGTAGGCACCGAGATTGCCCACGCAGTGCCACTGACACTGGTGGCGGGGTTAGGCCACGCAGGTCTCGGCAACGTCGATTGGCATTTGTTGATCAACCTGCTGATCGGCTCGCTGCCCGGTATCTACCTCGGTAGCCATCTGGCCAACCGTGTTGCTGACCATTACCTGCGGCCGGCGCTCGCCGCGATGCTGCTATTTGTGGGTGTGAAGTTAGTGGTGTAACCTCAGGCTTTTTCCGGTGGCGGTGCCACGCGCATGACCTCTTCAACGGTCGTCAAACCTGCCGCCACCTTCTGCGCGCCCGACAGCCGCAAGGTACGCATTCCCTCTTTCATCGCCTGCCGCCGCAATTCCTGCAAATTACAATCGCTGGTGATCTTTTCCTTGATGGATTCGGATAACGGCAGGATTTCATAAAGCCCCTGGCGCCCCAGATATCCCGTATCGCGACATTCCAGGCAACCTACCGGGCGACAGATCTTCGGCGGCACGTTCACCTTCCAGGGCGCCACCAATTGCTGCCAATCATCCGCTGAGATATGTCCCTCCTCTTTGCAGTGCGGACACAGCGTGCGCACCAGGCGTTGCGCCATCACGCCCAGCAGTGTGGCGTTGATCAAATACGAAGGAATCCCCAGATCCAGCAAGCGCGCCACCGTGGCGGGTGCGTCGTTGGTGTGGACGGTGGATAGAACCAGGTGACCGGTCAAGGCGGCTTGCACCGCCATCTGCGCTGTTTCCAGGTCGCGGATCTCGCCTACCATGATGATGTCCGGGTCCTGCCGCATCAGACTGCGGATACCGGCGGCAAAATCGAGGCCGATCTTGTGGTGAACCTGGGTCTGGTTGAAGGATTCTTCCACCATCTCTATTGGGTCTTCGATGGTGCTGACATTCACTTCCGGCGTCGCAATCTGGCGCAGGGACGAGTAAAGCGTAGTGGTTTTACCGGAACCCGTGGGGCCGGTCACCAGCACAATGCCATTGGGGCGGTCGAGCATAGCGCGCCAGCGATTGTAGTCTTCACCCACCAGGCCCAGATCGGTAAAGCTGCGCAGCAGCACGTCCGGATCAAATATCCGCATCACCAGCTTTTCACCAAAGGCGGTAGGCAGGGTCGACATCCGCAGTTCGACTTCGCTTTCATCGCTGCGCCGGGTTTTGATACGGCCATCCTGGGGTTTGCGCTTCTCGGCAATATTCATCCGCGCCAGCACTTTGAACCGGCTGGTCACCGCTGTGGCCACATTGATCGGCAACTCGTACACATTGTGCAACACGCCGTCGATGCGAAAACGGATACGCCCCACTTCACGGCGCGGTTCAATATGGATATCACTGGCCCGTTGGTCGTAGGCGTACTGCAACAGCCAATCCACAATCTTGACGATGTGCTGGTCATTGGCATCGGGGTCGGTCGCCGTGCCCAGATCCACCAGTTGTTCAAAGTTGGTTACGGCCGATGCCGCCGGGCCGCCGCTGGCACGGCTGACCGAGCGGGCCAGGGTGTAAAACTCAACGGTATGGCGTTCGATATCGGTGGGGTTGGCAATAACACGCTTGACGGTTTTGCGCGCGACATGTTCGATCTGGGGTTCCCAACCAGTAATAAAGGGCTGGGTGCACGCAACAATGACGTGGTCCTGGGTAACCTGCACACACAGAATGCCGTGGCGCTTGGCAAAGGCGTAGGACATCACCTCGGTCACCTTGGGCACGTCAATCTTGAGCGGGTCGATATGTACCACCGGCATCTTTGCCTTTTCCGCCAGCCATTCCGTCAGGGCATCACCATCCAGGGTTTTGGTAGGCCGCTTAAGGTCATCGAAATTCTGGCTGGCGATATAACTCAGCGGGTGCATCATGGCCTGTTCGCGGGAGCGGGTGGTACCCAGCAACATATTGGCATCTGTCTGCTTCAGGCGGTCGTCGGCCACCAGGTCAGTCACCAGGCGACGCAGATCAAGCACACCTTCAAAAACCGCAGCATGATTCATGGGAAGGCAATTCCTGTATTGGGGCAAGGATAATGTCAGCAAAAGCAGTACTGGACACGGATTTATTTAGCGAATTCCCGCTCTGTGGATTGTAGCTGCTCTTGTCCGGCGGAGACACCGCTGGTCCCGGCTTTAGCAGACTCAGCCACAAAATACAGCCCGCGGCCGTCATAAATTTGTAAAAATCCTGCGTGACCTGGCCAGCCGATGTTTTTATACTGCGCACACATTTTTACGGGTGCACCGCTTTAAAGCGCTTATTTCAAGGGGACTACCGACATGCCCATTGCTAATCCGTTTTCCAACCTCTTTGGCCGCTCGCCGATCAAGCCCATGCAGGAACACATGGCCGTCGCAGTCAAGGCCGCCGGCGAGCTGATTCCTTTTTTTGAGGCGGTGATCGCCAATGACTGGGCCAGAGCCGAAGAGGTACAAAAGGGCATCACCGAACTGGAACACCAGGCCGACGACATAAAACAGCAACTGCGTCTGCACCTCCCCAAAAGCCTCTTCCTCCCCGTTCCCCGTACCGACCTGCTCGAACTGCTCACCATGCAAGACCGCATCGCCAACCGCGCGAAAGATATTGCGGGCATCATGCTGGGCCGCAAGATGACTATCCCGGCCAATATGCACACCCAAACCCTGGAGTTTGTGCAGTCCGGCGTGCGCACGGCTGAGCAAGCGCTGACCGCCATCAATGAATTGGATGAATTGCTGGAAACCGGCTTCAGCGGCCGGGAGCTGGCGGTAGTAGAAAGGATGATTCAGGAGCTGGACAAGCTCGAAGAAAAAGCGGACGAACTGGAAATCTCCATGCGCTCGTCACTCTTCCGCCTGGAAGCTGAATTGCCGCCTATCGACGTGATGTTCCTCTACAGCGTGATCGACTGGATTGGCGACCTCTCTAACCGCGCCCACGATGTCGGTGGCCGTTTGCAACTGCTGCTGGCGCGCTAGCCGTCGATTTTCATCTTTGAGGAATACACATCATGACCGTGATTGCTGAATACGGCCACATCTTGCTTATTCTTGCCTGTGTCTTTGGCATCTTCATGGCCTGGGGTATCGGGGCCAACGACGTCGCCAACGCCATGGGCACCTCCGTCGGTTCCCGCGCCCTGACCATGCGCCAGGCGATTGTGATCGCGATGATCTTTGAATTCCTGGGTGCTTACCTCGCCGGCGGCGAAGTGACCGCCACTATCCGCAGCGGGATTGTCGACCCGGCATTGATGAGCGACACCCCGGAGCTATTGGTGTATGGCATGCTGTCCGCACTGCTGGCTGCCGGCGTCTGGCTATTGATTGCCAGCATTCTCGGCTGGCCGGTTTCTACTACCCATTCCATCGTAGGCGCCATCATCGGTTTCGCGGCGGTCGGTATTTCTGTCGATGCCGTGGATTGGGGCGCGGTTACTTCCATTGTCTCCAGTTGGGTGGTCTCGCCCGTTATTGCCGGTTTTATTTCTTTCTGGATTTTCCGCTCCGTACAACACCTGATCCTCGATACCGAAGACCCTTTCACCAACGCCAAACGTTACATCCCTTTCTATATGTTTGCGGTGGGCTTCCTGATTTCGATGGTAACGATTCTTAAAGGCTTGTCCCATGTGTTCAAGGACTCGGGCATCAAGTTCAGCTTTGGTGAAAGTACATTGATCGCTCTGGGAATCGCCGCCCTGGTTACCGTGCTCGGCATTTTCTTTTTGAGTCGCGTCAACCAGGACATGGCTGCCGATGCTAAAAATCGCTTCTCCAGTGTGGAGCGAGTATTTGCCATCCTGATGATCTTTACCGCCTGCGCTATGGCCTTTGCCCATGGCTCTAACGACGTTGCCAATGCGGTCGGCCCCATGGCGGCGGTAATCAATACCATTAATTCCAACTCTGTTACGTCAAGTTCGCCGGTAGCCCCCTGGGTTCTGTTGCTGGGCGGCATCGGGATTGTCGTGGGTCTCGCGACTTATGGCTGGAAGGTCATCGCCACCATCGGCAAAAAAATCACCGAACTCACACCCAGTCGTGGCTTTGCCGCCGAAATGGCCGCCGCCGCTACCGTGGTGGTTGCCTCAGGCACAGGATTACCGATTTCCACCACCCATACGCTGGTGGGTGCCGTATTGGGCGTTGGGCTGGCACGCGGTATCGGCGCCCTCAACCTTGGCGTTATCGGCAGTATCTTTATGTCCTGGATCATTACCCTGCCTGCCGGTGCCGGCCTTTCCATCCTGTTTTTCTTCTTCTTCAAAGGCCTGTTCTCCTGACAGCCGATGATGCGCTGGCGAGCTGTCAGCGCATCATCCTCACATTCCCACGTTTTACTCTCCATAGCTCGATCCCCCATGCGCCCCATTTTTGCACACCCTGGATTCAACCTGGCGCATAAACAACGTTGTCAAATAATTTACAAACCTTTTCTTTTTTATTCTTCTTTAAACAATCCATTACTTTTCAATAAGTTAAAAATTTTGCCCAATAAAATTATCGCGTTCTTATGTCGACAGCAGCGACAGCAGTCGTCGAAGCAATTGACAACGTTGTCCACCGGGGTTTAAAAGTGTCACGGGTGCCATTGTCCGCCCGCTCCCAACCATTACAGATACGGATGCCAGATCAACCGGCTACGGCTGATTGATGGGATAGGACAGCAATGATTGGGAAGGCCGGGCAGGTCATACACACGACCGCGCACCCGAATCGACGTTAAAAACAATCAATATAAATTGAGGAGACACCTATGGAAGCTCATAGAAAGGCGTTCCGGAAGACATTACTCGCATCCAGTATTTCTTCCTGTTTGTTGGCATCGGTCTGCGTGCAAGCGCAGGAAAATCTGGTGGAAGAAGTGGTGGTAACGGGGGTTTATGCGTCGCAGCAAAACGCCGTAAACACCAAGCGAAATGCCCCTTCTGTCGTCGATGCAATTTCAGCTGAAGACATTGGTAAATTGCCTGACGTAACCATCGCAGACTCACTGCAGCGGATTCCTGGTATTCAAGTAGAACGCACCGCGGGTGAAGGTGGCCCAGTGCAGATCCGCGGTTTAAGCAATGTTGCAACCTCGCTGAATGGCGAAACATTCTTGAGTGCGACGACGATTGACAGCTCTGGAGCTGATTTCGGAGATCTTCCGTCCCAATTGTTCTCTGGGGCGGATGTTTATAAATCTCCCCTGGCTTCTTTAACAACCCTGGGTATTGCCGGCAGCATTGACCTCAAGACACGTCGGCCTTTCGATCTTGATGAAGGCTGGACCTTCGCGGCCTCTGCTGAGGGAGACTATGGTTCCATCAGCAAGGAAGTGGACCCGACAATTAGCGGCTTGATCGGCTGGCAAAATGACACCGTTGGATTTCTGATAAGCGCTGTCACCACGGAAAAAAATCTGGCTACCGATTACAACGGCTACTTTGATACATCTGAAAACGGCGGCATCGGTGCAACAAACAATAACCACACCTGGAGCACGCCAGCTATTGATGCTGATATCTATCATGTCGTGCCTCAAGGTTTTGCAGCCTTCCACAAGGAAGAAGAGCGCAATCGTGACGGCCTCAATTTATCCTTTCAGGCTCAATTAACCGATAGCGTCGAGTTGGTTGCCGATTACTTTTATAGTAAGCAGGAACGTTACAACCGCCGGGCCGGCTTTTCTCACAATAATCGCTGGCAAACATTCGCTGACTACGCCTACGCAGAAGGTTTCGGTAGCGCCAGTTTCGTCGACGAAAGCGGCAATAACTGGAGAACCGTTAATTCCTTCAGTGCCAGGCCTTACCGCTTGCAGTCCTTCTCTCAAGTTAATTTCAATGAAGAGGAATCCAGCAACGGCAGCATTGAGCTGAATTTTGACAATGACGGTCCTTTAAGCGGGCAAGTGCGAGTCACTCGTGCCGATGCTACCGCTAGCATGCGCCATGGCTATGTTGAAGGCGATATGCTGAGCATTGACCAAGGCACCCTGGTAACAGGCCCGGGCGGACTGATGCCAGCAGACTCAATTTATTGTGGTCCCGATCAAGAGGTCATCGGTGAACTGGGTGGCTGTGCCGCTGATTTCTCACCTGGCGGTATTGAAGACGATGAGTTCCGTATCACCTACGATGCATCCGGGAAACATCCGGTCTTCGGCGGCTTCGATCAGGTCGTTAATGGCGGCCAGGGGATGATGACCGTGGCCGACTATATGGCCAGCAAAGACTCATATCACATCGGAGCCATGTCATCAGAAAACAATACCGATGACGATGGAACAATGAATACCTTCAGTACAAAGTGGAAATATGAATTTGATGAAGCGCCATTCATTACTGCTGTTGATTTCGGCCTTCGCCAAAGTGAACGCACGGTAGATCACAACGTTTTCTCATATTTTGCAAATTTCCCTGAGACAGGCTGTTCGGCACAATGGAAAGCAGTGGACCAATTTGCCGGTACTGCAGAATGCGATCCGGATTTGATTCAAGGCGAGTACGAAGTTGATGAAAACGGGGATAGAGTTCTGTATGACGTCAAAGATGAAGACGGTAATGTGACCGGTCAACGTGAGAACTTTTTGGGTTACACATTGTTGCCGCCAACTCGAATTGATGAGTGGAATAATGTGGTATGGATTGATGACTTTGGTCCTGTCAAAGGCATTCCCGGTGTATGGGCTGTGGACCCACGAGAGCTCGATAACACCCTCGCATATCAGGAAAAGGTTTTTGGCGCACAAACCAAATTTAACCAACCCGGCCAAAGTTATGGAGTGGGATTGGATGAATTTAGTTATTTCACCCAAATTCATTTTGAAGCTGGAAATCTGACAGGTAATTTAGGCATTAAAATTGTTGAAACGGACTTGACGATTATTCAAAACGTTACGGGCGATGCGGTACCTCATTCAGGCGTAAATTATGACGCCGGAGACGAAGTAACTCAGCGCAGCTATACAGACGTGCTACCAAGTCTAAACCTTGCTTACGATATTACAGATGATTTAAAAGTGCGGTTTGGTTATGGAAAAACCATGCAACCTTTGAACCTTCTCGATTGGGGTGGCGCCAAATCGGTAGGTCGGGTCTTTAATGAGGATTGTAATTGCATGCGCGTTAGCAGCGGTTCACTATCAGGCAACCCCGATCTTGATCCAACACGCGCTGACAATATCGATCTGTCAGCTGAGTGGTACGTCGGGAACGCATCTGCGCTGAGTGCAGCGATTTTCCATATCGATATTGAAAGTTTCGTACAGACTGGCACGATTTATCTGGACGAACCGGACACCGATGGCATCAATCGCGGGCCTTGGCCGTTCACAGCGCCAGTACAGGGTACTGGTGGTAAGGTGGAGGGTGTAGAGCTTGCAGCTAAAGTAGCTTTTAGTGACTTTGCTGATGGCTTTATTTCGAATTTCGGTTTCGATGTCAACTACACGTTCTCTGACAGCTCTCAAGACGCTGCAGGATTAGGTGGCAAAGAATTGCCTTTCGTCAATAACTCTGAAGACACCTACAACGTGGTTGGCTGGTTCGAAAATGAATTCCTCTCCGCAAGATTGGCTTACAATTTCCGATCACCACGCTTGATCACTGCCGGTAGCCCAGCAACAGGAATGCAAAGCCTTTATCAAGATGATTATGGTCAACTGGATATGAACGTCACCTGGACTGTTACCGATAATGTAGACCTTTATATAAATGGTTCCAACATTACCGAAGAGTTCCAGCAAACCTACCTGGAGTTTAAAGATCAAAAAGCTTTCCAAAACATCTATGAAGCACGCTGGGCACTGGGAGCTCGCGTAAACTTCTAACACCTTGTAAAAAAGAGTGCTTTTCAATTACAGCTCGCTTTGATACAACAGGAACCGCCGCAGTATGTCGCGAGGCATCTGCGGCGGTTTTTGCTTTCCTGATAACAAAAAATCGCCTTGCATAATCTGGATAAAGGTTCTCACGTGCAAAAAAAACCTGTAAACCACATCATTATTGTCGGCGGCGGTACGGCCGGTTGGATGACAGCGGCAAGCTTGAGCAAACACTTTCGCAAGACTTCGATCAACATCACGCTGGTGGAATCGTCAGAGATAGGTACGGTGGGTGTGGGCGAGGCGACTATACCTACTTTGCGACGTTTTTATGGTGAACTGGGCATGCAGGATCTCGATGTCATGCGGGCTACCCGTGCCACCTGCAAACTCGGCATCCAGTTCCGCGATTGGTTGCGCCCCGGCAGTCAGTTTATCCATCCCTTTGGCTTATATGGACAGCGGGCCAACGGCATTGAATTTCATCACTACTGGATGAAATTACGTGAACAAAACAAGGATGCCGGTGATTTATCGGAATATTCCCTGGGCGTACAGCTGGCGGCGCATCACAGATTTATCGAACCCTCACCTAACCCGCCATCCGAGCTATCCGTATTCGATTGGGCGCTACATTTTGATGCGGCTTTGTTTGCCGGGTTAATGCGTGATTATGCCGAGCAGCATGGCGTAAAACGAATTGACGCGCGAATCGATGCGGTGCATCAACACCCGACTGATCATTCCCTGGCTTCTTTACAACTGGATAATGGCGAAGACATTCGCGGTGATCTATTTATCGACTGCTCGGGTTTCCGGGCGTTATTAATTGAACAAACCTTAAAAACCGGTTACGAGGATTGGAGCGAATGGTTGTTGTGCGACAGCGCCATAGCGGTACAAAGTGAACTCGCCGGGGATCCACCACCTTACACCATCAGCCAAGCGCATCCGGCCGGATGGCAATGGCGTATTCCGCTACAACATCGCCAAGGCAATGGCCATGTTTATTGCAGTCGTTATATGAGTGAAGACGAAGCCGTTGCTATCTTGAAGAAAAATATTGATGGCCCTTTATTGCACGAACCGCGTCGCTTTACATTTACCGCCGGCAGACGCAAGCAGGCCTGGAATAAAAACTGTATTGCCGTCGGCCTGGCAAGTGGTTTCCTTGAGCCATTGGAGTCTACCAGTATTGCGCTGGTGGAAACGGCCATTGAAAAAATTCGCCACAGTTTTCCCCGCCCTTATTACACCCAGGCAGACGTCGATAAATTCAACGACCTGACTGCACAGGAATACGAAAGGGTACGGGATTTTATTATTCTGCATTACAAAGCCAATCAGCGCGTTGGGAAGCCTTTGTGGGATCAATGCCGCAACACCAGCGTTCCTCTGCCCCTGCAAAAGAAAATCGATGCCTTTATCAAACAAGGCGATTTGCTTCGCTATCCGATAGAGATTTTTGGGTTGCCCAGCTGGCTTGCCATTTATCACGGCTTTGAAATACTGCCAAAGACTTATGATGCGCGTGTCAATGCATTGGACGAAGATTATCTGGTACAAAGTCTCACGGAAATGCGCAACGCCATCCGACGCGCCGTGGACGCGGTGCCAACGCATCAAAACTTTATTGCAACTCATTGCGCGGTCACTCCATAAGTTGTTCTGCTGCGCAATGCCGGGCAATAAAATGATCGTGAGTCATCGCTTGATCAGCGGCAACCTTAATCATTTGACGCATCCTGGCTAACTGGCTTTTCAGATCCGCAAGACTGATATTATCCGCACGCTCATCGTAGCGTCTGGCGTAACGATGGAATCCCATATACATGGTGACCCAGCTTTCCTTCTCAAAGGCTTCAGGCTCGTACATCACGACATGGCCGCGACTTTCATAAACCTGCATCTTGTGCGCAAGGGAATCCGGTATTGGCATGGCCTGGCAAAAGCGCCAGAATTCCGTATCACTGCGATCAGTAGCTTTGTAGTGCAATATGAGAAAGTCCCGTATACGTTCAAACTCGTGATGATGTAAACGATTGACCTCTGTTATATCGTGCGGATTAAAGCTTGTATCAGGAAAAAATTGCAGTAGCTTGCTGATGCCGGTCTGGATCAGGGAAATGCTCGTCGACTCCAGCGGTTCCAGAAAACCTGAAGCGAGCCCCAAGGCAAAACAATTTTTATTCCAGATTTTTTTTCGTCGACCCGTGACAAAATCAAATTGGCGCGGCTGCTTTATCGGAGCACTATCGAGATGAGTAAGTAATGTCTGCCGGGCCTGCTCATCAGTGATGAAACGGCTTGAATAGACATAACCATTGCCTGTGCGATGTTGTAGCGGAATACGCCATTGCCATCCGGCTTCGTGAGCTGTGGTGCGAGTATATGGCGTGGGTTCACCAATCAATTCACTTTGTATCGCAACAGCACGGTCACAGGGCAACCAGCAGCGCCAGTCGTCGTAGCCAGTATCTAACGCTTCCTCAATTAATAAACCGCGAAAGCCCGAACAATCAATAAAAAGTTGTCCTGCGATCTCCGCTCCGTCTTCCATCATCACCGATTCAATGAAGCCATCCTGTGAACGCAGCTTGACCGACGCAACCTTACCTTCCATGCGCACAACGCCGCGCGCAACCGCATAGTCACGCAGGTACGCTGCATAAAGCGCCGCATCAAAATGATAAGCGTAACCATAATCTGCCAGGGGCGTCGGTGGTTTTTCATGGGGCTGGGCAAAATGTCCGCGACGGGCCAACTGAATAGGAAAACTGTAATCAGCGATATCAACGGCTTCACCTGCGGCGCGAAGACGCGCAAGATAATGATGAAACTCAACGCCGTTTAATGGCAAACCATAGTCTGCAAATGGATGAAAAAAAGTGGAGCCGTTCTGATACCAGTTACGAAACTCAATGCCCAATTTGAAAGTAGCGTTGGTCTTCTTGATAAAATCAATTTCATCAATGCCTAGTGAAAGGTTAAAGGCGCGAATGCCCGGGATAGTCGCTTCACCAACGCCAACTGTGCCGATTTGCTCCGATTCAATCAGGATAATGTTGCCGGGTTTGCCCTCAAAAAAACGGGCCAGACTTGCTGCCGCCATCCAACCGGCTGTGCCGCCTCCGACAATAACAATGCGATTAACCCGGGTATCGTTCAAGGATCATCTCCAGCAAGTTTGACAGGTAAATTGAAGGATATCGTTAATGCCAGAGAGCGTCCACCGGCTGAATTTACCAGCCTATGCAGATATTGCCTTGCCATGTTTTTAGTTATCTGGAGTATGATGGGTTTTTCGTTCACCACACGATATTGAAGCGTTATGACGTTTAATGCCAAACACTACCAACAGCAATTGCAGCAGCTGGTTGCCATTCCATCGGTCAGTTGTGCCGTGCCTGAATGGGACATGCCGAACCTCCCGGTCATTGAATTATTGGCTAATTGGCTGGATGAGATGGGCCTGCGAACCAAAATCCTGCCGCTGCCGCAAAAGGGCAAAGCAAATTTAATCGCCACACTGGGTGAGGGTGACGGCGGGCTGGTATTGGCAGGACACAGTGATACCGTGCCCTATGATACGCATCGCTGGCAGACTGATCCGTTTAAACTGACGGAGAAAGACGGCAAGCTTTTTGGTTTGGGCGCCACCGATATGAAGGGCTTTTTTCCGGTAGTAATCGAAGCATTAAAACCTTACTTGAATATGCCATTGAAGCAGCCAGTGATTATCCTCGCGACGGCCGATGAGGAAAGCAGCATGAGCGGCGCCCGTGCCCTGGCAGCGAGCGGCACTCCCAAAGGACGCTATGCCGTGATTGGTGAGCCTACTGAGTTGGTGCCGGTGCGCATGCATAAAGGCATTATGATGGAGGCAATTCGGGTACAGGGCAGCAGTGGTCACTCGTCCAATCCCGCCCTGGGTAATAGCGCGCTTGATAGCATGAATAAGGTCATGAGCGAATTAATCTCATTGCGCGCTGAATTACAAACCCGCTACCGCAACCCCGGTTTTGCTGTTGCCGTCCCCACGCTGAATTTGGGGTGCATACACGGTGGCGATGGTGCGAATCGCATTTGCGGTGAATGTGAACTGCATTTTGATCTGCGCCTGTTACCTGGTATGGATAACGATGAGGTGCGCCGTATTATTCAGCAGCGTTTAAATCCTATTGCCCAGGCCACCGGCACCGACATTATTTTGTCTTCCTTATTTGAAGGCGTCGATGCCTTCGCCGAAGATGAGCATTCTGCCTTAGTGCAAACCTGCGAGGCGCTTACCGGTAAACGCAGCGAGAGCGTTGCTTTTGCTACCGAGGCACCCTTTATGCAACAGCTCGGTATGCAAACCGTGGTGCTTGGACCCGGCTCCATCAATCAGGCTCATCAACCCGATGAGTTTATTGACACACGACAGATTGAACCGGCTATCGCCATCATTCGCGGCTTGATACAAAAATTTTGCCTCGATTAAATCTGATACACAGCACTGGCTTCTGTTTACCAGCATTTATCGCTAAGCTTGCATTATTTCGATTTTAGAAGAGAAGAGATCGTGCCGACCAACACTCAGGACTACGTTAAATGGTTTCGCCATTCCTCGCCTTATATCAATAAGCACCGGGGAAAAACCTTTGTGTTGATGCTGCCCGGCGAGGCACTCAAGCATGACAATTTCAGCAACATCATTCATGACATTGCGCTGCTTAACAGCCTTGGTGTTCGCCTGGTGGTGGTGCACGGTGCACGTCCACAAATTGATGCACGTTTGCAACTGGCCGGCACACTAAGTCAGTTTCATCACAATTTACGCATTACTGACAGCGCGAGCCTGAATTGCGTCATCCAGGCGATTGGCGAAGCGCGGATCACCATGGAGGCCATGTTATCCACTGGCCTTCCCAATTCCCCCATGCACGGTGCGCACATGCAGGTGTTAAGCGGAAATTTCGCCGTCGCCATGCCCCATGGCGTTATCGATGGCGTGGACCTGCAGCACACCGGCAAGGTGCGCAAGGTCAATACGAAACCTTTGCAAACCGCACTCGATTCCGGCGCTATCGCATTGCTTTCACCGCTGGGTTATTCGCCCACCGGTGAAGTATTTAATCTGTCTTTCAGTGATGTAGCAACGCATGTCGCCACCGCCATCAAGGCCGATAAACTTATAGCGTTTATCGATGGAGACGGCGTCATCAACAATGCCGGTGAGCTAGTGCGGCAGTTGTCTTTGCAGGAATGCAAGGAGTTTCTCGAAACGGAAGGCCAAACGATTCATCCCGATCTGCGTCAGGCGCTAAGCGCTTGTTACCTGACCTGCCTGCAAGGGGTCGCACGTGCCCAATTGGTCAGCTATGCCACCGATGGTGCTCTATTAACTGAGCTGTTCACTCGGGATGGCTTGGGGACCATGGTTTATTCCGGCCAGTACGAACAACTTCGCACGGCTACTATTGATGACGTTGGCGGTATCATCGAATTAATTACCCCTCTGGAAAATGACGGTATCCTGGTGCGTCGTTCCCGCGAAGTGCTGGAAACCGAAATCAATAAATTCAGTGTCATGGAAAAGGATGGCACCATCATCGCCTGCGCAGCGCTTTATCCCTATGGTGATATGGCCGAACTCGCTTGTGTGGCGACGCATCCCGATTATCGCAAAGGGGGGCGCGCGGCAAGTTTAATGGAACATATGGAGAAGCAGGCGCGCAAACAACATATCAGGCAGCTCTTCCTGCTCACCACCCAAACAGCCCATTGGTTTATCGAGCAGGGCTTCGCCCAAGGTGACCTCAGTGATTTACCGATGGCCCGCCAGAGTTTGTATAACTACCAGCGCAACTCAAAGATCTTCGTTAAAAACCTGGCTTAGCCAACCCGTATCCGTGTTCAAGAGGCCGGCCGCTGTCCGCGACGGCCATCACGCCTGACGGGCCACCCTCGGGCTTTTCTGCTATGATTGACCCCTTTTTTACTACTCCGAAAACTGCTTCTACCGAGGTTGGCTATGCCTGTTTATCGCTCCAAAACCACCACCGCCGGTCGCAATATGGCTGGCGCCCGCGCACTATGGCGCGCCACCGGCATGAAAGACGGGGATTTTGATAAGCCCATCATCGCCATCGCCAACTCGTTTACCCAATTTGTACCAGGTCACGTTCACCTCAAAGACTTGGGTCAACTGGTTGCGCGGGAAGTGGAAAAGGCAGGCGGTGTTGCCAAAGAATTCAATACCATCGCTGTGGATGACGGTATAGCAATGGGTCACGATGGGATGCTGTATAGCTTGCCGTCGCGCGACATTATTGCTGACTCTGTGGAATACATGGTGAACGCCCACTGTGCCGATGCCTTGGTCTGTATCTCCAACTGCGACAAGATCACTCCCGGCATGCTCATGGCCGCCATGCGTTTGAATATACCGGTCGTCTTTGTATCAGGTGGTCCGATGGAGGCCGGTAAAACCAAGCTGGCAGATCATAAGCTGGACCTTGTCGATGCCATCATTATCGGTACCGATGACACCGCCTCCGATGAAAAAGTGGACGCTTACGAACGTTCGGCCTGCCCCACCTGCGGCTCCTGTTCCGGCATGTTCACGGCCAATTCCATGAACTGCCTTACCGAAGCCCTGGGGCTCTCTCTGCCTGGCAATGGTTCCGTGCTGGCCACTCACGCTGACCGCGAACAGCTTTTTCTGGAAGCCGGGCGCCGTATTGTTGAGATCACCAAACGTTATTACGAGCAGGACGATGAGAGCGTTCTGCCCCGTTCGATTGCCAGTTTTGAGGCGTTTGAGAATGCCATGGCTCTCGATATCGCCATGGGCGGTTCGACCAACACGATCCTGCACTTATTGGCGGCAGCCCAGGAAGGTGAAGTACCGTTCACCATGGCCGACATTGACCGGCTCTCACGCAAGATTCCCCAGCTCTGCAAAGTTGCACCTAACACACCCAAGTACCACATAGAGGATGTTCATCGGGCGGGGGGCGTGTTTGGCATCCTGGCAGAACTCAACCGCGCCGGTTTACTGCATAACCATGTGCCCACGGTTCACAGCAAAACCATGCAGGAAGCACTGGATCAATGGGACATCATGTCCACTGAATCCGCTGAGGTGAAAAATTTCTACAAAGCCGGCCCTGCAGGCATTCCCACACAAGTTGCGTTTAGCCAATCCACGCGCTGGCCGACACTTGATATTGATCGCCAGGAAGGATGTATCCGTTCTATTCAGAACGCTTATTCAAATGAAGGTGGGCTGGCAGTATTGCGCGGCAATATCGCTGTCGATGGTTGTGTGGTGAAGACATCTGGCGTAGATGAAAGCTGCTGGGTTTTTGAGGGGCCCGCACACGTCATCGAAAGCCAGGACCAGGCAGTAGAACATATCCTTAACGGTAAAGTTAAAGCCGGCGAAGTGGTGGTTATCCGCTACGAAGGCCCACGCGGTGGCCCGGGCATGCAGGAAATGCTGTATCCCACCAGTTATCTCAAATCCAAAGGTTTAGGTAAATCCTGCGCCCTGTTAACTGACGGGCGTTTTTCCGGGGGCACATCGGGGCTGTCTATCGGCCACGTATCGCCCGAGGCGGCGGGAGGAGGCAACATCGCCCTGATCCGGAACGGTGACATTATTCGTATCGACATCCCCAATCGCAGCATTGACGTTGCGCTGAGTGATGAGGAATTAAATCAACGCCGCCAGGAGATGGAAGCAAAAGGCGCCAAAGCATGGAAGCCTGTAGAGAGTCGTCCGCGTAAAGTCAGTGCTTCACTCAAAGCCTATGCCATGCTCGCCACAAGCGCTGACAAAGGTGCAGTAAGGGATCTAACCATATTGGATAATTAGTGCTTAGCGCCCATCGCAGAATGCCAGTGAAGCGATGGGGGTTTTCAAATTTTTGGCAATAAAAAAGCCAGCTGATGCTGGCTTTTTTATTGGATCGGTTTAACGCTATTAACTTTGCTTCAATGACGCAACGCGCGCTTTTTCTCTCTCAGCAAAGGTGATGTATTGCTTGGCCAGATTAGCACTGCGCTCATCCTTTGCAGCTTCTTTGAAGGACTTAATGGCCGCATCGAATTTACCCAGACTCAATTCAGCATTACCAATAGCAAGCAATGCCTGATCTCTGCGTTTCAACTGGCCTTTCTTCAACGCCGCATTACCGGCTTCGATAGCATCTTCAAAACGATCATTGAGACTGTAAAGCGTGGCTAGCGTATGAAGCAGGTTACCATCGTCTGATTTTCTTGCTGCCTTTTCCATTTCAACCAGAGACTTATCGTACTCCGCTGCCGCACGCCATGAGTTAGCGAGCAACTCAAGGTTTTTAGCGGTGGGCTCAATGGATTTATCCTTGTTGATACCTTTATCAAGCACTTTAGCAGCTTTATAAGGCACTTCAGCTTCAAGGAAATAAGACGCAAGAATAACAAGATCCTTTTCACCGGTGACGCCGCCCATCAGGTAAGCGGTTTCAAGAGCAGCCAATTTTTGCTTATCGCGCTCGAGAATACCGTAAACCTGCGCCAACTGACGCCAATAAGACGCTTTAGGGTAGTGACGGACCAATTTCTCCAGCACGACTACGCCGTTTTTATAGTCTTCTTTCTCAAAATATAAACCGCGCTGTAAGCCGTACCATGATTCCTGGGGAACCTTACCTGCTGCTTCCTGTGCGCGCACAGCTTCATTAATGTTTAACAGGGCGTTATTACTATCTTCCAACTGATAGTACAGCGTACCAAACAGATAATGCTGCTCGGGTTTGATCTCGCTGACATAATCAGTCCACTTCAGCATCATATCCAACGACTTACGATAATTTTCTTCATTACCGTAAAGCTGGGCGACCGTGAGTGTGGTTGAAGCTTCCAGACTGACCGGAATATTAGGCACCTGACGCAAGACCAGCTCAAATTGTTCGCGCGCTCTTTTGAAATCTTCCATGCCGTAATAGGCGTAGGCAAAGAATTGGTAGAGCTGTGCCTGCTCATAGGGATTAAGCTTATCTTTGTTTCTGGCCAACCCGTTCAACACTTCCAATGCTTTACGCGGATTTGGTGCAGGGGGCTTGCTGCCATCTTCCGGCTCTGGCGGCTGCAGCAGATTGCCCGCTTCCGTCAAACCTTTCGCAAAGTCCTGGCTTACACCAGGCAAACGACGCGGCTCAAATTGCTTGTTCTTGGCTTTTACTTGCGCTTCAACAACATCAAACTTAATCAATGTCTGGTTCGGAGCAACCGAGGTTGCAACGAGCGTTACAACACCCGGCGTTATCGCCAACACACTTGCCAGCAACGTCTTATTAAGAGCTGTTGAAACGATCGATTTAAACGATTTCATATTCACACCTCTCTTGCTTACTTCGCCAACTCGTACACGAATCTGTTACGGACACCCGGGACTTCGATCGGCACTCCATCAACAACCTTCGGACGATATTTGAATCTTTCCGCAGCGCGAATTGATGCACGATTGAATACCGAGGTCGGCTTACCATCTTTCGTGGTGCAATCAATAGCAACCACATCTCTGGTAGACCCGTTAACTGTTACAGTAAATTCCACCGTACAGAAACCTTCAATACCACGCGAAGCTGCATTACTGGGATACTCAGGAGCAACCTTTACGATAGGCAGGTATTCACCGTCACCACTAAAACCGCCAATATTCATGGCGATGTTAGACTCGAAGGTCGGAGCCTCCATATTGAGACCATCAAGATTAGCATCTGGTGCATCAAATTCCGGCTCCGGGATATTAGGCGGAGGGGTCTGAGGCTCTTCCGGCTTCTCCGGCTTCGCTTCTTCGTAGCGTGTCTCAATCTCGGTTTTTGGCATTTGAATATCAGCAATCTTGGTCTCTTTCTCTTCTGGAGCTTCACCAAGATCTTTGTTGATCAACGAATGCATCAAAAACAGAAGCAGGAAGGTGGCAACCACCCCCAAGCCTCCAGCTATACCTACTCTTGCAATGTTCATAGCGGCCTATTTCTTTTCAGTTGAGACAGCGACATCATTCACGCCTGCTTCACGTGCAGCGTTGGTGATATCAACTAACAGCTCGATACTGGCTTCACTATCAGACTGGATTACCACAGTTCCTTTGGGATTTTCAGCCAATAGGCGTTCAATAGCCTGACGAACACCGCGCGGATCAACACGGTTTTTATCAATCCAGATTTCATTATTATTGCTGACAGCAATCAGAATACTGGCACGCTTTTTCTCATCCGCTGTGGTCGCTTCAGGACGATTCACTTCGATACCAGCTTCTTTAATGAAAGTTGCCGTAACAATGAAGAAAATCAACATAATGAAGACCACGTCAAGCATGGGCGTCAGGTCGATCGCCTGAGCTTCTTCTTCGGGTTTTGCACTATTTCTGGCCATGAGAAATCTCTTCGGTTAATTCTTTAGCACATGAACCTTAGTGATCCATCGTCAGGTGATCGGCAAACAGTTGATTTTCACGCTCTGCAATACGGGTCAAATAGGTATTGATAAATAAACCGGACAGTGCCGCCACCATCCCCGCCATTGTGGGGATAGTTGCTCTCGATACACCACCAGCCATTTGTTTGGCATCACCGCCACCTGTGGTAGCCAACACGCCAAACACTTCAATCATACCGGTTACCGTACCGAGCAGACCCATCAGAGGACAAACCGCAATCAAGGTTGCAATCATATCCATGTTCTGTTGGATCCTGTCGGACATGCGCGAAATCATAGCCTCACGAATCTGGTGCGCATTCCAGGAGTTACGCTCTTTGCGCGCCTCCCAGGCATCCAGAGATCGTTGTACGTCACCTTTCAGACTCCCCTTGAAATACCAGACGCGTTCAAAAGCCAGCGTCCACATAACAAAGGTAAGGGCGGCAATCCAATACATCAAAGGGCCGCCCTGATCCATAAAGGCTCCAATGGCTGCAAATGCGTCCATTAATGCCTGCATGAGTTATCTCCTACTTGCGTTCAGCGTTTTCGGCGATGATACCTGCAGTCTGCTCTTCCAGGACATGAACGATGCGCTTGGCGCGACCGTTAACCAGGGTATGCATCAGAACTACAGGAATTGCAACAACCAGACCGAGTACCGTGGTGACCAACGCAGCGGAAATACCGCTAGCCATGTTTTTAGGGTCGCCAGCACCGAAGATGGTGATCGACTGGAAGGTCTCGATCATACCGGTTACGGTACCAAGCAGACCCAGTAACGGTGCAACGGCGGCGATAATTTTCAATATGGCCAAGCCGCTCTCAATAGCAGGACGCTCTTTCAGAACCGCTTCTTCGAGCTTCAGCTCCAGAGTTTCATTGTCCGCTTTTGGATTGTCTTCAGCTACTTTGAGCACGCGACCCAAGGGGTTGTTAGTGTTTGGCTTGGAAGATTTAAGTTGCGCGTTAACCTTGGCACTCAGACCAAAGAGAACCAGAATACGCCACAAACCAAGCAATACACCAAAGACACCCACACCAGTAATCACGTAACCAACAAGACCACCGTGATGCCACTGCTCTCTGAGAGACTCTTTATTAATGAGAGCCGCCAGCAATGAACCACCCGTTGGGCCGGTTGGGTCAATACCCACGCCAGTCAACCCGGAGTTAGCAGCTTGCAGCTTGGAAGCGCCGGCAGAGTAACCATCCGGTTGACGTGGCAACTCTTCAATTTTACTGCCATCGAAGCTGAGGTACTGACCATTAGACACCAGGTTCCATGCGCCGATACGTACGATTTCCTGCTCAGCTCTGTCTCCGTTAGGCTTAATGACGACACCGTTGAATTTGCTAACACGACCACCTTCAACCATCTCACGCTGAACTTCGTACCACAGGCGTTCAATTTCAGCGATAGTAGGCAGCTTGGTATTGCTGTTCATTTTATCGATCAGGTCTTCAAGGAAGTCACCGCGATTCGGGTACTGGGCGCTTACCAGAGAACTTTCGGTAGCCACACGCAGGTCACCGGCGGTTGATGTCAAGTGGCCAAACAATTCGCGCATTGAACCCAGACGCTCATTAAATTGGGTTCTCTTGGCGGTTACTTGCAACTCTTGATCAGAGTGAACCTTCTCCAAACGCTCGGAACGGGTTTCTTCTGCCTGGCGAGTCGCTTTAGCCTGTGCCAACAAATTCGCCTGGTTGGCCTTGTTACGTGTGAACTCGGCTTCACGTTGACGATGCTCAGCCGTTTCAGCGATCTGGGATTTTTTCACCATGTCTAACAGCTGATCCAGCGTTGCGGCCTTTTCAGACTGCTGCGCCAAAGCAAAACTGCTGCTCAGCAAACCTGCGGCTACGAGAGCCATGCAGCTTTTTACAAACTTCATCTTCATTGTGCTGCCTCCGGAGCTTGAACAGGTACGGTTAAGATGTCTGGAGAGGCCTGTTTACGCGCAATACGCAAACCTTTGAGAATGAGAGAGCGGTATGAATCATCCAATTCAACCCAGGCGTTTTGCCCCGCATCCCATGCACCAGACAACTCGGTGTCAGTGGTTTGATACATCAGCGAGACACGGCCGACCTGCAGAATATTCACTTCACGATCCTGACCACCCACATTGAGGGTAGCCTTGTACTCATTCAGGAATCGACCGTAATCGGATTCGATCTTGTAAGCTTCGAGCACCTGGCGGAATTTTTCGGAAACAGAGATATCAGCACGATCCTGGTTGTCGCGCAGCACCTGGATACGGTTTTGACGCTCCTCCAGCAGGAAGGGTTTATCCAGAGCAATAAATTGCTCCAATGCGTCCAGCATACGCATGATCAGCGGTTGAATCTGACGCTCAACAACTGTCACCTGCTCAATAGAAGCATCGAGATCTTTGATCACTTGCAATTGGGCGGCAACTTGCTTTTCCAACTGGGCGTTATATACGCGGAGACCTTCGATTTCTTTGTTGACTGCTTTGAATTCTTGGGTAAGGTCATCAGTTTCCTGAGCCAGTCGATCAATTCGTTTTTGTGATTCTTGTGCCAAGGTCGTCTTGGTTTGACCTACCTGGAGAACTGCATCCAGGGTTTGATCTGCCTGAGCAACGCTACCCATTAGCGCGCCGGCAGAAAGCACGGTGGATAAAACCACGGCTTTCAATCGCTGTTTTTTCATATTCCCCCCAACTCGGGTGCTTCATCAAGTGAGTTTGCGACAGTAACGGAAGTGCCACAGACGCGTTATCCACGTAGCCTCGGAAGCGAGGCAATTAAGAACGCCGCATTGTAATAAGAGCTTTCGCTCACATTCAATGTTTTATCCAAAAGGCTTTCTACGTGTGTACTTAAGTATCACCGCGGTAACAGTGACATATTTCAAAACCAACAATAAGTAACATTTGGTTGAAAAATGCGCTATTTGGCACATTTTTCAGTCTATTTATAAGAACCAAAGGTTATTAGCGCTTAATTATTGACCAATTCGTTCGAACACCAAAAACTTATGGGGCTCCGAGGATTGGGCGTCACCCTCTATGGCAGATACTTTTAACCATTCCTGTGGAGATAATTCCGGGAAATAAGCATCCCCGGAAATATTTTTTTCAATTAACGTCAAATAGATCTTATGGGCATGGTTTATGCTGGCGCGATAAATTTCAGCTCCGCCAATCACCATCGCCTCATCAACCGCCCCGTTGGCATTGGCGACTGCCTGCTCCGCCAGACTGATGGCCTGAGCCAGGTCGCTAGCCACCTGCACACCTTCAGCGGTCCAATCCTGCTGGCGCGTTACCACGATATTGGTGCGCCCCGGTAACGGCCTGCCGATGGAGTCATAAGTCTTGCGCCCCATGATGATGGGCTTCCCCATGGTTACCGCCTTGAAATATCTCAGGTCCTCCGGCAAGTGCCACGGCAGACGATTTTCGCGGCCAATAACATGGTTGGCCGCCGTAGCGACAATCAGGGCTAATTTCACCAGGGTTGTACTCCAGTTGTCTGCGCTCGATTAGTTATATGGCAATCGGCGCAACAATTCGCGGATGGGGTTCGTAACCGGCAAATTCAAAGTCTTCCAGTTGATAATCAAAAATACTGCCTGGATGGCGCTTGATGATCAGGTTGGGCAATTTTTTTGGCGCACGGTTCAATTGTTCGTAAACAATTTCATCAGTGATGTGATTGTTATATAAATGGCAATCACCAAAGGTATGCACGAAATCACCCACCTCCAGGTTGCATTGCTGCGCAACCATATGCGTCAACAGCGCGTAGCTGGCGATATTGAAAGGCACGCCCAGGAACAGATCTGCGCTGCGCTGGTAAAGCTGGCATGACAACCTACCTTCAGCCACATAAAACTGGAACAGGGTATGACAAGCAGCCAACGCCATTCGCCCCTGCTCAACATTTTGCTGGGGACTTAAAGATTCATCAGGCAAATCAGCCGGATTCCAGGCACTCACAATCAATCGACGCGAGGTGGGACGGGTTTTGATTTGTTCAATAACCTGGGATATTTGATCGATAGTGCTGCCATCCGGACAAGCCCAGCTACGCCATTGCTTGCCATATACAGGGCCAAGCTCTCCATCTGCTGTCGCCCATTCGTTCCAGATGCTGCAGCCTCGCTCCTGCAACCAGCCCACATCCGTGCGCCCCTGCAAAAACCAGAGCAATTCGACAATGACACTTTTCAGGTGAACCGTCTTGGTCGTCACCAGGGGAAACCCTTGGGCAAGATCGAATCGAAGCTGCCGGCCAAAGACAGAGCGGGTTCCGGTACCGGTGCGGTCACCGCGCTGGATACCGTTTTCCACGACATCACGCATCAGATCCAGGTATTGTTTCATTTATATGACTCTCTCAACATCCGCTCATGAGTTTTTGCTGGCGGTTACAGCGTCCGGCGTTTTGGTTGGCCAATAGGCATACACCATCAAGCCTACGCCCAGCACAAACAGTGGGATAGACAGCAGCTGCCCGCGGGTCATCCAGCCCAACAAATCAAAGCCGATATGACTGTCGGGCTCGCGCACGAACTCTACCAGGAAGCGGAAAGTGGCATAACCCACCAGAAAGAGACCACAGACGGCACCACGCGGACGCGGCTTGCGCGAGAACCAGAACAGGATAATAAAGAGCACCAAACCTTCCAGCGCCGCCTGATATAGCTGGGAAGGATGACGCGGCAAGCCCGAGGGATCGCGAGGAAAAATCATACCCCAACGGCTATCCGTGACCCGCCCCCATAGTTCCTGGCCAATAAAATTTCCGAGCCGGCCAAAGCCAAGTCCCAATGGAACGGCAGGCGCAATAAAGTCCATCAATGCGATGTAGGGTTTATGGATGCGATGAGCATAAATCAGCATGGCCAGGATGACGCCGATAAGGCCGCCATGAAACGACATTCCGCCTTCCCAGACACGGAACAGCCACAACGGATCATTCATCCAGGTTTCAAATTGATAGAGCACCACATAACCGACCCGACCACCAATGATGACGCCGAAGGCACCATAGGTAATCAAATTTTCAACCTGGGTTTTGGTGATGAGGGCGTGGGGCGCTTTGGTTCTATGCATGGCGATCAGCCAGGCGCTGGCAAAAGCCAGCAGGTACATGACGCCATACCAGTGTATTTTGAGGGGACCAATAGCCAGTGCGACAGGATCGATCTCGGGATAGGTCAACATAGCGGATAAATAGCCTGTGGAGTCGGAAACGCGGGCAATCATAACACCATTAATCGTTCAATCACCCACGCGGCGGCAGTTAAATCATGCAAAGTTTCCAGTGGCGGCGACAAGCCGGATCAGTCCTGTGCAGAAGGCCGGATCAACCGTGTGACACCTGCCTCTTTCAAAGCCTGATCCAGGCGCTGGCGGATTTGCTCGGCATTTACCATCGTCATCACCTCGGCCAGCAAGGCTTTGGCCTGCTTCAGGCTGATACTGCGAATGACCGACTTCACTTTGGGCAGGTTGGTGGCGTTCATCGACAGCACATCGTAACCCATCGCCATCAGCAGGATAGCCGCACCGGGATCACCCGCCAATTCACCACAAATCCCCACGCTGACACGCTCAGCGTGCCCTTCCGTAACGATATGCTGCAGAGCGCGCAACACCGCCGGGTGAAAGGCCTGGTAAAGGTCAGCCACACGCGCATTATTGCGATCCACGGCAAGTAGATATTGGGTCAGGTCGTTGCTGCCAACTGACAGGAAATCGACCCGCACAGATAATTCGCGCACCTGATACACCGCTGCCGGCACTTCAATCATGACCCCGATATGCGGCATCTTGACCTTGAACCCTTCTTCCAGCAGCTCGTTGAAGACACGGTGGATTAACAATTTGGAGGACTCCAGCTCTGCTACGCTGGTGATCATCGGCAGCAGAATACGCAGGTTATCCAAACCTTCACTGGCCTTGATCATCGCGCGCAACTGCGCCAGAAAAATCTCGGGATGGTCCAGCGTTACGCGAATGCCGCGCCAACCGAGGAAGGGGTTGTCTTCTTCGATAGGAAAGTAAGGCAAGGCCTTGTCGCCGCCGATATCCAGCGTGCGCATGGTGACGGTGTGCGGAGCAAAGGCTTCCAATTGCTCGCGGTAAATTGCCCGCTGCTCTTCCTCACTGGGAAAACGATCACGCAGCAGAAAAGGTACTTCAGTCCGATAGAGCCCCACACCTTCCGCGCCCCGCTCAAGGGAACGCACCACATCGGTCATCAGGCCCGTATTGACCCACAACGGCAAGCGATAGTGATCGAGCGTCTCGCACGGTAGGTCCTTGAGCGCCTCCAACCCCTTAACCAGTTCCTGCTCTTCGAGGAAGATCGCCTTGTAATGCTTGCGCAATTGGGGGCCAGGATCGCTGTAAACCGTCCCTTTGTATCCATCTACAATCACCGAGCGCTGGTCCATCTGGGTGTAGGGTAAATCCACAGCACCCATGACCGTGGGAATATCCATCGCGCGCGCCAGAATTGCCACGTGGGAGTTGCTGGAACCAAGTACCGACACCAGGCCGGCCAGTTTTTCCTTGGGGATTTCACCCAACATGGAAGCAGTCAGCTCCTCGCCGATCAAAATCGTTTTGTCGGGATAAACCCGGCATTTCTGGTTGGACTCCTGCAGGTATGCCAGCACTCGCCGTCCCAGGTCGCGCAGGTCCGTGGCTCGCTCGCGCAGGTAGGGATCATTCATACTGTTGAAGGTGTTTTCGTGCTCGAGGATAACCTCACTCCACGCGTAGGACGCATTGGTCCCGCGCCGAATGCGCTCCGCCACCTCACTGCCCAGGGAAGCATCGTCGAGCATGGCCAGGTAGGCATCAAACAGCGCTTGCTCTTCACGGTTGATCCGGGTGCGCAATTGTTCGCCCAAGGCTTTAATATCCTCGCGAACAGCCATCAGACATTGCTGGAAAAACGCCAGCTCAGCATCCACATCGGTACATGCTTTGTAGGGAACCGAGCGCAAATCTGCGGGCGGGGTGATAACCACGGCTTCACCGATGGCAATACCTGGCGCACCGGAGACACCGATAAATTTTGCCTGGGTGGCTTTATCACCCGCGATATCCATCGCGCCCGTGGCTTCGGCATGGGCAATAACGCCGGCAAGCTGGGCGGACATGGTGACAAGGAAGGCTTCATCACCTTCATCAAAACGGCGCTGCTCTACCTGTTGAACGACCAATACACCCAGCACCTTGCGGTGGTGAATAATCGGCACCCCCAAAAAGGAACTGAAGCGCTCCTCACCGGTTTCCGGAAAGTATTGGTAGCTTGGGTGAGTTTCAGCGTGCTCCAGATTGACCGGTTCTTCGCGCATCACTACACGGCCGACCAGACCCTCGCCAGGACGCAAGCGCACCTTACCCACCGCATCGGCATTGAGGCCATCGGTGGCCATCAATACGTAATCACCTTTGGGGTTGCTGAGGTATACAGAGCAGACCTGGGTCCCCATGGCCTGCTTGACGCGCGTGACGATAATCGCCAGCGCTGTCTTCATGTCGCGGGCGGCATTGACTTCCTGAACAATACTGCGAAGTGAATTTAACATCGAGGTGAACTGCCTGGTTGTTGTCTGTCGGCGATCTGCGCATGCTTGCTGGTGCGGCAGGCAGATCACACTGATTCGAAGCCTCCCAGGGATATCAGGTTGCGCATGTCCCGGGAAGCTTACTGGCTCTTAGGCTTATCTGACTCTTAGTAGGGTAGCAGGTGTACCGCTGGATACTGATGAATTCTCAGCACACCCGATATCTTCCAACTGGCTGTGATCCAGCGACAGTTCTTTCAGCGCACGTCGATACACATCGCGCTTGAACGCCACCACCTTGCTCAGCGGATACCAATAACTGACCCAGCGCCAATCATCAAATTCAGCCCGCCCACCGTTTTCCAGACAAATACGACTGTCGTCCGTACGCAAACGCAACAGGAACCATTTCTGCTTCTGGCCGACGCAAAGCGGTTGTGAATTGTGCCGGACTAATCGGCTCGGCAAACGATAGCGCAGCCAGCCGCGGGTGCAGGCAAGAATTTCCACGTCTTCCGGATGGAGACCTATTTCTTCATGAAGTTCACGGTAAAGCGCCTGCTCGGGGGTTTCGTTGGCATTGATGCCGCCTTGCGGGAACTGCCAGGCATCCTGCCCGCCCACGCGCCGCGCCCAGAGCAATTGGCCCCGGTCGTTGGTAAGCATGATGCCCACATTAGGGCGAAATCCATCGTTGTCTATCACGGGGCTGGTTATCCTGGCTGGCAAGCAGTAGGCAAAACTGCTCTTTCATTATTTAGTCATGATTTTCGCGTAGAGCTATTGCGACCTATTGTTCCACAAATCTGTTGCACACAGCAATTCGCTCAATACCCGTCTGCCAGTTTAAAAAAATGTGAGAATCTGCACATAGCTGTTGAGCGGGTTACCCACAATCGCTATGCTAGCCGCCATTCCGAACAACCCCTTCAGGTACGCTGTGACCCTCGCTATCTTTGACCTCGACAACACCTTGATCGCCGGCGACAGCGATCACAGTTGGGGCGAGTTTCTGGTAAGTAAGCAACTGGTTGATGCCGTGGAGTATCGCCGCCAGAACGACCTCTTTTATCAAGCATACAAAGACGGCAGCCTCGACATTCATGCCTACCAGCGCTTCGCCCTCACTCCTTTGGCGCGCTTCACTGCGGCTGAGCTGGCAGAGCTACACAGCGAGTTCATGGCCACATGCATTGAACCGCTGATGTTGGTCAAGGCACAGACACTGCTGCAACAGCATCGCGACAATGGCGATTACTTACTGATCATTACGGCTACCAATAGCTTTATTACGCACCCGATTGCCACGCACCTGGGCGTAGATGACATATTGGCAACGGACCCGCAGGTGATCGACGGGCGGTATACGGGCGAGATTATCGGCACGCCCTGCTTTCAGGGCGGCAAGGTAACCCGACTGAACGAGTGGCTGGCAGCAAGGGAGAAATCCCTTCATGGCAGTTATTTTTACAGCGACTCCTACAATGATTTGCCTTTGTTGGAACAGGTCACGCATCCGGTGGCGGTCGATCCGGATGAGCGCTTGCGCCAGACTGCAGAAGCACGCAATTGGCCGATCATCAGTTTGCGCGATTAATGGACGACATCCAACAACCTGCCCAGGGATTTATTTACACACTATCGTGAACCACATTCTTACTACGGCTTTCACCCTGCTTATTGCACTCTCTTGCTGCACGTCCAGTGCTTTTGCTGCCGATTCCCCCACCGATAATGATCCCCTGGATAAGGCGACCCGCTACGCCTGGGAGCTGGGACTCCAATCGTTGATCAACACAGAGCAGGCCAGCCGCAACCTCTCCGGCCAGTTGGAGTTGTTCCTGGCGGAACCTTCCGAAGCAGGTTTTGCGCAATTGCGCCAGGAGTGGCGTAACTGCCATCAGCAATGGCAGCAGCACGCTGTGTGGGTTGAGTTGGCCCGAGGCCAGGCGCACCGCCTGGCCGCACTGAATCGGCGTTATTTCAGCATTGATGCACGAGAGCTGCAGCCAGGCTATCTTGATGCCGTACAGGATTATCCTTTCAGCGGTATCGTCAATGATATTTCCATCGTGCTCACCGCCGACAATTTACGTCAGCAGCACGGCCTGACCGATCCCAGCGAAGTCAGCCTGGGATTCCATGCCCTGGAATTCTTGTTGTGGGGAGAACAAAGTCAACGGCCATTTACGGACTATGTGCCGATCACCACGATCAATGCTGAGCAAAACGCGGCTGGCCTTACCATAGGCGACTTGCCCAATAATCGCCGCCGCACTGCGCTACGTTTGATAAATCAGGTGCTGGCTGACGATCTACAACGCCTGCGGCAGGATTGGCAAAACCCTCTCAGCCCCATCAGTCAAAGCTATCTCAATCTCTCGCCGTCGGTCCGGCTCGCGTTGATTCACCGCACAGCGCATCAATTGCTGGCGGTAGTGCTGCCGGATCAATTACTGCAAGCCATAACCAATGATCGCACCATGCACCACAATCAATTTGCCGGGGATACGCTCCAACATAGCCTGGCACTGCTGAGTGGTCTGGAAGCTTTGCTGAGTCAAGGCGAATCACCGCTGGTGAATCATTTGCTCGTGGCGGATGCAGGACTGGAATGGCAACAACAACTTCAGAATCTGATCGCTGGCCTGAACGAACTTACCCAGGAAAAAGACAACATAACCAGCGCGAAACTGGCCAGCCTGGTGGAGCAACTGCCGCACCTGGCCAATGCACTGGGCACGCCAAATCTGGCCGCAGAATAACGAGAAGCTCGCCCTGCGGCCCACTCACATCATGGAAGGTAGACCCGCGCGAAGATGGCTTTCAGGTAGTCAGTCTCAGGGATAGCAGGATGCACCGGATGATCCGGCCCCTGGCCGCCCTGCCCGATAATTTGCACATGGCGGTCCAAGTGGCGGCCAGCACCGCGCACGATATCCAGCAGCGTATCCCGGTGCAGATGCATGGAGCAGGAGGCGGACACCAGCAGACCATCGCGGCCTAACAAGCGCATCCCCAACTCGTTGACGTGACGATAAGCGGCTTCACCGGACTTTTGATCTTTACGACGCTTGATAAACGCGGGCGGATCGAGCACTACCACATCGAAATGTTCGTCCTGCGCAATCAGGTGCTTCATGACCTCGATGGCTTTTCCCTGGATAGTGCTGACACGCTCACTCACGCCATTGAGCTCCGCATTACGCTCAACACCATCCAGAGCAGCTTCTGACGCATCCACACAGACAACCTCACGGGCACCAGACTGGGCAGCCTGGATGCCCCAACCGCCAATATATGAAAAGACATCCAGCACCCGCTTGCCTTTTACATAGGCTTGCAATTGCGCGCGATTGATACGATGGTCGTAGAACCAACCGGTTTTCTGCCCGCCATGTACCGGAGCCAGAAAGCGCGTGTGGTTTTCCACCAGTTCAACCTGTTCTGGCACTTCACCATAAGCCACTTCCACATACTCCGACAGGGCCTCCAGGGCGCGTGCGCTGTGATCATTACTCAGTAAAATACCGCGCGGCTTCAGTGTTTGCACCAAGGCCTCAACAATCTCGTCCTTCACTTTTTCCATCCCCGCACTGGCAATCTGCACCACCAGATAATCCCCAAAACGGTCCACCACCAATCCCGGAAGCAAATCGGCATCACCAAAAATCAACCGGTAATAAGGCTGATCGAAGGTCCGCTCACGCAATGCGAGCGATTGGTTGATGCGGTGTACCAACAGGGATTTATTGAGGGGGTATTTTTCGCTGCGACTGACCAGGCGCCCACAGATGAGCGCATTGGGATTCATCACCGCAATGCCGAGGGGTTTGCCACTGTGGCTGGTGACCAATGCCTGCGCGCCCGCCTCGAAAGTTTTCAGCGGTGAGCGTTCGACATCGACTTCGTTGCTGTAAATCCAGAGATGGCCCAGTTTCAGGCGGCGGTCGGCTTGGGATTTGAGAATCAAAACGGGCAGGGACATGAGCATTCCAGTGATAAGGGGAAAGGGAACAGGAAAAGAAAGGTGGGCGATTATAGCGGAAAGCGCGGGAGACTCGCGAGCGAACGCCGGTCGCATCCGCTCGCGCTGACCGTTCAGATATCCGGATTGACAGCGAGCACGTCTCGCTCCGCGAATTGTTGCCGATCAGTGGCGTTCGCGCTCTCCTTACATTCGCCTTTCAGCCATAAGTGATAACGCGAGATGCTGCGATCCAGCTCGATAAAACCCTCACGACAATACTTCATATGCTTGACCACATAGGCCGCATTCTGCTGCAGGCGTTCATAAGTATTGCGATTGATATCAACTCCGCCGACCGTCCTCGGCTGATTCGGTCCGCTGTGGCGCGCGACGCGAATGTGGTTGGGAATCGCATCATCCGGCCATTTGAGGCGATAAACGAACATCTTACTGTTGTTGCGCAGGATGTTAATCTCCAGCGTCTCTTGCATTCCGGTTTTGGCATAGCTGCGGCCGGGCGTACCACATCCACCCAACAAGACAGACAGACCGAGAAGCAAAACAGCCAGCACGGCTGAGCGAGGGAACTGACGGACCATCAGGATTATTCTCCATTGTTTTTAAAGATATGGCGCCCGGTGCCGACACAGTGTGAAAGGGCGGGCTTCATCTTGCCCATCACCACCCTAAAACATTTTGCTTACGACGCCAACATCACCGGGCGAGGAATTTTCATGCACGCACGTCTTATACGCTGCCGTCTGCTCAGGTTGTTAACTATCGCTTGGCTGCTCGGCAGCGCGATGGCATTGGCTGAGGAGTTTCCGCCTGGTGAGGGTGTAACGCCTACCGAAAGTCCCGCATCGATCCCGATTGAGGAGCCTCTGATAGTCCCCGAGCCTGTGGTAATTGCAGAGCCAGCCGTTGCAGCCGAAGCTTCAGTAAGCACCGAGCCCCCCGTCTCCGGCATGCTGGAACCAGCTCAGGACTTTCCGTTGCCGAAGGATGTAGCAGTCAAACCGGACGCAGAATCCCTCGGGAATCGCTCCCATCCGACAGCATTTATTGTGTCTAATTCCACCACCCGCTATGCGCAGGACGTCGAACACCCGGGCCGGCGCAACCAATGCGCCCATGCGCAGACTGCTTTACAAGAAAGCCCCTACTATAAATCCATCGCCATCGCGCGCTTTAACCGTACCGAAGCCGATTCATCCAAAGCTGGCGGGCTGCATCAGGCGGAAGAGGGTTTACCGTCCCTGCTGAGCCAGCAATTGCAACG
This sequence comes from Cellvibrio sp. ARAG 10.3, assembly GCF_051846955.1. Lineage (NCBI taxonomy): Bacteria > Pseudomonadati > Pseudomonadota > Gammaproteobacteria > Cellvibrionales > Cellvibrionaceae > Cellvibrio > Cellvibrio sp. ARAG 10.3. The sequence goes on from NZ_JBPYCU010000003.1 coordinate 328,340, forward strand.
CCGCCATGCCATCCTGACACCGGTGCAACTTCCGCAGAGCCTCACCAACCCCGGCGATACCAATGGCCTGCGCGTGACGAATCAGGTCCAGCAGTTGGCCCGTACCCATCGCACCCAATTTATCGTGAGTGGTGAAATCCTGGATATGTCCATGGCGCACCCCGGCGCGACTTATTCACCAGGTTTATATACCCGCTTCGTCAATGGTGTTCACGATACGTTCGGGTTCAAGACCCGGTTTGATAAACGCGACCGCCATTTCAGTTTTCACCTCAGCTTGCGCGATGGTTTTACTGGCCAGGTTTTGTTTCAGAAACGCTATGACACGGTGGGGATTTGGGGGATCAGCAGCCGCCGCGAAGTGGACTTCGGCTCATCGTTATTCTGGGGGAGCGATTATGGCGAACAAATCGGTGGGCTGGTGAACAAAGCCGGCGACGAACTGGCAGCCGCTATTCAATGCCAGCCCTATATCACGCGGGTGGAGAGCAGACCCAGCCAACAGCAGATCCTGCTACACAGCGGCGCCAACAACGGCTTGCGGGCGGGCGATACGCTGGCGTTGTATCAATTGGTGGTGCAGCCCGTCAGTGGCGAATACCAACTTTACGATACCCGCCTGGTGGATCGTCAAACGCTGATCGAATTGCGCGAGGTGTATCCCTCCCACAGCGTCGCGGTCGTGAACAGCGATTATTTATTGAACGGGCAGTATCTGGCAGTGGCGCCCTGATGCGACGTTAAGGGGTTTTTGCCTTCATCTGACGCTGCAAAAATTCATCGTGAGTCGGCAGGGTTTTTACCATCCCCTGGATGGCCGCGCGGGCCAACTTCAGGGTTTCACCGATCTGGGTGAAATCTACATTATCCACCCGCGGGCAATGTTTACGCGGACGAATGCCCATCCCTTCAAATACCGATTGCCAACTGGCACTGCGGAACAATTCATCCACACCTTCGCGCAACGCGCCGTGACCGCGAAAGAGTTCGATTCGCTCTTGCAATGAATCCGGTAGCGGCATTTGCTGGCACCAGCGCCAGAAGGGTGTGTCCTGACGCTGGGTCGCGCAGTAGTGCAGGACAATAAAATCGCGCACCTCTTCGTAGTCGCCCGCCATGCGTCGGTTGTACTCGCGCACCAGGCCCGGATCGCAATCCTGGTCCGGGAAATAGCGCAGGAAAAAATCCATACCGCGCGCAATCAGGTGGATGGCCGTCGACTCCAGCGGTTCCACAAAACCCGCCGCCAGGCCGAGGGATAAACAGTTGTATTTCCATATTTCCCGGCGCTTGCCGGTCACAAAAGGAATGACGCGGGGCTCTTCTACCATGGGGCTATCGATAGCGCGCATCAGGGTGGACTTGGCATCGGCGTCGCTGCAAAAACGGCTGGCGTAGACATAACCGTGACCGATGCGGTGTTGCAGCGGAATGCGCCAGGTCCAGCCTGCCTTGCGCGCTGTGGCCAGGGTGTAGGGTAAGGTTGGCTCGATCTGCTCGGTCTTGATAGCGATGGCGCGATCACAAGGCAGGAAATCCGACCAGTCCTCGACTTGGACGCCCAAGGACTTTTCAATCAGTAATGCTTTAAAACCGGTGCAGTCGATAAAGAAATCGCCGTGAATTTCCCGCTCATCCGCCAGGACAATCTTGTCGATATGGCCATTATCACGCCGGATAACCTGCTCAACGAGCCCCTCGGTGCGAATCACACCCCGGGCTTCCGCATACCGACGCAGATACCGGGCAACCAGTTGGGCATCCACGTGCAAGGCATAGTTAGCGCCGCCGATAGGTGTGTTTTGGGCTTGGTTGGGTAGAAAGAAACGGCCGTTTTCAGCCATGACATTGCAGGGGGAAAAGTCCTGCAAGGATGCCGCCTCGCCCTGCATACGCGCCTTGAGCCAACACTGGTAAAAATCGTGGTGACCGATTTTTTTCCCGATGACGCCAAAGGGATGGAAGTATTTTTCGTTGCGCTGGTGCCAATCGACAAACTTGATACCGAGCTTGTAAGTCGCGCGGGTTTCGCGCACAAATTCCTGCTCATCAATTCCCAGGCGCTGGATCAGTCCGACAAAAGGCGGCACGGTCGACTCACCGATACCGATAGTGCCTATCTCCGCGGATTCCACCAGCTCAATCTGACACAGGTCGTTCTTTAAATGGAATGACAACATGGACGCGGCTATCCAACCGGAAGAACCGCCGCCGACAATGACTATTTTTTTTATGGGTTTCATAACATACGTTCGATGCGGTTAGCCGCGAGAATTACCATTGATTATTTTCCACCATCAGCCCCGAGTTTCCAGATTCGCGCTGTGTGGAGTAATTCCAATAGGCGGCACTGGAAGCCTGGATGGCTTTGCGCAATACATCAATCGCCTTGTGACGTGGAAAGCTCGCGCGCCAGGCCAAGGCCAGCGTACGTTTGGGTGCCGGTTCCGTAAACGGGCGGGTCACCAACACATTAGGCGCATAGAGCGATGTTTGCGCAGCGGATAAGGGCAGGATCGTGATGCCCAGTCCCGAGGCCACCATGTGCCGGAGTGTCTCCAGGGTGCTGCCTTCAGCGGCGGTGTGAATGCGCTGGGACGCGCGCTCTTCCGTGGACTGCAAGTGTGGGCAGGTCGCGAGCACCTGATCGCGGAAACAGTGTCCCTCGCCCAATAACAATACGTCCTGGTTATCCAGGTCGTCCGGGCTTATCGCATCTTTACTTGCCAGTGGATGGTCGTGGGGCATCAGCACCACAAAGGATTCATCAAACAGCGGCTGGGCCACTACATCAGGCTCGCTAAAAGGCAAAGCCACAATGATGACATCCAGTTCGCCATTGCGCAGTTTCTTGCCCAAGGTCGCGGTGTAGCCTTCTTCAACATAAAGAGGCATATGGCTGGCGAGCTTTTGCAAATGGGGAATGAATTGCGGCAACAGGTAAGGACCGATGGTGAAGATGGCACCCACCGCCAGCGGGCTGCTCAGCTGATCCTTACCGGCATCGGCAATATCTTTAATGGCCGCCGTTTGCTCCAGCACCCGGTGCGCCTGGGCCACAATCTGCTCGCCCAGCGGCGTGGGTTGAACACGGGTCTTGGTACGCTCAAACAATGCCACCCCCAGTTCATCCTCCAGCTTCTTGACCGCAATACTCAGTGTGGGCTGACTGACATGGCAGCGATCCGCTGCGCGACCGAAGTGTTGCTCTTGCGCAAGGGTGACAATATAACGCAGCTCTGTAAGGGTCATGATAGGGTTTCCCGTCAGGGTTGTTGCAGTTCCGGGCGGCGAGGCGCGCCCAGACATCATACGCCTTTATTAGCGATATCCACAGATCAAATCAGGCCCGGCACTGAAGTCGGCCCTTGTTGTTCATCCAATCATCCCTATAAATAGGGCTTGCGCGAACCCCCGGAAAACTGAACAATCCCGCCAGATTCGGAACCGGGTGTTGGCCGTCAATCAATCCACACCGCCAAGCGATAGACATGAGTGATATGAGCGAGCTTTTTATCCTGCAAAATCATGACAAGCTCTTTCTGGGGCGCCAGAAAGAATGGTTGGATGGTAGTGATCCAGCCAGCCTGTTCAAAACACCGCATAAAGATGAAGCGGTTAACCAGGTGTTTGAGATCAGTTCCAAGGATTACACCCAGCGCATCAAGGTGGTGAGTTGCAAGGCGAATGAGAAAGGGTTGCCGGTCATTGAGCCCACGTTGCTGCCAAACGACGCACCCACATCGGCGCCCCTGTTCACCGAGATAGTAGTTGCCGATGCCGATGCCGATGCCGATGCCGATGCCGATGCCGATGCCGATGCCGATGCCGATGCCGATGCCGATGCCGATAATTTTGCACCGGATATTACCTTGTCAAATGATCCCGAATCGGTCGAACCCGACGCGCTAGATGAGGTGAACATTGAGGATCATCAACAACCGCTGCTGTAGGCGGATTGTATTCAGATAGAAGTTTCGGGGCACAGCGACCGTCCGGCATGGGGCCCCGAATATATTTTGCTTGTTAATGCCCGACTGCCACCCTGTGACAGCGGTTTATGAGGACACCAGCTTGTCGCAACCATCCCAACCTTCGCCCGCTTCGCGGCAAGCATCATCCTTCCAGCACCTGTTGCAGGCTTTTTCCCAACCCCTGCACAACGCCACCTTCACGGGTATCCTGCGCGGCCTGGAAAAAGAAAGCCTGCGCGTCCTGCCCGATGGAACACTCGCGCAAACGGATCATCCTTTGGCGTTGGGCTCCGCGCTCAAGCACCCGCATATCACCACCGATTACAGCGAGGCGTTGCTCGAGTTTATTACCGAGCCTTTCCGCCATATCGCCGACTTGCTGCAGCAATTGGAAGATATTCACCGCTTTACCTATCAGCAACTGGATCAACAAGGCGAGCGCCTGTGGCCCGCCAGTATGCCCTGCTCGTTAGGGTCGGATGACCAAATTCCTGTCGCGCGTTACGGCAACTCCAACAGCGGCACCATGAAGACGATTTACCGTATCGGTCTGGGCCATCGCTATGGCCGTTCGATGCAAACCATCGCCGGCATTCACTATAATTTTTCGCTGCCCAATGAATTCTGGCTCGCCTTGCAACAGGAAGAAGGCAACCAGTTGTCCTTACAGGATTACAAGACCCAACGTTACTTTGCCTTGATCCGTAACTTCCGCCGTTATTTCTGGTTGCTGATTTATTTGTTCGGTGCCTCGCCGGCTGTGTGCAGTTCATTTGTGAAAGGTCGCGCGCATCAGTTGCAGGCTTTTGACGAACAGGCCAAATCACTCTACACACCTTATGCCACATCGCTGCGTATGGGTGACCTCGGTTATCAGAGCGATGCCCAGCAATCACTGATTGTTTGTTACAACAATCTGCCCAGTTACCTTAAAACCTTGTATGGCGCCATCTCTACCGCACATCCGGCTTATGAAGCTGTGGGGTTGATGGATGCCCAGGGACATTATCAGCAACTCAACACCAGCCTGCTGCAAATCGAAAATGAATTTTATAGCAGCATCCGCCCTAAACACCCGGCCCAATCCGGCGAGACTGCCTTGCAGGCACTGCGCTTGCGCGGGGTGGAATATGTGGAAGTGCGGTGCATTGATCTCAACCCGTATGAGCCGCTCGGCATTACCGCCGAACAGATGCATGTCATGGATGCGTTTTTATTATTTTGTTTGCTGCACGATAGTCCGCTGACCGGCGCAGAAGAATACCGCGAAGGGCAGGACAATCAGAAACGTGTGGTTTACCATGGGCGCGATCCGGATCTGGCATTGATACGCAACCGGGAAACCATCAGCATGCGCCGCTGGGCTGAAGACATTCTGGCCGGGACAGCGGAATGCGCCGCCTTGCTGGATCAGGCCAACGGTGGCACGCAGTATCAACAGGCAGTGGCTCAACAATCCCTGAAAGTGCAACACCCTGAACTGGCACCCTCAGCGCGCATACTGCAAGATATGCGCACCGAACAGAAAACATTTTTTGGCCACACCATGGCGCTGGCTGAGCAACATCGGCAATATTTTGCCAGCCATCCACTCGACGCTGATAAGGAAGCTTATTACCAACACCTTGCGCAGCGCTCGCTGATTGAACAACAGGAACTTGAAGCGACGCCGCAATTACCTTTTGCAGCCTACCTCGATAATTATTATGCGCAATATCGCTGCTGCGTGAACGACTGACACCGCGCGCACCTGCCCCAGGATTTCAATAAATGTACGGGCAGGTTTTTATTGCCTTTACTTCTGCATCACCAGATTATTGAATAACACATCGTTGATCGCCGCCTGCTCACCGGTTTCTTCCGCGAGCAGGCGATTAATCTCGGTCAATGAATCCTGGCGCATCGCTTCCTTTCCCTCAACACTGGCCATGGCCTCATCGGTCTGGCGGCTGAACAATAACACCAGTGCATTGCGGATCAACGGCATGTGATGATTGACCGCCTCTACGGCCTTGGGGTCATCCACTCGCAAGGAAATATCCGCTTTGAGATATTTAATCTTGCCTACGCCGCCGTAATTCACTACAAATGCCGGCTTAAGTTCTATATAAGGTCCGCTGGCACCCCCACCGCCGCCAGCGGCAAAAACCGGAGAATGCACCAGGCAAAGACTTACCAGCAGCATCCATAACACCTGTTTGGCCCGACAACCCATAATAGTATTCATAAGCCTTTTCCTACACCCTATCGAACAAATGGAGGTATTGAACCCTCCGTTGAATGGTCGGTCAACCATTGGCTTTTTTGGCGTCTCGCTATACGCCGACAATAACGCTTCATCAAACAGTCCACAGGCTTTCGGCAATTGGCTGGCGCACCCGGAGACTTTTTGCGTACTATTGCCTCCATAACCTTAACGAAGGATTCACCATGTTGCCCAGTATTCGCCAGACAAATTTAATTATCTTCCTCGGCTGTGTTGGTTTAATGTTAATTGCTGCTTACATGGAGCACGTCATGGGGCTGGAGCCCTGTCCGCTCTGCATTACCCAGCGTGCCTTTGTAATTCTTGTGGGGCTCATTGCCCTGATTGCATTCCTCCATAACCCTGCCCGGACTGGTCGGCGTGTCTACGCTGTGCTGGGTATTCTTGCGGCAGTCATCGGCGGAGCTTTTTCGAGTCGCCAATTGTGGCTGCAAAGCTTGCCCGAAGATCAGGTCCCGGCGTGTGGCCCAGGTCTGTCTTATATGTTTGACGTTTATCCGTTCCTTCAGGCCCTGGAGGTATTGCTGCAAGGTGACGGCAATTGTGCAAAGGTGGACTGGTCCCTGTTTGGTATCAGCATTGCTGGCTGGACCCTGGTGGCGTTCATTGGCCTGGCATTGATCAATCTCTTTCAGGTCTGGCGGAAAGGCTGATTAGGCTTGCCGTCAGCGGCGGGATAGCCTATCTTGACTCGCCTGATTTAAAAAACGGTTATTCAAGGAAATATCGCATGCTAGACAATTGTAAGAACGCCAAAGAGCTCTGGGGCGGCGTCAGCGAAATCATTGATCGCTGGCTGCAAGAGCGACAAGACATGCTGGTGCAATACTGTGCACTGAGCGGCCTTGATGCCACCCCTGAAAACGAAGCCCTGCGCGGAGCGAAGTTGCGTACCCTGTGCCAGATCCTGGTGGACTATGTCTCAGCAGGCCACTTTGAAATTTACGATCAACTCATTAAAGAGGGTCGGCAGTTTGACGATACCGACGCACTGAAAGAAGCCGGTACGCTTTTCTCTGTGGTCGATAAAACGACCGAACAAATCCTCGACTTCAACGACAAGTACCTGGAAACCGACGATCTCACCTCACTCGATGCCGATCTTTCGGAACTGGGCGAAACACTGGAAGTGCGCTTCAGCGCCGAAGACCGCATGATTGCGGTACTGCACACATCACATAAGGACCTGGTCAGCTAATCCTGCTCTCACGGCAAACCGCTCCAGCCGGATTAACGCCCATAAAAAAACCCGCTTTTGACAGCGGGTTTTTTGTTAGCTGATTGAATCTTTTACTCGGCGTCAGCCTTTTTCACTTCCAGCAATTCCACTTCAAACACCAGTACAGAGTTTGGTGGGATCGGGCCGTTGGCGCCTGGACCATATGCCAGGTCAGACGGGATAACCAATTCCCACTTGGAGCCTTGTGGCATCAACTGCAGGCCTTCAGTCCAACCCGGGATAACACTGTTCAGATCAAACGTAGCGGGTTCGTTACGTGAGTAAGAGCTATCGAATTCAGTACCGTCCAGCAACTTGCCGCTGTAGTGTACGGTCACAGTGTCGGTCGCCTTGGGCTTAACACCGGAACCTTCGGTGATCACGCGATATTGCAAACCGCTTTCAGTGGTGGTCACACCCTCTTTAGCTTTGTTTTCTTCAAGGAATGCCTTACCTTTCTCAGCATTCTCATCGGCGATTTTTTTCTGCTCTTCTTCACGCTTGGCCATGGCCTGTTCCTGGAAGGTCTGCATAACAGTCTGCATTTCTTCTTCCGTCAGACGGGACTCAACACCGTCACGCACATCGTTGAGTGCCAGCATGAAACTGTCCGGATCAACCACCAGACCGTTTTGCTTGAAGTTATTTGCCAGGTTGCGGGCAATGGTGTAGTTCACTTTCTGCTCGAGCGTGGTCAACTCAACAGCTTTGGGTTCCTCAGCCTGTTTTTCACAGCCCACCACCAGAACAACAGAAGACACTAAGCCCACAAGTAGTTTTTTGTTAATCATATGACACCTTAAATTTTATTGATGTATTTGCTTCCTAATCTATCCAGCCAGGACATAAGGGCCGGTCGACCGATTAAATCCAACCCGGCAAATCCACTACTTCAGGGGCCAGAGAAGCCGCCAATGGTATACCAACTGGGAAGGATTGTGAGCCTCTTTTGCGGTTTTTTTGCTGAATTCTGCGGGTTTTGTGCGGAATCTGCGATGCAATCGGCGGGCAAGATGCTGGTCCCTATGCTTGCCTCAGGATGAACCGGCGCCGTTCAGACTGCTATTTTTGCGCTTGGTTCGAACCCTCACCAGAATGGGCTATCAGAGATTCATATTTGGATTTGCTTTTATTTTTCGCAGCTCGATGGCCAGCATCCGGCTCAACCCTGGATACGCGTACAAAAAATCAACACTTTTGTTCGTTAGCAGACATACACTTTTTTAAAAACCACGATTACAATGAGGCCGGTTCAAAAGCTCATCCTGATGTAAAAAGATAGTCGCCGTTTCAGCCTGATGTTCACGATAAGTTTGCATCTGGATTTGTCCATAAGATTGCATCATTCACTGTTACCACCCTCAAACCGATAGGACTCCGTCATGGCCGCCAAAAAGACAACCTCAGTCTCGATTACTGACATTGAAAAGCAGATTGCCAAAGTAAGTGCCGAGCTAGAAAAAGCGCGGGCACAAAAACTCAACGCCGCAGAAAAAGCACTTGCTGCCGCACAAAAGTCCGCAGCGGCATCAGCCAAAAAACTGGCTGACCTGCGTGGCAAAGCTGCAACAACTGCAGCGGCCAAAGCCCGTTTGCAGAAACTGAAAGCCGAGGCCGCCGCGCAAAATAAAACTCTGGTCGCCGCCCATGAGGTTGTCACAGCACTGCGTGCCGAGAAAAAAAATGCAGCAGAGATGAGCAAAGCCGTGGCCAAGGCCACCAAATCGACTAAGGCAAAACCAGCCAGGGCTGAAAAGAAAGTGACGGCGAAGCCTGCCACAGCCGCGAAAAAAGCAGCCTCCAAAAAAGCTGAAGCACCAGCTGCAGTAACCGGCGCGCCCGCATCAGCTGCCCCCGCCAAACCCAAAGCTACTAAAAAAGCCGCTGCAAAACCTGCGGCTAAAAAAGCGGCTCCGGCAGCAAACAAGCCGACCGAATCCGGCAAGACGAGCGAAAAACCGACCGCCGAACAACAAAAACCTGCTGAAAAGAAAGCTGCCAAGCCCGCAAAAAAAGCGCAGCCCAAGGCTGAGAAAAAAGCAGAGGCCAAACCCGAAAACAACGCTGAGAAAAAGGCTGAGCCAAAAGTAGAGAAAAAGCCGGCAGTGGCGACGTCCAAACCCGCTGAGCCAGCGCCGGTAAATACCGTAGTGACCGATACCCATGAGAAGCCGATTCCGAGTCACACCACCATCGGTATGATTGAGCCGCGCGACAACCCGCTTCCCAAAGCGACCCAGGTACCGGATGCGCCGACATCACCTACTCCGGCAACCGGCAGCCTGTTTGAAAACGACGATAAATTCTGATTGACGTAACGCGAGTTGCGGTGTCCGTTTTGACGGTGGCCAAGATAGTTTGTAATCCGCTTGGTAATCCGCTTGTCATTAGGCCATTGGTTTCGAAACCAATGGCCTAATGAACAAGCTCACACCTGGCGAAGGTTAATGCTTACTTCTTTTCTCTTCCCACCAAATAAGCCAGTATCTCTTCGATCAAATTCTTTGGTACGCGAAGCGTGTTCAGATAATGTAATCCGTTTTCTCCCAAGGCTAATGGCGTCGTTTCCGCAGGCCAATCGCCGGCCATCGCTTCCAGCCAATCCAATTCGACTTTTTCCGCCGCCAGTTCCGCCGACTGGATCGCCTGACGACAGCTGCCGACCTGGTGATCCTGTGTAGCGTGTTGCTTGAGATCCCTGCGCAGTTGTCGCAATGGCGCAACGACAGCATGATCCCATGATGCAATGCGCTCATGCGCCTGCTCCAGACGCTCAGGTGTCAATCGAATGTTTTGTACCTCCAGCCAGCAACTCCACAACACCATATTAGTGTTCGCTTGGAAGTCATCTTGCAAGCGCAAGCAAATGTTCTCTACACCGGGGGCGGCGTAAAGTGCGAGGGCAAAATCCCATAGAGAGGCCGTTGGGGGAGTCATATGCATCTTCCGGATTTAAAATTGTCCTGATTTTCATTGGCCGAACATAGCGGTTGCGAAGCAGTCTGCTAGAATGCGCGCCATGATTCAATTACAAAACATCTCTCTCCAACGCGGCAGCAAATTCCTGCTGGAATCCGCCGACCTGACCATTTTTCCGGGCCAGAAGATTGGCTTGATCGGTGCCAATGGCAGCGGCAAATCCACCCTCTTCCAGATGCTGCTGGGCAAAATCGCCAGCGACACTGGCAGTTGCGAGGTTCCCCGCCAATGGCGCATCGCGCACATGGCACAGGAAGTGGGTCATACCCAGCGTTCAGCGCTGGATTATGTGCTGGATGGCGATACCGAACTGCGCCGCCTTGAAGGGGAGATCGCCGCCGCCGGGCAGGATGGCGATAAGCTCGCGCACCTGTACGGCGAGATGGAACAAATTTTTGCGTATTCCGCGCCGGCCCGCGCGCAACAATTATTAAGTGGCCTGGGTTTTGCCCCGGGCGATGATACACGGCCCGTGAGCGACTTTTCCGGTGGCTGGCGTATCCGCCTCAATCTCGCCCAGGCGCTGATGTGTCCATCCGACCTGCTGTTGCTCGATGAGCCCACCAACCACCTGGATCTGGACGCAACACTGTGGCTGGAACAATGGTTACAACGTTATCCCGGCACACTGATTATCATCTCTCACGACCGGGATTTTCTCGACAATATCATTGATCGCACCGTGTGTATCGAGCGCAATAAACTCGACAATTACGCGGGCAACTATTCTGCTTTCGAACGGCAACGCGCCGAAAAGCTCGCGCAACAACAGGTGAGTTTTGAGAAACAACAGGAACGCATTGCGCACATTGAAGACTTTATCCGCCGCTTCCGCGCCAAAGCCTCCAAGGCGCGCCAGGCGCAAAGCCGGATTAAAGAACTTGAGCGCATGGAAAAAATTGCACCAGCGCATATCGATTCGCCGTTTAGCTTTACCTTTACCTGCGCCGATAAAATGTCCACGCCACTGGTCCACATTGCGCGCGGTGAAATTGGTTATGGCGATAAGGCCGTTCTGCAAAAAGTCGAACTCAGTATCGTGCCGGAAACGCGCATCGGCTTGCTGGGGCCGAACGGTGCGGGGAAATCCAGCCTGATCAAAACCCTGGCTGGCAGCCTGCCATTGCTGGCCGGTGAGCGAACCAACGGTGAGCATTTCAAGTTAGGTTATTTTGCCCAACATCAGCTGGAAGCGCTGGATATCAACGCGTCGGCAGCACTGCATATCCAGCGCCTGTCGCCCCAGGCGCGGGAGCAGGAAGTGCGCAACTTCCTCGGCAGCTTCGATTTCCACGGAGAACGCGCGTTCGAACCTATCACGCATTTTTCCGGGGGTGAAAAAGCCCGTCTAGCGCTGGCGATCATCGCCTGGCAAAAGCCTAACGTACTACTGCTCGACGAACCGACCAACCACCTCGACCTGGAGATGCGCCAGGCATTGACCATGGCCTTGCAGGAATTTGAAGGCGCGGTCATTGTCGTATCGCACGACCGCCATTTGTTGCGCAATACCGTGGATCAGTTTTTATTGGTGGCGGACGGCCGCGTCAGTGAATTTGACGGCGATCTGGAAGATTATTACCGCTGGCTTGCCCAACAAAAACAGGCGTTGGCCGGCGATACCAAACCGACAGACAACGCACCCAAGGTAGACAAGAAAAACCTTCGCCAGCAATCTGCAGCGCAACGTCAGCAACTCAAGCCGCTGACCAATAAATTAAAAAATCTCGAAAGCCAGATGGAAAAATTGCAGCGGCGGCTCAGCGAGATTGAAACCCACCTCAGCGACACCGGCATCTACGATGACGTCAACAAAAAACAACTGCAAGAATTGTTGGCAGAGCAGGCACGGTTGCAACCGCAACTGATGGAATGCGAGGAAAACTGGTTATTGATCAGCGAGGAAATTGAGGCGGCCACTTAGCAAAGGCGGCCGCCTCGTCAGCGTATTAAAATGGCATCTGCGCCAGATTCTGTTCGCGCATCTCCGTCCAGTTATCTGGCGGCAACGCCGGTGCTGTGGCGGGTGCAGGCAGCGGTGGATGTTTCTTTTCCAGCAACTGCTGCATGTCGCGCAATACCGGATCATCTTCAGTTTCACTGGGGCACAAAAAGACTTGCTTGCGCCGCATTAACTCACCCAGATACAAACTGCTTGAATAGCGCACGATGGGCGCAGACAACACCAGCCCGGTGAGAATCGGCATCAGCCACCAGAAAAAAATCGGTGCGTAGATAAATGTCACTGCCCCCCATGCCAAGGCCACCAGGGTTGTACGCGACGTGCGCGCAATAGCCTCGCCCCAAGGCAGTAGACGCCCCTCACGCGCCTGCGCATCCCAATTTACTTTGAAACCCAGTATTACGGAAATTACAAAGTAGGCATGAAACGCCATCATGATCGGTGCAATCAGAATGGCAAACACGGTTTCGATAAACGCCCCCTTGATGATTGCCCAAGTGCCGCCAAAGGCCGCGTTGCGATGGGTGATTGCCACCACAATGCCCATAATCTTGGGCAGTAACAACAACGTAATCGTTAAACTGATCAAGGCCACAATCAAACCGGTTTTGGCAATGGGCCAATCGGGAAATAATTGATACGCCTCGGTAAAATAGACATTGCTGTTGATCGCGCGGATAACCGCATCGGCAGTGCTCAAGGCGAGCATGGCGAGCCAGATCAGTGATGAAATATAGGCAACGGCGCCCAATAAAAAATGCAGCCGGCTGACGGAATGCAATCCGGCGATGTCGAGCAGACCGAGGTGCTGGATATTACCTTGCACCCAGCGGCGGTCCCGTTTGGCGTAGTCGATAATATTGCTGGGCACTTCTTCGTAACTGCCCTCCAGATCCGCGAGCAAAAACACATCCCAACCAGCGCGGCGCAGCATCGCCGCCTCCACAAAATCATGGCTCAGGATATCCCCGCCGAAGGGCGCCTTGCCGGGCAAACTGGGCAGGCCGCAATAATCGATAAACGGGCGCACGCGGATGATCGCGTTATGTCCCCAATAGTTTGCGGCGTTGGTCTGCCAGAACGCCAGACCGGTGGCGAGCATGGGGCTGTAAAGCACCGCTGCAAATTGCACAAAGCGCCCGAAAAATGTGGTTTGCCGAACCGGAATCGGTACCGTCTGAATCAGGCCGGCACGCGGATTGGCTTGCATCGCACGGGTCATCTGCAACAAACAATCCCCGGTCATGATGCTGTCGGCATCGAGCACGATCATGTGTTCATAGTTGCTACCCCAGCGCTGGCAAAAATCGGCGAGGTTGCCCACCTTGCGCGCAATATTTTTTTCCCGACGGCGATAAAAAATCTGCCCCGATAAATCGCCTAACCGCTCACGCAGCTGCTGCCAGGCATCGAGCTCGGCCTGGGCCACCTGGGGATCGGTGGTGTCACTTAAGAGATAGAAATCAAAGTGGGCCAGCTCGCCCGTTGCTGCCAGTGAGCGAAAGCTCGCCTCGAAACCGGCAATCACCCGGCGTGTGTCTTCGTTGTACACCGGCATGACAACGGCGGTGCGGGTCGTGATGGGTTGCCGGCGGTAGCGATCAAGGTCCATTTTTTTTAACGAGAGCGGATCGCGCTGCATCATCTGCAACACAAACCCACACACCGCACTCCAGAAAGAAATGGTGATCCAGCCAAACGTGATTGAAAACAAACACAACAACACCGCTTCCAACGGCATCAAATTGTTAGCGGCGAGGATATTAAACATGATGGCCATGCCAGCGACGGTGGTGCCCAATACCAGCATAAAAAATACCGGGCGCCGCAGGGCTTCTCCCGGTAAGCGAATACTGTTTTCCGGTTGCAGGCGCGCATCGACCGGCAAGGCGCGCGCGTGCAGCTTACTGAATTGCATCGGGATACCAGACATAACTCCATACCTCCGTCAGGCGTTGATCGCGCAGCTTGATAAACATACGCATATCCACCAGGTTGTTACCTTCAGGCTCCAGTTTGAATGACACGCGCCAGGTTTTTTGATCGGGTAAACGCATTACCATCAAGTCGGTAATGGTGCCGGAATTTTTTTGCAGCTCGGCTTCCAGCGGTACATCCGCAGACAGGTTTTCCAGTTCACCACCGCGAAAATCAATCGCAAATTGCCGTTTGCTGTGCGGTGGCGGGTTGCTCTGACCAGGTACAGCGCCCCAACCGATGCGGGTGCGCAGTACTCGCGCGCCACCCTGCTCTGCCAGATGCTGATCGAAGCTGCGCAGACGGTAACTGAATTGTCGGGACTCGCCAGCCTTGAGCGCTTTTTCAGGGACCCAATACGCCACGATGTTATCGTTCACTTCGCTATCGGTGGGAATTTCCACTAATTCCACGCGGCCCTTGCCCCAGTCGCCTAGCGGCATAACCCACAAGCTGGGACGCAATTCGTAATCGGCTTCCATATCCAGGTAATGATTGAAATCGCGATCCCGTTGCAACAAGCCAAAGCCGCGCGGATTTTCATCCGATAAGGAGGAAACACGCAACGCGCGGTGATTACTCAGCGGACGCCAGATCCATTCGCCATTGGCTGCCGCAACCAGCAAGCCGTCCGAGTCGTGCACTTCCGGGCGGAAGTCATCCACAAAGCGCGTCGTATTTTCGCCGTGATGGAACATGCTGGTGAGCGGTGCGATACCCAGCTTCTTAATATCCTTGCGTGCAAACAAGCGCGCTTCCACAGCCATTTCGGTCGGCGCGCCGGGGGTCACTTCAAATCGATAGGCGCCCGTCACGGAGGGGCTGTCGAGCAAGGCATACAGCACCAGGCGAGTCTGGGTGGGTTCAGGTTTCAGCAGCCAGAATTCGCGAAACACCGGAAACTCTTCCCCGCTCGATTCCGCCGTATCAATGGCCAGGCCGCGAGCTGACAAACCGTATACCTGGCCCGGCCCGACCAGGCGAAAATAGGAAGCGCCCTGGAACACTAAAAATTCATCTTTGTACTCGTTGGTATTGAGTGGGTAATGCACGCGAAATCCGGCAAAGCCGATATTTTCCGGCGCCTTACCTGCCAGGGCTTCGGCCTGGCCAACGTAGTTGAAAAAATCCTGTTTGAATTTCAACGAGGGATCGCCTTCGCTGCTGGCCATGTGCAATACCACCGGCTCGCGGTATAAAAAGCCGGGGTGAAACAACTGGATTTCAAACAGGGATTCGCCGCGCCACAGAGAAGCTTCGGGACGAAAGTGGATCGACCGATACTGGTCGTATGTCATGTTGGCTAATTCATCGGGGATATTGGTTTCCACCGGTTTGAAATCATTTTGCGCAAGGGATTTCGCCCGCGCTTCGATGGCATTAAAGAGAGCGTTGGGTTCCTCATCAGCTACCCGGGGATCAGCAAGGGGAGCCGCCAGGGACACACTGGATGCCGACGTGGATTGCTGGGCCTGTGTACCTTGGGTGATGACCCCCAGGCACAAGAGCCCCAGAAGCCAGACGGTGTACGTAAAACGGTTTGGAAGCTTCCCGGTACGGGTGATGACATTACACATCATCCATTCAATCTCCTGCTGGATTTCTGTTGCCGATGGTGAACGCTACATCGGGGACATCAAAAGACTCCCCCGATAAAAAATGGTTTGCTGTCGTTTTTCATTGTGCGAGCTAACGAACAATTTCGTCGCCGCCGTTACCCTTGTTCGTATCCGCCACGGTAATTTCCCTGCACAAATCACGCCGAGCATCAACGTTATAAATTCTCGACACCTGAGCCCTGAACCGACTCGGCTCGTAACCGGAATAAGAAAGTGCGGTAAGGGTTTATTATCGAGAGGAGAAAACGGGTCACAGCCGTCACATTGCAGCCGCACTCGCGCTGCCTGCTCATGCCGGAGACTCACCACGAGTCACGCGCGGTCATAATAAAACGACGCGCCACCAACGACTGTTGGTTAACGCACCGTGGGCGCCCCCGGTCGCAGTGATAAAGTGAAAAAACGATGGGCATGCCCCCTGGCAAGTAGCACCAGCTTGGTGCTTTTTAATAGTCAGCAGATAGTTTTTTACAAACACGTGAATGCTTTTTAAGAAGCAGCATACGATGAGTGCAAGGGGAAAATAACGATGAGTGTATGGCAACAAATATCCAGCACCATTGCGACAGAGTTTTCCGACATCAAAGACGTCACTGAAATTACCCGTATCAGCGTGCGTTTATTGATGGCTGCGATACTCGGCGGCATCCTCGGCTTTGAGCGGGAACAGCGTGGCAAGGCAGCGGGCATTCGCACCCATATGCTGGTCGCTATCGGCGCGGCACTGTTTGTGCTGATTCCCCAGGAAGCGGGTATCTCTGATGCCGAGTTGAGCCGGGTCGTCCAGGGCATCATCGCCGGTATTGGCTTTCTCGGTGCGGGCGCAATCATCAAAGGCAGCGACGAAAAACATCTTAAAGGTCTGACCACTGCTGCCGGTATCTGGCTGACGGCGGCCATCGGTGTCGCTGCCGGGCTGGGACGCGAGTCCTCCGCTATTTTGTGTACCTTCCTCGCTCTGGCAGTGTTTTTGGTTATGCCGCGCATACTGATGTTGTTTGGAGAGCCGCCTAAACCACGTCCGGGTAAAGAGGATTAAATCTCCGCCAACTGGTGTGTGGAAGGTCAATTTCGGGGTGCAGCTTTTTTGTCTTTCAGTGGGTAAAAAACTTATGTGAGAACCCGCACAGACCTTGCCGCTCCCAACCCGCAGGCTAGGCTATCGCGAGGCTCAAACAGCTGACGTCTCTCAACGAGCAATGCGCAATTCCTTACAAATTACCCGGTGCATCTTCTGTGTAAAAGCGCTAGAGTTTTGTGCGTTGCCGTTCGTCTATTTACCCGTTGTTTTAACCCGAGCAAAACAACACTCACCATGGATTTCCGGAATAAAAAAAGGAAGCGTGTGGCATGAAAGTACTATTTCTTACCTCCAGCCCAGGCTACGGTCACACCCGTGCCGCTGAAGCGATTGACCTGGCCCTGCGCAATCGCTACCCGGATATCGAGACCCAGTGTCTCGATGTGACCCATTTGCTTGATGAAGATGTCAGCGCCGCCGTCAAAGACGGTTACCTGCGCATGACCGCCGAGCACCCGGAGCTTTATCAGAAGCTTTACGATATGGATAAGGATCTTTACCGTCAATTGGCCGGTAAGACACCGCCGGATAAAGAGCTGGTGGAATTCCTGACCGAGCAACAACATCGCTGGTATCCCGACGTCAACGAACACTCCCTGTTCTCGTTTGCCAATTCTTACAAGAATCTCGACAGCGCCTTGATCAACACGCTGATCAACGGCATCTGCTACCGGCCGCGCTTTCCTGCGGGCCGGTTGGTGCTGCAAGGTTTGCTGGGGTTGGTCTACAGCATCCTCGCCTCGCGGCTTAAGAACTATGTCACCAGCTATGGGCCCGATTTATTGGTCGCCACCCAGATGTACCCCAATGCCCTCCTCAGCCGCTCCATCCAGAAAGGCGTGATAACGCAACCCATTATTGGCGTACCCACCGACTACGGCGCCCACGGCGTCTGGGTCCGGGATACCACGCATCTGTACTGCGTCGGCCATGAGCGCGTTGCCCAGTCCCTGATCGAGCAAGGCGTATCCGCGGGGCGCATCCAGGTGACCGGCATTCCACTGATGCCCGCGTTTGAAAACCCACCGTCCCAGGCCCGCGCACGCCAAAACCTCGGCCTGGACGACCGCCCCACCATTTTGATTACCGGCGGCCAATGCGGTATCGGCACGCTGGATGCCGTGCGCCAACTGGTACTGGATGAGAGCCGCCCCTATCGTGTGCTGGTGACTGCCAGTAACTCACTCGGTGGCCAGAGTGAGCTGGAATACCTGGCGCGCATCAACCCGGACCGATTCAGGTTGTATTCATGGACCGATGATATGGTCAGCCTGCTGCGCGCCGCCGACGTGGTGGTCGGCAAGCCCGGCGGACTCACCGTCAGCGAAACCCTCGCCTGTGGCCGCCCGTTCATCGCCACCTGTTGCCTCGGCGGTCAGGAAGCGCACAACGTGCAATTCCTGAAAGAACACGGCGCTGGTTTACGCGTGGAGCTGCCCGATTTGCCCGGCGCCCTGCACACCCTGTTTGATAATCCGGACGAATTGCGCCAGATGAAAAAACGTGCGGAACAACAGGGCCATCGCTACGCCGCCAAAACGGTCGTGACGCAGATTGAAAATCTGGAACGCGAAAAACGTATCGGCCGCTGGCAACGCCACTCAGCACAGGAATAGACAATGTCAGGGAACTGGTTTAACCGCATCATGACCTGGTACGACACCTTATGGCGCCGCCTGCACCGGGTAGAAAAAATTGATGAGCTGTTGAGCTTGTCTTACGAAGTTTACAAAGGCGAACGCAAGGCGATGAACGACGATACCTGGCTGGAGCCGGGTGACGCGCTGGCGATCCTGCACTTCAACCACGAATGTTTTAATGCCGGGAATAACCCGCGCGAATATGCTCGCGGCGCCTTACGTTTTCGGCGGCTGCTGGTGAAATCGCTGAACCACCTGGCATCACGCATCAACAACGAAAAAAAGTTTAAAGACATTAAAGCGTTACACGGCGTGACCTGGATTGCGCCCCACGGAGAAAAAGTGGGCTTTATGATTGAACGCCTGCCCACTACCTGGGGCAACCGGATGCGCCAGTTTTATTTTCGGTTGTTACTTAAAGCGTTTTTTCCGACCCTGGCCGCACGCGAAAATGATCGTTTGCAACCCCATGCGTTTTGGTTAACTCGCAACAACTTGCTTAATTATTTTTCCGAGGAGTCTCACACTGATGAATTCCGAAATCGCAAAGCGCGTAACAGTGAATCCGGTGGTTTTGAATCCGAGCCAACCCCGGCAGTCCAGCTCGCCGACTATCCTTAAAAACCTCAAGCATGTGTCTGGCTACCTGCACAGTCCGCTGGTATGCCTGACCTTCGACGACGGCCCCGACCCGGTCTACACACCGGCCATCCTCGACCTGCTCGCGCTGCATAAAATCCGCGCGAGCTTTTTTGTCCTGGGCGAAGCCGCCGAACGTTTTCCCCGCCTGGTGGAGCGCATGCTCAACGAAGGCCACACCGTCGGCAACCACACCTACAGCCACCGCCACCCCTGGATGATCTCCCCCAGCCGCGCAAAAGACGAGGTGGCACGCGGCTCCGAAGCGATTCAAAAAATCACCGGCCAGGCACCCCGCTGGTTCCGCCCGCCCCACGGCCGTTTACGCCGCGCCATGCTTAAGCAGGTGCAGGCGGAAAATATGACGACGGTGTTGTGGAGTCATAGCATTATTGATTGGGGGCCGATGGGGACGGAGACGGGTGTTGCGCAGCGGCTGCATGATATTAAGTTCGGGGATATTGTGTTGATGCATGATGGCCAGCGGCAGCATAACCATCCGCATTTGATTGTGCAGCAGTTGCCGAAGTTGGCGGAGTGGTTGGTGCAGCGGGGGATTACGGCGGTGACGTTGGATCAGGTGGCTTAGTTTTTTTGGTTGGTGTTTGTGTTTGGATTGGGGTGGTTGGTTAGTGCCAAGGATTGGGTAGCGGGGTGCGAGACACGCCGTAGATACGTC
The DNA here is from genome assembly GCF_051846955.1 of Cellvibrio sp. ARAG 10.3. Classification (NCBI taxonomy): domain Bacteria; kingdom Pseudomonadati; phylum Pseudomonadota; class Gammaproteobacteria; order Cellvibrionales; family Cellvibrionaceae; genus Cellvibrio; species Cellvibrio sp. ARAG 10.3. Next base: position 348,376 of record NZ_JBPYCU010000003.1, read on the forward strand.
CCTGTAGGCTCATCACCGACATCCATGTCGGTGATGGTCTCGCACCCCGCTACCCAATCCTGCCGGAACATCAACTGAAGCTGAAAGAGTGGAGAAAGCAAAAGCGCGGCCTTAGCCGCGCTTTTTAGTGCTTATTTAATCAACCACTTGCAGCATTATGCTATGTGAGTTTTGTTTTGCGGGCTTTATTGTGAAACCCTCAAGTCAGGGACGACTTGAGGGAGCTACACGGACGTATTCATGCGTTTTCACAATAAAGCCCGCAAAACAAAACGGTGTACGAAGTGCCTACAAAACCTGATTATTCTTCGTCTTCCACCACACTACGATAATCATCCGCATCCAACGCATTCTCAAGCTCAGACAAATCATCCGGGCGCACACGGAAAAACCAGCCGTCGTCATAGGGAGAAGCATTCACCGTCTCCGGCGCATCCTGCAACTGCTCATTCACCTCAACCACCTCGCCCGACACCAACGAATAAATATCCGACGCCGCCTTCACCGACTCAACCACACCCGCCTCTTCACCCGCGGTCACCGTGCTGCCGACTTCCGGCACTTCCACATACACCACATCGCCCAGGGCATCCTGTGCGTGGTCAGTAATACCGATGGTCACGGTGCCATCTTCTTCCACCCGCGCCCACTCGTGACTGCTGAGATATTTGAGTTCTTTGCGAATTTCGCTCATTGCTAAAGTCCTGTGAAAAATAATGGATGACGTAATCTTGTTCGACGTTACACCAGCGGCTGACCGTGGCGTACAAAGTTTGGTTTAACCACTTCAACCGTGACCAGCTTGCCGCGCATTTCAACCTGGCAGTGGCTGCCGATGCTGACCGGGACACGGGCTAAAGCAATAGAATAGCCCAAGGTTGGCGAGAATGTGCCGCTGGTAATCACACCGCGCGCGTCGGTGCCTTCGACGACCACAACCTGCTCAGCACGCAACACGCCGCGCTCGCGCAGGACAAGTCCCACCAGTTTCTGTGGAACACCAGCGGCTTTTTGCGCTTCGATCACCGGGCGGCCGATAAAATCGCGGCTCGCCGGTTCCCAGGCGATGGTCCAGCCCATGTTGGCCACCAGCGGTGAGGTATCTTCGTCCATCTCGTGGCCGTACAGGTTCATGCCGGCTTCCAGGCGTAAGGTATCGCGGGCGCCGAGCCCGCAAGGTGCGACGCCGGCGTTGGCCAGGGCTTGCCAGAAAACGGGGGCTTCGCCGTTGGGCAGCATGATTTCGAGGCCGTCTTCACCGGTGTAACCCGTACGCGCGATAAACCAGCTACCGCTCTCTTTGCCCTGGAAGACCGCCAGTTGGTCAATCAGTGTTGCGCGCGGCTCACCAACCAGCTGCTTGGTTAATGCCATGGCGTTGGGGCCCTGGATGGCAATCATGGCGAGGTCGTCGCGCTCTTGCAGCTCTACGGCGAAGTCGGCGGCAATCCGGTTCATCCAGGCCAGGTCTTTTTCGCGGGTGGAGCAGTTGACCACCACGCGGAACCAGCCACTCATGTTATATGCGATCAGGTCATCGATAACCCCGCCCGCCTCATTAAGCATGGCGCTGTAGAGGGCTTTGCCCGGCTGGTTTTCGATGCGGGTTACGTCATTGGCGAGCAGGCGTTGCAGGTAGGCTTTGGCATCGGCGCCGCTAACATCCACCACGGTCATGTGGGACACATCAAACATACCGGCGGCACGGCGCACCTTGTGGTGCTCTTCCAGTTGCGAGCCGTAATGAAGCGGCATGTCCCAGCCGCCGAAATCCACTAACTTGCCGCCCATGGCCTGGTGCAGGGTAAAAAGTGCTGTCTTGTGTCCCATGAGGTTCGTCCTGTTCGGAATGCAACCGCCGTTCAAAAGGCGATCTGGAGGCATGTCGTGATCGGGTGATAAGGCCGCGTATTCTAGCGGCGAGGGCGGGTTTCTGCCAGCGCCGGCGACACCGGCAGAAATTGGAGGTGCTTAGATGCCCGGGATAATATGGGCGGTTTTTTCCAGGGTAGCTTCGTTGTTGTCGATAAATTTGAACTGATTCCAGGCGATGCGCACCTGGTCGTTGTGATGCAGCCGCTGGGTACCATTGATGCGCTGGTCGTTGATAAAGGTTCCGTTAGTGCTGTTAAGGTCGATCAGGTAGTACTCGTTGAACTGCGGAAAATGTTCATTGGGTTTTACCAGCAAATTCGCGTGGCGCGCGCTCACGGCGGAATCATCGATCTGGATATCGCTGGCAGGATGACGGCCAATCTCCAGGGTGCCCTGGCGCAATTCAAATTTGTTGGCGACCACGTCGTCGATCAGTTGTACGAGCATTGCCATAAAGAGTCCTCGCGGGTTGTAAAAAGAGTAAAAAAATCAGGCAAAATCTTTTTGTAATGCCTTGCGTAGCGAACGCGCCATATCGGCCGCATTGCCGTAACGATCACCCGGTTCCTTTTGCAGTGCCTTGTTGATTATACGGCTGGCACTGGTGGGAATTTGTGAACGCAGATCACGAATGTTTTTATGTTTGCCGTGAATAATTTGATAACTCAAACCGGCAATATTATCGCCGTGAAACGGCAGCTCACCGCTGAGCAATTGAAAGAAGGTCACCGCCAAACTGAATATGTCGCTGGCCTCGCCGACCTTCTGCCCTTTCACTTGCTCGGGCGACATATACAACGGACTGCCGACAATCTCACCGGTTTGCGTGCGCGCGTCGCTTACAATGCGCGCGATACCAAAATCCGTTACCGTCACTTTTTTGCTGTCGGGATGATAGAGAATATTGCCCGGCTTGATATCGCGATGGACAATTTGCCGGCTGTGCGCATAGGCGAGTGCTTCGGCCACATCTGCCACGATGCGATACACCTGGGCCATCGGTAATAAATTTTTCGGCGTAATAAAATTACTCAAGGGTTGGCCCGCCACATAATCCATGGCGATAAACGCCAGATCATGCTCTTCACCCACATCGTAGACCGTCACAATATTCGGGTGACGCAAACGCCCGGCGGCTTCCGCTTCACGAAAAAAACGCGTTTTTACCGCAGCAAGTTCACCCGTGTCGTAACGGGAATAATCCAGGGTTTTAATTGCCACCCGCCGCGCAATCTGCGGATCGTGACCGAGATACACCACCCCCATGGCACCGCGCCCTATTTCACGCTCAATGTTGTAACGGCCAAATTGCGGGCGACTGTGGGGATCGGCAAGCACCACCGTTTTACTCAGTGTCAGTTCGATATCTTCGGCGGGCGAATGTTGTTTGTCGGTTAATTGTTTTAACCGTTTGGTCACGTCTTTAAATGAACGATGGCGTTTGTACAACACGCGATAAACCGCCAGCGCATCGCTCAGCCGCCGTTTGCGCTCATGCTGCCCACCAATGTCATACAGCAATTGCAAAACGCGTTCAGACGTTGCGCAGTCCTCCAGGGCTTTTACCGCTTGATCGAGTTGCCCCTGCTGCATCAGTTGCTGACTTAACTGGCAAGCCACATCCTGATGGCGTTGCTGCAAACGCTTGTGCGGCTTTTGTTGTTGCCGCCACAACGCCATCACCAAAAATCCCCACAGCACATATTGCATGGTTAATCCCAGCGGCAACCAACGCGACTGGGTAATTTGTCCACCCAACTGCACCACCAGCAGCAACAATAAACACAGCAGGGTGGCCAGCAAAGCGACACCACCGCTCATACGCGGCAAGATCCACAACAGATAAACCAGCATCAACAACAGCAAGATTTTTTCTGCACCGTAAAACCACCAGGGCGAGGTGTGATAATTATCGGTGTACAGGCTTTGCATTAACCCCGCCAGGGACAATAGCGATTTATCGTCGGCAGTACCGATCAGCAATAAGGGGGGAGATTCTTCACTGGGCTGCTGCAGGAAACGCTGCAAGGTGTAATGACGGGTGACCGGCGGAAAGGGACCCTGTGCCTGGAATACCGGTATCACGCTGCCGTCAATATTCGTGTACAAACGCCCTTGGGTTGCGCCATGTAATTCGCTTCGGCCACGCCAGGCCAGGTTGTCCTGTAACGGCAACAATGCCAGCGCCATACTCGGATACCAGGCGCCCTCGCGAAACCAAAGCAACGCCTGCTGTAAATTATTTTCCTGAGAATTTATGACAGGTGCTGGAAATATTTGCCACGGCAGGTTAGCGGATTCCAACAGCGGCGCAGCGGGAAATAGCAGCGGTTGCATACTGGCAGGCAACCATTGGTAGTACATCGTCCAGCGCGGCTCCCTCGCCATCACCTGTTGTGTTGGCGCAAGCGTGGTCGATAATGTTTTGCTACCAACAATGACGTCCGGCGAGGTAAGCCAACGCTGTAATCTTTGCTGCGCTGCAAGGCGCGTTTGCCAAGCCGCATCGGCAGGTGGCGGCGTGACATCCGAGGGTGGTGTTTCAGTAACTGGCAAGGCAACAGGTGGGACAAGCGGGCGCGGTAAATCGTTGAGGATAATGCCAGTGCGTTGTTGTTTTTTACTCAAGTACTCGATCAGTGACAGCACGTCCGGGTCCTGGCCTGGATCATCCATCAACTGCTGCATCTGCGTCGACGAAAGTTCCAGAATATCGATAACCGGGGGGCGCTGGATGCCGCGCGATAAGGACGCGCCAGTAAAAAATAATTGTCGATCAAGCTGGGTCAGAAGTGTTGGCGTAACCGCGCTCAGGATAAGCCACAGCCCTGGCACCCACACCAGTAAACGCAAATCAAAAAAATTAATAATCGATTGTAAAAGAGATCGCATGGATTCAGCGCATTAGCGGTCCGTGTAATAAATACCGGGAATCCAGCTTTTCTTAATGCGCACGGTTTTTTCCAGCTCGTTGGGCAAGCTATCCACCACGCGCAAATTATGTGTACCGATCACAATATTATCGGCCGCCTGAATGGGGCTGATGGTTAACCGTTTGCCGTTCACAAACACACCGTTGGTGCTGTCAAGATCGCGAATCTGATATCCGGATTCGGTTTTCTCAATAATGGCGTGTTGCGCACTGACCGTCGCGTCGTCAATCACAACCTGATTACTGGTGCTGCGTCCGATGGTGATGTGTTCGGCGAGTTCGTAATGAGAAATATTCGACCCGCGCAACTCATGCAGAATATAAGGCATGATGTATTCCCCAAGTTTATGGTGGTGTACTGCCCTGAGCGGACATTCCCTTGGTGTCGCTTGTGTGTCACAGCAGGTCTACCCTGGCGACTGCGATCAAATTTTGAACCACAACGCAGAATAGCACAGCCTCCCCATACAAATTGTGACGCCAATCCGCTCTGTCAGTATGGAATACCCAAAAGGGCTCCTATCCGCCATGGCAAACAAAACTTTAGGAATAGCTTTGCGTATTTTTATACTCAACTCCCCAACTGGCCTCGACTGATTCATTGGTGCCGGGGCACTTTCGATTTACACTGGACTCTACATTTTTCAAGGCGCTATCTGATTATTTACGTTGCGATCCAGTTATTTAAGGTGCTATCTAGTGCCCCCTCTACAAAAAACCGGCTTATTGCCATTGTCATTTAATGAGTTGCCGCTGCTGGCGTAAGGAGCCCGTTGTGAAGTTGTTACTCAAAAGTCTTGCTGTGCTGATCGGATTGGTATTGCTGGCGCTGATTCTGCTGGTATTGTTGTTCGATCCCAATGTCTTTAAACCGCGGATTGAAGCCCTGGCGCGCGAGCAAGGTGTGGCCTTGAGCATCAACGGCGACCTGGGCTGGACCTTATGGCCCAGCCTCGGAATTGATGTCAATGATGTACGCCTCGCTGCGCTCAATACACCAAATCAACCCATCGCCCGGCTGAACGAAGCCAGTTTGTTACTGGCAATCAGACCCCTGTTCAGCGGTGAGGTTATTGTGCATCACGTATTGGTCGATGGTGCCGTTATTGATCTCAGTGTGGATGAACAAGGCACCGGCAACTGGGAAGCCTTGACCACCGACGACAGCACAACCGCTGAGACACCGGCTGTGCCGGGCGCTAGCACAGCAACTCCCACTGGCGACACGGCAAGCACCGCTGATACGGGCCAGCAGATGCAACTCGCCATTGAAAAAATCAGCCTGAACAACAGCGCCCTCACCTATACGGATGCCCAAAGCGGACAGCAGATCGCCGTCGAGGATATCGCACTGATCGTCGAACAGTTTAATTTGCAAGGTGACCCGTTTGACCTGCAATTGTCCCTGATGACCCGCATCAGCCAAGCCGAGCAACCGAGCCAGACGTTGAATTTGGAAACCCGTATGCAACAGCAAGTGTTGTTGTCCGAAGACTTCAATAATCTGACGTTACGCGCTGGCCAACTTACCGTGAACATTAAAGGTCCACAAACCGCCGAGCTGCGGGCCGATTACCAGGTCGCATTGAGTGATCTGCAAAACGCACCACGCGTTGAAGGTGACATCACTGTTCCCTCATTTAATGCACGCAAACTGTTGGCCGCGTTAGGTACTGAGCTGGAAACCGCTGAGGCTTATGCCTTGAGCGATGTTTCACTCGAGACCCGCTTTACCGGCAGCCCGGAGGCGATCACCTTTGAGCCATTGACGATCAAACTGGATCGCACCACCATCAAGGGGCGTGCGGCGATAACCGATATCACTACTAGTGCCATTAACCTGGTACTCACTGGCGACACTATCAATGTTGATCACTATCTTGCCCCCGCCAGCGACACCGAAACGTCTGCCGCCGCCGATAGCACAAGCGGTGATGAAGAACTGATTCCACTGGAAACCGTCAAGTCTTTGAATGCAGACATCAGTGTCGATTTTGCGCAGGTTACCGTCGCCGACATGCCACTGAAAAATATCAGTCTGCGCACGACAGCACGCGATGGCCTGGTCAAAGTCAGCAAGGCACAAGCGACAGCTTATGAAGGCATCATCTCGGCCACCGGTACACTCGATGGCCGTGGCGACACAGCTGCAATCAAGTTCGACGGCAAGGTCGACAGTTTTCAGCTGGAACCCTTCCTGAGCGATATGGCGCTGAATGAAAAAGTGAATTTCACCGGTGCGATCAACGCCACCACCACCGGCACCACACGGGGGGTTACGATGAACCAATTGTTGGACACCCTAGTTAACGAAACCAACATTACCGGTGCACAGGTGCGCTTTTTCCCGCTAAATATTGAACAGAAATTCTGTCAGTTGGTGAACCTGGTCAACCGGGTGGATGACCCGCAAAAAGCCTGGGAAGATTTTACCGAGATGGAAGATCTTTCCGGCAAGATCACCATGGCCAACCGGGTGGTTACTGTTGAATCCTTTAATGCAGGCATCGAGCAATTGATGCTCGGCGTCAATGGCAAGCTTGATTTGGGTGATGACCGCTATGATTTCCGCCTGCCTTTAAAATTAATCCCCACGGCCACTACAACTGAAACTACCAGCGACGGCACTACGGTAGCGGCAACCAGCACGGAAGGGTGTATCATCGGCAGCAACTACTGGTTAAACCGCAGCCTGTCGCTCTTGCGTTGTCATGGCTCGCTGACCGATTTAAACCCGGTGCGCGACTGCCGCCTGGATAGCAAGGCCCTGGCTTCGCTGACCAAGGATTTTGCAGAATATAAATTGCGCGAAAAACACGGCGCCAAGATCGATGCCGCCGAGCAAAAGGTGGATGCCAAAAAAGACGAGTTGCGGAAAAAACTCGATGAAAAACTGGGCGGTGAAGGCACCGGAAAAAAAGCCGAAGACCTGTTAAAAAATATCTTCAACAAAAAGAAACAAGATGAGCAATGATTTTTCCCGCGCAGTCCTTACCTGGTTTGACAAACACGGTCGCAAAACCCTGCCCTGGCAACAGGGCATTACGCCTTATCGCGTGTGGTTATCCGAGATCATGTTGCAACAGACCCAGGTCACCACGGTTATTCCTTACTTTGAACGTTTTGTGGCGCGTTTTCCGGATGTAGCCAGCCTCGCAGCCGCACCGATTGATGACGTATTGCATTTGTGGACCGGGCTGGGCTATTACGCCCGGGCGCGCAACCTGCATCGCTGTGCTCAAACGATCGTGCACGATTATGCTGGTGAATTTCCTGACAGCGTCGAGGCATTGGCGGAACTACCAGGCATTGGCCGCTCTACTGCCGGCGCCATTGTGAGTATTGCGTTCAAACAACGCGCCGCAATCCTCGATGGCAATGTCAAACGCGTACTGGCTCGCCACCATGCGGTCGCCGGCTGGCCCGGCGAAGCCAATACCCTGAAAACCTTATGGACCCACGCCGAAACACATACTCCCGAAAAACGCGTCAATGATTACACCCAGGCGATGATGGATCTCGGCGCTACCCTGTGCACACGCAGTAAACCCGCCTGCGAACGCTGCCCGGTGATGACTAGCTGTTTGGCCTATGCAACGGGCAAAGTGAGCGTGTATCCCGGTAAAAAGCCGAAGAAAACCTTGCCAGAAAAAGCCGTGCAACTGCTGATGCTGCGCAATCCGTCCGGCGAGATCTTATTGCAACAACGCCCGCCGCAGGGCATCTGGGGTGGGCTGTGGAGCTTTCTGGAGATTGCGTTGGATATGGATGCTGAAGGCTACGCGGAGGACCGTTTTGGCAAGGTTGTCGCCAGTGAAACCTGGGATGCTTATCGCCACACCTTTAGCCATTATCATCTCGATATTACCCCGGTCTTAATACAATTAAAAAAAACACCCACTAATATTGCCGAAGCGCACCAGACGCTCTGGTACAACCCGCACCAACCCGGCACCATCGGATTGGCCGCGCCGGTTAAAAAACTTCTGGAAAAATTAGCGGAGTTTGACCCGCGACGATAATTTTTCATCCTCCAGCGGACTGTATTTATGGACTCAACCCTACCGGCGCCGCTCTCCCGCCGACAGATTTTGCTGGACCTGCTGCGCCCCTATCGAGGGCGCATCGCGCTTGCGTTGATTGCACTGGTCGTCGCGGCGAGTTGCATCCTGTTTATCGGCCAAGGCTTGAAGCAAGTTATCGACCACGGCTTTATTGCCGGCAGTGAAGCGTTATTGGATTACGCCCTGCTCGGGTTGCTGGGTGTGATAGTGGTGTTATCTCTCGCGACCTTCAGTCGTTTTTATCTCGTGTCCTGGCTAGGTGAACGCATCACCGCCGATTTACGTCGCCGCGTGTTTGCCCACCTGTTAACCCTGCCCCCGGCCTTCTTCGAACAAAACCGCACCGGTGATGTGCTGTCGCGCTTAACTAACGATACAACGCAATTGGAAACAGTGATCGGCTCCAGCGTTTCCATGGCGTTGCGCAACGTTCTGTTGTTGATCGGCGGCTTGATCATGCTGGCGATCACCAGCCTTAAATTAACCGCGCTGGTGTTATTGGCTATCCCGTTTGTCTTGGTGCCCATCATTACCTTCGGGCGTCGATTGCGTAAGTTGGCGCGGGCCAGCCAGGATCGCGTCGCGGATGTCGGTGCCTACACCGATGAAGTCATCCACGAAATTCGCACCGTGCAAGCCTACGGTCATGAAAGCGCATCCACAGCAGAATTCAACGCACGCGTGGAAGATACCTTTAGCACCGCCGTAGCTCGCATTCGCCAGCGCGCCCTGTTGGTTGCCGCGGTGATTACACTGGTCTTCAGTGCGATTGCATTAATTTTATGGGTCGGCGGCCACGACGTATTGGCCGGGCGCATTAGCGGCGGTGAATTATCCGCCTTTATTTTCTATGCTGTGGTGGTTGCCGGCGCGATGGGTACTATCTCCGAGGTGATTGGCGATTTGCAACGCGCTGCGGGCGCGACTGAACGCTTGGTTGAACTGCTGACTACACCATCCACCATTATCATTGCACCACAGCCCACGCCTTTACCCCAGCCCGCGCGTGGCGCCGTGAGCATGCACCAGGTGCGTTTTGCCTATCCCACCCGCCCGGACACACCGGTATTCGACGACTTTACCCTGGAGATAGCTGCCGGTGAAAAGGTGGCATTGGTCGGCCCCTCGGGCGCCGGGAAAACCACGGTGTTTCAGCTTCTGCAACGCTTTTACGATCCCTTGGTCGGCAGGGTTTGTATCGATGGCATCGACTTAACAACAGCTGACCTCAATGACGTGCGCCGGCATATTGCCCTGGTGCCGCAAGACCCGGTGATCTTCGGCACCAGCGTGCGCGATAACGTGCGCTACGCGCGGCCGGATGCCAATGACGATGACGTCATCGCTGCATGCGAGGCGGCTTACGCGATGGAATTTATCCAGGCGCTGCCGGAAGGCCTGGATACGTTTCTCGGCGAGCGCGGTATTCGGTTGTCGGGCGGACAAAAACAACGCCTCGCCATCGCCCGCGCTATCCTGGCAGATCGTCCGATCCTGTTGCTCGACGAAGCCACCAGCGCACTGGACTCCAACAGCGAACTCGTCGTGCAACAAGCGCTGGAACATTTAATGAAAAACCGCACGACGCTGATGATCGCGCACCGTCTCTCCACGGTGGTGAATGCGGATCGCATCCTGGTGCTGCAATCCGGGCGGATTGTGGCCAGCGGCACGCACAATAGGTTACTGGCAGAAAATCCCCTCTACCGACAACTGGCGCGCTTGCAATTCCAGTTGGATGCGCCGGCCATATAGGCAGGGATATTACACACTGGTGTACTTGCGTTGCAGCGATGCACCCTTAAGCCGATAGGGGCCCTCATTACGTTGATAAAAATAAGTTTGGTAAAAAAATTTCCCGCCACAATGCCTGAGCTGTTAGGCTTTGTGGCCTATTGATCTCTGCCTAAATTGATACCTGCACAAGCCCCCAGCAGAGGGGCGAGAACATCCGCACAATAACCCGATAATAATGGGAGACTCACTGTGAAAAAAATCATTCATAGCCTGGGGTGGCTTGCCGTGTTGTTCAGTGGCATCGCGAGCGCTGCAGACACCGCGCTACAGGTTTATACACGCGACACCCACTCACTCAATGGCGAGTGGCGCATCATTGTCGATCCTTACGAGAACGGTTTTTATAACTACCGTTATGAGCCTTTTGATCAACAGGAAAACCCCTCCGTTAACGCCTTCTTCACCGACTCGAAGATGCAAAAGTCCACCGACCTGGTGGAATACGATTTTGATAAGGCCCCCACGCTGCAAGTCCCCGGCGACTGGAATACGCAAAACGAAAAGCTCTATTACTACGAAGGCAGCGTCTGGTATCGCAAAACATTTGATGCGCCGGCGATGCAAGATACCGATCGCGTCTTTGTCTATTTTGGTGCAGTTAATTATCGGGCCGATGTGTATCTGAATGGAAAAAAACTCGGCGTCCACGTCGGTGGATTCACGCCCTTCCACTATGAAGTTACCGACAAGATAAAAGCGCAAGGCAATTCGCTGATCATTAAAGTCGACAACAAACGTCACGCTGATGCTGTGCCCACATTGAACACCGACTGGTGGAACTACGGTGGCATTACGCGCACCGTGCAATTGGTGGTTGTGCCGGAAACATTTATTCGCGACTACACCATTGCACTGACGTCATTGGAAAATAAAACCGTGTCCGGTCGCGTATTACTTGACGGTGCCAAAGGCGGCGAAACTGTGCAGCTGACACTGCCTGAATTGAACATCAAGCAAACACTCACAGCGGATAAAAGCGGGCAGGCAAGTTTCCGCTTCTCGGTACCCGATGCGCAGCTCTGGTCACCGGAAAACCCCAAACGCTATACCGTTGAATTTCAGTCAGATGCAGACAAGCTGACCGACAAGATCGGCTTGCGCACCATCACCACCAAAGGAAAACAATTGCTGCTTAATGGCGAGCCATTGTTCCTGCGTGGCATTTCCGTACACGAAGAATATTCAGCCGAGAACGGCGGGCGTGTGCGCAACAAAGGCGAAGCAAAACAATTGCTCCTCTGGGCCAAAGATCTGAACGCGAATTTTGTACGCCTCGCCCATTATCCGCACAACGAAGATATGGTGCGTCTCGCCGATGAAATGGGTTTATTGGTCTGGTCGGAAATTCCCGTGTACTGGACCATCAACTGGACCAACGAAGCCACGTACCAAAATGCCGAAGACCAACTCAGCGCGATGATCGAGCGCGATAAAAATCGCGCGGCTATCATCATCTGGTCCCTTGCCAATGAAACCCCCGTGTCCGCTGCGCGCAACCGTTTTCTCGAGCGCCTGGCTAAAAAAGCCCGCTCACTGGATAACACGCGCTTACTCAGCGCCGCGATGGAAAAACATTACCGCAGCGACAACCCCAACATCGCGGTGGTGGAAGATCCGCTCGCCGAACTTGTCGACCTGGTGAGTTTTAATCAGTACATCGGCTGGTACGATGGTCTGCCGGAAAAAGCAGAGCGCGTCACCTGGGAAATCCCTTACAACAAACCGGTGTTTATCAGCGAATTCGGCGGCGGCGCCAAGCAGGGTTACCACGGCGATGCCAACACCATCTGGACCGAGGAATACCAGGAAAGCATCTACCTGAAAACCCTCGCCATGCTCGATAAGATCGACGGCTACGTCGGCACCTCGCCCTGGATTCTGGCAGACTTCCGCTCGCCGCGCCGCCTGCTCAACGGCATCCAGGACGACTTCAATCGCAAGGGTGTCGTGTCCAACAAAGGCATCAAGAAAAAAGCATTTTATGTACTGCGCGATTACTACCAGGCAAAAGCCAAGCCGGTGACGCAGGAATAGCTTCACCTTAAAAGCTTGATTCGTTATCTTTTGAAGTGGTAGCCACAAATCACTTGATGTGAGCCGTACAGTCAGGGCTTTTCATCACAGGAGGATAAAGAGGACCGGTTTACGTCTACGGATGCGTGAAGAGTTGGAGCAACGCTATAACAAGTTGCGGCTTGATGCTCTAAATAGCGCCAATCAAGTGCTTGATGACCCGAACATTCGACTCAAGCTGGTGGATAGCGGCACCTACGCTGCATTTAAGCAATGGGATAAACAGCCAGATCGCATCAAAGATTGGAACTGGCCAAGTGCTCTACAGGAATGGAAATTAAAGTTTCCCAAGCGTTTTGAAGCAGCTGCATGGAAAAACAATAAGCTGGCAGGTTTGTCACTTGGTAGACCCACTTATGCAGGAACAGGCTTGAGGCTGGATTACATTGAAAAAGCACCCGTTACGGACATTCGCCTGGTTGAAACCATGCTGGTGGCATTAACCGCCTATGGTGTACTTCTGGGAGCAAATCACTTAAAAATTATGCATCCAGTGAACACAACCGTAAGGGATTATTATGTGAGCTTCGGTTTTACTTATCTACGTGGGCAGGATTGCTGCATCAGGAGATTATGACATGGGGCATATTAAACACATTAAAGATAAGCAGGATGAAAAGCTAAAGAATAAATCCGATGAAGAAAAAGCCCTCGCGGCTGCGCGCCGTGCCATGGAGGAAATGCGACGGAAACGCCATCTTAAAGAGCCGGATCAGTTGGCCTCCGGCAAGTCGGACAAAGATGGAAATATGGTGATTGAAGAACTGACGCCTGATGAGGAAATAGATATTGATGGCGTTGAGACCAAGGAGTCCAAAGATGACTGAACCCCAAAAAGTGAAAAGCCTGTCACCACAAGAAAAGCAATATGCAGTACTACCCAATGAAGCTGACCCAAAATCTTCCTTACCCAAGGCAATGGCAGCAGCACTCAAAGCCAGCGGCATGGCGAAGAAAGCCAGAAAGGCTAAATAGACAACATCACGTTAATTGGATGGCGCAGATAATATAAAGCAATCGCTGGCATCCACCGGGCTGCGCCGTTATCCTGCGCGCTCCCGAATGTAGCAGGAGGATTCACCATGCCTCGTACCGTTTTCTGTCGCAAATACAAGCAGGAACTGGAAGGCCTTGACCAACCGCCGTACCCCGGTGCCAAAGGCCAAGACATCTACGACAACATCTCCAAAAAAGCCTGGCAGGAATGGATGACACACCAGACCATGCTGATCAACGAGAAACGCCTCAGCCTGATGGACATGGGCGCCCGGACGTATCTAGCGGAACAAATGACACGCTTTCTCTCCGGGGAAGACTATGATCAGGCGGAAGGTTACGTGCCGCCGAGCAATAAATAACCAACCGGCATAAAGATCGCGGAGAAAGAGGACAAAATTGCTGCCGCAGGCTTGACTCGCTCTGGCCGAGCAGGTTTAATACGCGCCTCTTGCGCAAGCAAGATTCCAAGCCCAGATAGCTCAGTCGGTAGAGCAGTGGATTGAAAATCCTCGTGTCGGTGGTTCGATTCCGCCTCTGGGCACCATACAGAAAACCGATACAGTCCGATATCGTCCAAAGGCCCGCGTAATTGCGGGCTTTTTCGTTTATAATCCGTCCATTACTGTCCTATCCAATCCATACGAATCCGGCGTTTTTTTGGGGTACATTTCGGGGTACATCAGATACCCCAACTACCATGTACCCCAACCGGCGTAAGAGGTAGACGCAATGGCACTTACCGATACCAAAGTCAAAAACGCAAAGCCAGCCGAGAAGGATTACAAGCTCTATGATGAGCGCGGCCTGTTCGTATTGGTGAAAGTGAACGGCGCAAAATACTGGCGCCTTAAATACATGAAGGACGGCAAAGAGAAGTTGCTCGCCCTGGGTGTATATCCTGAAATTACCCTCAAGGATGCCCGCGATCTACGCGATAGAGCACGCACCCAAGTAGCCAAAGGCATCGACCCCAATGAAGCCAAGCGTGCAAGCAAAGCCACTCAAAACGGTATCGACAGCTTTGCGGCAATTGCACGGGAATGGTATGAAAAACAGTTGCCAACCTGGGCACCCGCTACCGCTAAAAAGCGCTTGGCTCTGCTGGAAAATGATTTATTTCCCTGGATGGGCAACCGCCAGATTGATGAACTTACTTCAAGGGATTTATTGACTGGTTTGCAACGAATCGAAAACCGGGGAGCAAAAGACACCGCCCACAATGCCCGCCAAGTACTCTCACAAATATTCCGCTATGCGCGCGTAACCCAGCGCACCACCAATGATCCGGTACAAGATTTAAAAGGCGCACTCGCTCCCAAACTTGCAAAGCACCGCCCGGCCATCACCGACCCGGCAGAGCTGGGGCGTATGCTGGTAAAAATCGAGCAGTACAACGGCAGCTATATTGTCCGGGCACTTCTCGCCCTGTGCCCGCTGCTATTCCAGCGCCCCGGCGAAATGATCGCCATGCAATGGAGCGATCTTGACCTTGAGGCCGGGGAATGGCGTTACACACCCCCAAAGACCATCAAGAAAACAACCTGCCCCGACGGCACGCCGCACACGGTCCCGCTCAGCAAACAAGCCATAGGCATCTTGCGCGAACTGCATCCGCTAACGGGACAAAGCCCTTTTGTGTTTTCCAGCCAGCGGCGACAAGGCAAACACGCCAGCGAAGGCACCATTAATAAAGCGCTGCAAATCATGGGGTACGACACCAGCAAAGATCATTGCGCCCACGGCTTCCGCTCCACTGCCCGCACCATACTTGATGAAGTGTTGGGCTTCCGCGTGGAGTGGATCGAGCACCAATTGGCGCATGCGGTGCGTGATGCCCTGGGCCGTGCATACAACCGCACTACTCACTTACCCCAACGCAAAGAAATGATGCAGAAATGGGCCGATTACCTTGATGGCCTGCGCCTGCAAGCCCAATCCCCCAACGTCATTACCGCGAACTTCGGTAGAGCTGGGTAAAACGTTTCGGCTACGGCGGTTTTGCAGTGGGGAACGTGGGGACACTGGGGAACGATTACTCTCTCACGTAAGAAAATCAAAGAGTTATAGATAGTTTTATGGGTAATAGTCGTTCCCCACTTACTTTTCGTAGAGCGGGGAAAGCGGGGAACGTTTATGAGCTGGGCCAACGGTCCGCACCCCAACGAATGATAATCATTATTGATTAAGTGGCCGTTTGTGCATTCACCGTAGAGGTCGTACCAGCATGACTGAAAAGAAAATTCAAATTAAGCGTTATCGCCCATTGTGGGGAGTGCTAGATCCTATCTGGGATGAAAACTGGGACGAACTCAGAAAAATGGTGGCCATCCTTACGGGCGGCGACAATGCAAACCATATTAGGCATTGCGTTAAATATGATTTTCTTAATGTCGAATTGGTTTTAGATCGAATAAGAGAATTTACAGATAAGAAAGCTCCTTTTCCTTATCAAATAAAAGATGGCGACGCAGTTTACGATGACTTGAATCGCACTATAGTATTTTGCAAAGAGGGGCTAAATAAAATTACTGACAGATCAAAACCTGTCGAGGAACTTTTGCTCTTGATGTTTGAGCTAGGAACTCAAGTCGGGGCTTTAAATAATCAGGATCTTATTCAAACAGGCCGTACGTCTATAATTGACAAACATCGCGCCGGCGCAAAGGGAGCGGAGCAGAGAGAAAGGCAAGGTAAAGCGCGACAAGCTGCGTACCTGGCATTGATGCATACAGTCAAAGAATCAGGTAACAAACCGACAACAAAGCACTTAAAAGCTTATCTTAAATCAAATACAGGGTGCCGCTTTCAAACAGGCATTGAAGAGTGTCCTGAAATCTGGATAGAGAATAACGGTTTTGTTGACTCCATTGGCAATTACAGTGATTCAGCAGTATCTAAATTAAAATTCAGTGAGTAATTTTTTGCAGTAACCATGCTTCTTGCATAATTTCTTGCACTAAGCATGGTTACTGCAAAAAATTATTGTTCCCTACTCCAAATTCAACCTATTAAATACATAACCATCTAAACAAAGCCTATGGAGGCCGATAGATGGTTAATTCCTCTAACATTCAAAACCAAGCCATTGGTTTTTACCGCGTCCAGCAAATCACAGAATTACTGTGCATCTCCAAAAGTACCTGGTGGTTATGGGTTCAGAATGGGCGCGCGCCCAAAGGCCGCAAGCTCTCCCCTGGCGTTACCGTCTGGAATAGAGCCGACATTCATGCCTTGATTGAGAATCCACCCGGCGAAGCTTCACATGGTGGGCCAGATTCACCGGAGGCAGCTTGATATGACCTCCCGCACCCAATCCCATTACACCCCCAGCCAAATCATTGACCGTTGCGCCCGTATTACGCTGGATGATCTTTTGTCACGCGGTTCCAATGTCCGCAATCCTATGTTTAAGCACCTTGCAGGCTTTATGCACAGTACGACTGTTGGTGCGCATTTGTTGGAATGGCCTGACGGTACTTTGGTGCTTGTAATAAGCCGGCGCGCGTCCGAGTTTTCACAATTGACAGCCGAGGTAATCACCGCCGCCTACCGTTGGGCAGCGAATGGCCATGGCCTTATCTATCGTGATACCGGGGGAGAATGCCGTGGACAGCATGCCGTTATTTGATCTGGAATTGCTGGAGGTTGAAATGGCGACCCCCTACTTTTGTTCAACCGTGGCCGAGTTGAAGCACTTGCTTAAACAGCAGGGAGTATTTCCTACATCACAGCAAGAGCTTGGTTGCCAGATCGCCTGCCGCAGATCGCGATCACGCGCCCCATTTACCACAGTTCTTGCCGCCTGGCGGGATGGGAATTGGAGCTGCCTTCATGAGGAATTTAACCGTGATACACCTATCGCACCGGGACAATACCAAAAGGCCTATTACGCCAGCCGCGATGAAGGAAAGCATTTTTACCACCTGGAGACAGACACAGCCCGTGATCTGCTCTTGCACGCATAGGGGTAAACAAATGCCTACCGTTATTCCACCAATGGAAGCAAGGTTTTATTTTCATGAAGTAACGCCCCACATGATGAAAAACCCGGCCTTTCCACAATCAATTGCCCTGGCTTTTCGTCGAGCTATCCAAGACGACTTTTATCAAGAAAAACACCTGGCGTTTGCCAGTTTTAGCGGCATGCACTTTGTTTTATTAACAAGTTTTTTTGAATTTTCCCCGTGTGATCTAAGCAATTCTGAGCTGATAAAAATACTCGATATTTGTCAAAACGACATGTGTTATGCAGGTGGCTCACCTTCGGAAATAGATTTGGATCGGTTACACAAATACCGCTTGGAACCGGCTTAGGCCGCGCGCTGAATGCCGCTCTTATCGGGTGCGGGAAATACGCTTTTTAATTTGAATTAATGAGTTTTTTAGAATGGGTAAAAAACTGGATTTCAAGAGAATAAATTCACTGGCCTTGGCGCAAGCCGAATCCATCGTGAGCCACTACGCACCGGACGGGAAACTAAACGGGCGTGAATGGGTGGCCCGTAACCCCAACAGGAACGACAGCAACACCGGCTCCTTCTCCATCAATGTAGATACCGGCGTTTGGTGTGATTTTGCCACTGACGACAAAGGCGGCGACCTGGTGAGTTATGTGGCTTATGTCTTGCGCTTAAGCCAAGGGGATGCTTGCAAAACCTTGGCGTACTATCTGGGGGTGAGCAATGAAACCTTGGGGGAATTTGAGCATGTGAATACCACCACTCCGACACCCCCAAAGGCTCCCAAAGAACCCACCTTTAAGCCGATATTTCCACCTCCACCCGAGGCTGCCAAAAGCTGCCCCTTCAATTTCCCGCAATTCGGCAAGGCATCACGCTACTGGGATTACAAAAGCGCCTCCGGTGATTTGCTGATGCGCGTGTGTCGCTTTGATCGCACGACCAGTGCAGGCGAACGTGCAAAAGAATATCGGCCTGTGGTGTACGGTACGGGCATCAGCAAAGGCAAAGAGCGTACCGGCTGGCATTGGCGGCAATTACCGGGCAATCGTCCACTCTATGGGCTGGATTATCTGGCCGCTGCGCCAGTATCTGCCCCTGTGGTATTGGTTGAGGGGGAAAAGGCTTGTGATGCGGCGCGCGGACTGTTCAATGGTTACCCCTGCATAACCTGGAGTGGTGGCAGTAAAGCGATTGGAAAAACCGACTTTGCGCCCTTGGCTGGCCGCGAGGTGTGGTTGTGGCCGGATAATGATTTGGCCGGTGATAAAACCGTTGATGCGCTGCGCCCTGTGCTGAATGCAATAGGCGTTAAGTCTTTCCGGGTATTTGATTTGGGGGTGTTCTCCCGCTTTGCACCTGGCGAGTCTGGCCAGTTGATTGAATCCGCCACAGCATGGCCGGAAAAAGCCGACGCCTTCGATGCGGTCGCACTGGGTTGGAATGTGCAGCACCTTACCGCCCTGGAAACACAACGGGCGCTTTTGCAGCCCTTGGAAGGCGAAGCACCGGCACCTATGCCCAACATCACCCCCAATGCTGAAACGGCCACCAGCGATAAATCAAGCGCAGTACCTTACGGTTTTAAAGTGGATGATTCCGGGGTTTGGGCCTATGACGCCAAAGCGGAAAAGCACCGCCGAATATGTTCGCGTCTTGACGTGCTGGCCTATTGCCGCGATGCAGACGACATTGGTGATAACTGGGGAATATTGGTGCGGTTTAAAAATCGCGATGGAAAAGAAAAGCACCTCAATTTTCCGTTGGAATTATTCGGTACCGATGGCGGCACAGAAGTCACAAAACGCCTGCTGAAAACCGGGCTGGAGTATGACGCGCACCGCGAATCAAAACGCAAAGTGCTGGAGTATCTGCAAGGCCATAAAACCCAAGAGCGTATCGGTTTGGTACACAAAACCGGCTGGCATAAAAGCGCGTTTGTGTTGCCAGATCGCATTATCGGAACGACCGATGAACAGCTTCTGTTTTACACAGAAGGTGCAACGCTATGCAAATTATCTGAACGCGGCACACTGGCCGATTGGCAAGAAAATGTAAGCCGCTATTGCATTGATAACCCTCTGGCGTTGTTTGCTGTAAGTGCTGCCTTTTCCGCGCCCCTTGTTGATCTGCTGGGCGTTGAAACCATGGGCTTCCATTTTTACGGTGATAGCTCTTGGGGTAAGTCCACCCTGCTAAATATTGCATGCTCGGTGTTTGGTAAGCCAGATGAATACAAAAAAGCCTGGCGATCTACCGATAACGGAATGGAAAGCCTCGCCGCCTCCCATTCTGAAATGTTGCTGGCACTGGATGAGATTAACCAATTCGATCCGCGCAAACTGGGCGATGCAGTTTATATGCTGGGTAATGGCAGTGGTAAAACCCGCGCTAATGATCGTGGGGGCGCTCGTGATGATATGCACCGCTGGCGCTTCACCTTTCTGTCGAACGGTGAAAAAACATTAGAGCAATACATGGGCGAGGCAGGTAAAACCCAAACGGCAGGCATGGAAATGCGCTTTCTGGAGATACGCGCAACTTTGCATGATTCAGAAGCCGATATTAAGCGAATGGGGGTGTTTAATAACCCTCATGGCCTCATGGGCGGAGCGGCGCTCTCAGAGCTGCTTAAAGGCAATATGGCGCAATATCACGGCACCGCATTTCCCGCCTTTTTAAATGCGCTGGTGCGCGAGCTGGAGGGCGATAAACGCGATAAATTTATCTCGGTAATGCTGTCACGTTTGGATAAATTCAGAGGCCGATACCTCACCGACAATGCCAGCGGGCAGGTGCATCGAGCTGCTGTAAAGTTCGCATTAGTGGGGTGGGCAGGTGAGCAAGCTACCCACTGGGGAATTACCGGCTGGCCACAAGGCGCAGCCATGCACGCGGCGGCGGCCTGTTTTAATACCTGGCTTCGTTCGCGTGGGGGTGATGGTAACTTTGAGGAACGGCAAATGCTGGAGCATGTGCGCCAGCAGTTCACTAAATACAGTGAATCACGCTTTAAGCGATGGGATGAGCCGGAAGAAAGTAAACACGCCGTAATAGATTCCCACGTGCCCATTACGGCGGAATGCTGGGGCTTTCGGCGCGAATTGCGCACAAAGGATTATCTGGAAGGCGACTCTTCCGACGTGGTTTTTTATGTGTTCAAAGAATCCTTTAAAAACGATATCTGCAAAGGCTTTGATCACAACCGCATAGCAAAGATGCTGCGCACCCTGAATGCCCTACAGCCCACCGTTGACAAAGAAGGCAAGGAACGTATGGACAGGAAAGAGAAACTACCAAAAATGGGAAATAAGCGGGTTTGGTGTTACAAGGTAATTCTCTCGGCGCTCTTTGCGGATAGTAACGAAGATGGTGGAGACGAATTACAGGAGGCGGCGGGTTTTTAGTGGCTCTCAGCAATAAAAAGCCGGTATCTTTTAGAGCCGGCTTTCCTTATTTTTATAGATTAGTTGAATTCGCTATCCCCGCTCTGGGCGTCCAGCATTCCCAAATGGTCTGATATTGCAAACAACCGTGCAGTAGCTGACTCCACAAGTTCAAGCCCGGCCTTTAGATGTTCTTCATAATCCTTGATTTGTTCCATAAGTGCAGCCATCCCCTTAATACCCCCATCTTCATCAAATGCCGTTAAAAGCTCATCCGATGAGCGTGATAGCGTCAGCATTAATAATCTCCTTTTTGTTCCCCAGTTCGCATTATAGTTTTGTTCAAACTCGGCAAATTGCGCTTGCGTAAAGACTGGTGCGAAGGAAATAGCGGAGGTGTCATTTTGTGTTAATCGGCTCATAGCATTTGTCCTCGGTGAATAATATGGATAGTTAATCATGAATCTAAATTCAACCAATAAGTCCAGCACTGGCAAAACTGAACGTTAATTCTTTTCCGACCACGATATGGTCCAGCACTCGAACATCAACCAGCCTTAATGATTCTTGCAACCTTTGTGTTATCAGCTTATCGGCGCTACTTGGCTTAGGACTGCCAGAGGGATGATTGTGGGCAACTATGACCGCCGCCGCATTAGCAGCGAGCGCTGCTTTCACCACCTCTCGCGGATACACAGACGCGCCATCAATAGTTCCACGAAACAGCTCTGCCACATCAATAAGGCAATTCTGGCTATCAAGGAACATCACAACGAAGACTTCCTGTTCTTTTTGAGCAAGCATTAAATTTAGATAGAGTCTGGCCTGTTCGCTTGCTGCTTCTGGCGAGGTGATAGCAGCACCACTTTCACATAAGGAAGACATTCACTAATATGTTTAACAGCGTTCATATTCTTCTCCCTGTATCAGGCAAAGCAAGGCTTTGCAGTTTTGATAAATGGCTTGATAAATGCTCTTGCCAACACCGTTTTTGCGGTAAGTGCCGCGCTTAAATCACTGAAATAAATTTCTACCGCAAGTTGATCGCGCAGCTTGGTGGAGGGGGTAAGTTTTTCATCAACACAAACGGTATAAACGGCTTGTATTGGCTCGTTGGTTTGTGGGCATTGGCGGCACACCTGGAGCGCTCTAAATCGTGCCCACGCTTGTTTAAGCGCATGGGCAATAAAATCCTTTGCAGGGTGGCCGTAACGCTTGGAGGCTTTGCGACATATGCGCCATGCGTCCAGCATGACACGCCGGGCGGTTGTATGTGATAAAGTGAGTTCGGTCATTAGCTGATTCCCATTTAATCGGTTAATGGTGAAGCCCGACGGTGTTGCCGCACTCTCGGGCTTTTTTATGGCTTCCACATAAGCTATTATGGCTCATCCACAGAATAATACAAGCTATTTTAATCTTTTAATGTGCTTTTTTGGCTCACGAGGTGACAATGACGATATCTGGTGTTCAATCCAGAATGGCGCGGGCCGCACTTGGCTGGAGTGTCAAAGAGCTTGCCGACATATCCATGGTGAGCATTACCACCATTAAGCGGATAGAGGCATCTGATCAAGTTTTAGAGAGTGCGCAAATAGGAACCTTGCAAGCCATAACCAAGGCTTTTACCGATACCGGTAAGGTTCGATTTGAGGGCATGGACGGGGTTTTTGCAGTGATGGCCACGCCTGAATGAAAAAATACTTACTCATGATTGAGCAGTGGGGGCTTTGGGTGCGTTGCAGCCGTAGCGTAGATCTAAAAGCGCGCAGCTCCATGTTGGAAGTGATGCAATTGGTTAAACCTAGCCGATCTATTTATCCTTCAATTACTGATGACGATGCTTTAAGGGTTGATCGTGCAATAGCGGCACTGGGTAAAGCCGATCAACAATTGGAAGAAATTATTTTCTTGCGGTTTGTGTGTGATTACAGCATGCAGCAAATTGCGGCTCGTTTTAACGCCTCTCGCGATTCTGTGACAAAGCAGCTCGGCCAAGCAACTGGATTTGTTGCTGGAGTATTGGCAGCAAGAGATTAGCACACGTAGTTACGCTGGGCGCAGCTCGCGTAATGTTTCTGGGTGGCGCAATGCAATTTGTAGCAGCGTTTTGGCTGCACCAGATGGCTGCTTCCGGCCTTGCTCCCATTCTTGCAACGTACGTTTGCTCACCCCCAAAAGCTCAGCAAATGCAGATTGCGATAAGCCTACTTTGTTGCGAGCTTCTACGGCGGTGGATACTTCTACCTGGTGAATGCGAGCAGCTTTACCGGCCTTCATTTCTTTTACTGACTGCAGCAAATCGGCCTGGAATTTTTCAAGCTCTTTATCCATGGTGAATGGCCTCTTTAAGTTGATTTAAAAATACAGCGGGCAAGTTGTCATACTTGGCTTTGGTGTAGGCAATAAGCAGCCATATTTGTCCGTCATCAAGCATGTTGTAATAGACAACTCTTGCCCCTCCACGCTTACCCATTCCAGATCGTGACCAGCGTACTTTGCGCAAACCACTTGTGCCGGGAATTACATCACCTGCCAGCGGGTTTTCCGCTATCCATGCAATGAATGCTTCCAGTTCGTCGTCTTGCCAAATATCGGCAGCATGCTTCTGAAAGGTGGGGGTTTCGATAATGGTATACATGGGCGAAGTATACGCCCAAAGCGTATAGCGGTAAAGCTTTTATAATATGTTCCACGGCATCTAAAAAGTTTGGTGCCGCTTGGGGGTGAGTGTGCATGTTAATGGTATCGCCAAAATAATGGCTTCCCCACGGTCTTAATTAGACTGTAGTCCCCATTCCTGCATACCAGTGGGGCACGGTGTTTGGGGAATTTTTAGCAATTAAATATTAATAAAATCAATTACATAAAAATCGTTCCCCACTTTCCCCGCGTTCCCCACTATAAAAAACCACCTAACCGTTATCCTGAACAAAATAACCTGTCCCCCGCCCCCTTAAATTGGCGGGCTTAGCGCGCAATGTTCCACGGCTTGGCAAGCGCGAAGGATCGCATTCAGATGTATGGTGATTAGCTTTTTTTGTTGGTGCTGACACCTGCTGCCCGGTGGCCAGTTTTGGTGATGGAGGGGTGGGTTCAAACCTTGGGGTATTTCTACCGGACACCGCACCCCTAATGCAATTTTTACACGGTGCGAATTGAAAAGAGATTCACCATTTTTATGGTGAGTTCAATTACGGTGGGGGGTATTGAAAGTGCAAGGCAAATATCCACTACAACAGCCGCTCCCTGCACGCCATTTGCAAAAGCGGGAAATTCTGGAGGGGGGTACCCCCCGCCCGTTAGGTTCTTCCTTGGGAAAAAATCCTTACGGAGACGAAGCCCGCAAATTCTCGCCAATTACACGTTGGCTAAGGGGGTTGTGGTGGTAGACCTGGCACACCAAAAGCCAAAAATGGAGGGTAAGTTAATTTTATTGGGGTACATTTTGGGGTACCTCAAAAAACCAAATTGCCAACAGCACCGGAAACAAAGGCTTTCAATAAATCTTATCAAGATGCCTCTGGCACCATACAGAAAATCGATACAGTCCGATATCGTCTAAAAGCCCGCGTAATTGCGGGCTTTTTTTGTTTATGCTCCATCCATTACTGCCCTATCCAATCCATACGAATCCGACGATTTTTTGGGGTACATTTCGGTGTACATCAGATACGCAACTACCATGTGCCCCAAACGGCGTATGAGGTAGACGCAATGGCATTTACAGATACCGATACTACCGATAAGGTTCGATTTGAGGGCATGGACGGCGTCTTTGCAGTGATGGGCACACCTGAATGAAAAAATACTTACTTATGATTGAGCAATGGGGGCTTTGGGTGCGTGGCAGCCGTGGCGCAGATTTAAAAGCGCGGAGCTCCATGTTGGAAATGATGCAATTGGTTAAGCCTAGCCGATCTATTTATCCCTCAATTACTGATGATGATGCTTTAAGGATTGATCGTGCAGTAGCGGCATTGGGTAAGGCCGATCAACAATTGAAAGAAATTATTTTCTTGCGGTTTGTGTGTGATTACAGCATGCAGCAAATTGCGGCTCGTTTTAACGCCTCTCGCGACTCAGTGACAAAGCAGCTCGGTCAAGCAACTGGATTTGTTGCTGGAGTATTAGCGGCAAGAGATTAGCGCCCGTAGTTACGCAGGACGCAACTCACGCAACGTTTCCGGGTGGCGCAATGCAATTTGCAATAGCGTTTTGGCTGCACCAGACGGCTGCTTCCGGCCTTGCTCCCATTCTTGCAAAGTACGTTTACTCACCCCCAAAAGCTCAGCAAACGCAGATTGCGATAAGCCTACTTTGTTGCGAGCTTCTACGGCGGTGGATACTTCTACCTGATGAACGCGAGCAGCTTTACCGGCCTTCATTTCTTTTACTGACTGCAGCAAATCCGCCTGGAATTTTTCAAGCTCTTTATCCATGGTGAATGGCCTCTCTAAGTTGATTTAAAAATACAGCGGGCAAGTTGTCATATTTAGCTTTGGTGTAGGCAATCAGCAGCCATATTTGTCCGTCATCAAGCATGTTGTAATAGATAACTCTTGCCCCTCCACGCCTACCCATTCCAGACCGTGACCTGCGCACCTTACGCAAGCCGCTTGCACCGGGAATTACATCACCTGCCAGCGGGTTTTCCGCTATCCATGCAACGAATTCTTCCCGTTCCTCGTCTTGCCAAATATCGGCGGCATACTTCTGAAAGGTGGGGGTTTCGATAATGGTGTACATGGACGAAGTGTACGCCCAAAGCGTATAGTGGTAAAGCCTTTTATAGTATGTAAAACGGCCTTTAAAAGGCTTGGGGGAGCGTTCGTCGATTAAAATCTATTGAAATCAACTACATAGTAATCGCTCCCCGCGTTCCTCACTGTAAAAAGCGGATCGGGCCTTTTTGGTTTTTCGGGCATGCAAAAAGACCATCCATTGATGAACGACAGAAAAACTAAAAGCGGAATTGCTGAGTAATTTTTGAAGCGACCAGGAGAATGTTCTAAGCAGGCAAGTATCGTTTAATCAATACTGATTCGGTTCAATATCGCGACGACAGGCGAGGATGTGTGTGGCGATTTCGCGGGGGGTTTTGCCTAGGTTGAGCAGGCTTTTGATGATGGTTTTTTCTTCGATAGTGAGCGTCTTGCCGTTGAGCATGGAATCCACCCAGTCCACCGTTACCCGGTAGGACAATCGCAGAGCTTCGTCGAGGATCAACTCAGCCGGCACGCCGAAGCGTTGGTAATACTCAACGAGGGATTTTTCCCAATCGTATAAGTCCCGGTGCAGTAATCGGCTCGTCGCTATTTTTTCGCATTCGTCCATCAGAATTTGTTATCCGATTGTGTTATTTAAAAAGCATGTTGCCGATACGGCTGAATATATAGCACATCCTATCAGTGGGCACAGGGTATCGATATGCGATATCTGTTGAAAAATGGTTATTCATCACTGTAAAGATTCGTTTATGCCAAGGTGCTGTATGTCTGCTGCTCCCTCTCAAATAAAGCAGCCCGCATATATCGATGCTTTTCTCTCATCAATACAGTGTACACGCTAGTTCTCACCTTGTTCGAGCTTCTTTAGAAGGCGCTGCCCGCCATTTTTATTTTCAATTAGTTTTGCATCACTAATAGAAAATAGATGCATGAAGGGCTAATCATCCTGTTGCGGCGAGTCTTCGGGCCCGGCGCCTTCCTCCAGTTCGTCCGGGTCTATTTCTTCCTGCTGTGCTTCATCCAATCCTGTCTTCATCTTCTGGACCTGATCCATAAAGGCGTCTATGGAAATGTTCGGACTTTGTCGCAGTGCAGGCGGCATGAGATCGTGCATGTACAGCTCACCTGCCAGGCGGCCGGTGTTTTGATAACTGTTGATCACACTGAGGCCCATCGCCCCCACCGTAAGCAGTACTGCCAATACACCCCATTGCCAGCGCCGCCGAGGCATCACAGTCACCATGTGGAAAAATAAAACCACGGCGATGATCACCGTATCGAAATGCGTGGAATAACGGGTAAAAAACTCCAGCGAGAAAGCAAAGGCCAAATAACTGCTTAACAGACTCCACAACTCGCCGAGGATCAGCCCGCTGGCGGCAATAAATAAATGCCGTCCAAAGCGTAATTGACCGCTGAAAAGATGGGTAACCAGCGCCCAGGCACCGCTCCAGAACACCATGCTGATGACCACGGTGGCGATCTCGCTCAGGTACTCCAACACCTCGGTTTTGCCGGTCTGGTTTAACCAATGGGCGAAGGATGCCTGGAGCGCAATCAGCACCAACCCCGCCAGCAGCGGCGGCCAACCTTCCCACTGGTGATTGGTGGAATCAGCCAACTCGTCGGCAACCACAAAATCGCGCTGCCGCAGGCGTATCGTGGTGTGGCCGAGGCGAACGCTGGTATCGCCATCCAGTCGCTGCTGCGGAACGCGCTGGCGCTGATAGACAATGCCATTGCGTGATTCCAGGCTGCGAATCTGCACCTCACCGCCCTCGGTGGTTTCAATGACGGCATGGTGCGCTGCCGTGTGCGGATCATCCAGGATAATGTCGTTGTCGTAGGCGCGCCCGATACGAATGGGCAGATCATGAAAAGGAATGCGTTGTTTCACATCGCCGTTGCGCGCAAGAATTTCTACAAAGAACACGTGACTCATTCGGCGGCGCTCCCTGTTGTTTTATCTGTAGTTGTTTTATCTGTGGTTGTTTCACCTGCTGCTGCGGCTTCATCGGTTGCGCGCGTGACGGCGTTTAATAATTGTCGGGTTATTGCCATGCCGTTGTCATACGAAATGCCGCGCAATTCATACAGACTTTTGACGCTCATAAGCGGATCATCGGTGGTGATCGTCAGCAGCGTGAAATTGTATAAGCCAGCAAATTTGCGATAGGCCGATGCACACAACACAGCCCGCATCGGCAGATGGTCGTTGGCCACAAACTCTTCGGTGCATTGTTGCGCGGTCACTTCTTCACTGCGATGGCTGCTCCAGATTTGATGACTGAAACTGTCGCTGACCAGCCGCGAAAAACGCAACGGGTTGTTTTTTTTACTGCTGATCAGCTGATGATCGAAAGACACACGACCGGTCTGCAAGTTGCCGGAGATAAACACCACCGATTCCATGCCGCAATAGATACTGTCGGTGGTGTAATTTTCCTGGGTGTGGTCTTCCGAGCTACCCCAGCAACGCAATTGTTCTGATTCCCGCACGGGGATTTGATAGGGACCTAGCGTCTTGTGGGTAAGGGGTTCGCTCAACAGGTGATCCATCATGACTTGTTGATAATCCAACAGCTGCTCGCCGATGATGGGTTTGAAATCCGCTGGCGGTGTTGCCTGGCCTTGGGCGAGTGTGACCAACTGCTGCAAATAGCGGGCGGGCACCAGAAAACTGACCAGTTCCCCGTCGCGTCGATGCGATACATTAACCCCGGCAATGTCGCCGGCAGCGGTGATGTTAGGCCCACCACTCATACCGGGATTCAGGGGCCCGGTAAACATCAAATGATCGGAAAACCCTCGCCGACTGATGCCGTTATAGGTACCTTCAGAGATGGCAAAACCCAGGTCCAGCGGGTTGCCGAGCGAATAAAGATTCTCACCTTGCTCCAACACCGGCAACTCGTCCGGCAGCTGAAAAGAACCGGTACCGGCACGATCTACGCGCACTATGGCCAGATCGCGCAACACATCAAGAGCGATTAACTCCACCGCCCCTTTTTTGCCATCGGTATCCACGTATTCACCGATATATGTCTCGGGTTCCAGTGCAATCTGGGAAATGACATGGTAATTGGTCACCGCCAGGTTGCCTTCGCCCAACAAAAAGGCTGAACCCGTCGTGGATTGGCTGCGCCCATTGCGCAGCAACACGCGCAATTGCAATAAGTCTTTCTTGGCCGACGCATATAAGCGTTGCGCACTGGATGAGGGGGGAGCGATTTTTTCGGTGGTGGTTTGTGCCTGCAGCGGAAGCACTGCCGTCGCACAGGCGATCAACACCATCCACCGAGCAGCGCGTGCCGACCTGCGGCATAACGTCGATAACAAGGGAAGCCTTCCTTTCAATCAATAGAACATAACGAGCAAGACGGCACAACACCCACTCGATCTACAGGTGACGCGGTGTTCGAGTCTACGTGACCCATCAACGGGCGCCAAGCAGGTTTTGTGGACCTATAAAGATTCCTGCACGACGCATCCACCTACTTACTAAAATAACCGGGTGACCTGAATCCAAAGCGCACTCCGGGTGCGTCACAGCAGTAACCGGCGCTTTCTTCGCGATAGCAGCCGCACCTTATGACCACGAGGATTTTGTTATGGAGTTAATTACCTCCCGAATGTTTCATAGCGGTTCGATCAACCCGGCCGGACTTTTGCTGTGCGTGTTGCTGTTGTTGGCGATGCATGCATGGGCGGAAGATCCTCAAATGCCAGACGTTGCGCCGCCGCAAACCCAGGCGCCGATGCCAGAGACACCGCCGGTGCTGCCGTCTATCCCGGAAAAGCCGATGGCGGTACCGGCCATTCCCGGATCGGCGCATCCGAACATCAATGACGAGGTGCTGGAACGTCACATCGCCGAACAAATCTCGCGCAATATTGAACAGGAGTTGGGGCAAGCCTTTGGCTCCGAACACAACGTGGGTCGCGCGCTGCTGATCCCGCTGTTTGCCATCTTCTTTATCTTCGGCGGCCCGGTCATCCTGGTGATCTTCCTGGTCCTGATGCACTACCGGGCCAAGGCGCGCCGGGAACGCCTGCAAAGTGAGAACATTGCGCAGTTGCTCGCCGCCGGTAAAGACGTTCCGCTGGAACTGTTGCGCGGCGACGAAGCCAGCAGCGCGGTGGCCGAAGACAACCTGCGCAAGGGCGTCAAAAATATTGGCATCGGTACCGGCCTGCTGATATTTCTGACCTTATTCCTGGGAATCGGCATCGGCTCTGTGGGTTTCATCATCATCGGCCTGGGCATTTCACAGCTCGTCGTCTGGAAGTTGGCTGACAGTAAAAACGCACAACTCAAAGCCCAGGACTGAACACCATGTCGGTCTCCGATCAGGACCTGATTGCACGGGTCGTTAGCGTTAAAGACCAGCATGCCTTTGCGCAGCTGGTCTTGCGCTATCAGTCGCAACTGCGCCTGTGGGCGCGGCGCCTGTGCAACGGCGATGTTCATCTTGCAGATGACCTTGCCCAGGAAACGTTTATCAAGGCGTATGCCGCCTTGGCAGGATTTCGCGCAGAGGCGAAGTTCTCCACCTGGCTGTATCGCATCGCCTTCAACATTGCGGCCAATCGCTGGCGCGCCAAAAAAATCGACTGGTGTGAACTGGAAGAAAATGAGGATGCCGAAACGGAGGTGTGCGAGCTGCAACAATTCGCGGCTAAAAAGGATGTGACATCCGCCATGGAGCAATTGAGTCCGGCCCAGCAACTGGCCATTCGCCTGTGCTATGAAGACGGGTTTTCCCACGACGAGGCGGCAGAGATCATGAGCCTGCCGCTCGGCACGGTTAAAACCCACATCGCCCGGGGCAAACAAAAACTGCAAAAGCTCTTGTCATCCTGGAGTGAAGTCGTATGATCAAACCCACTGACACTCATCAGCCATTTACCATGAACTCACCCGACGAATTCGATCAACTGCTGACCCGACAGCTGCGCGACAGCCAGGACTACCTGGCCGATGACGGCTTTACCGCTGGCGTTATGGCGCAGCTCGATAACCGGCCGGCCCTCAGCCGCCGGGCGCAATGGCTGATCACCGGTATTCCGTTGGTGCTGATCAGCGGAATAGTCTTTAGCCAGTTACCCGTGCAAGACATCGGCCTGATGGTCGGCAATAGCCTGGAAACCCTGGCCCCCGTTACGGTGATCAAGCTGGGTGCGATGTTATCCGGCGGTATCATCCTCGCCAGCCTTGGCTGGCTCGCGCGGCAGGCACGCCTGCTGTAGCCCCCTCCACAGTCATTACTTCCATTCGAAATAATAATGGCCGACCTCATGCCGCATTAACAGTTGTAACCGGTTACTTAAATACGAATAATGCAAAAGCTAATTAGCTGAAATATCGATAAAAATAAATGTAACCGACTACAAGTCTCCACTCTACTCGTCATAATAATGAGGACATAACAATGAGTATCGTTAAATATCTTGCCGTTATATTTTCACTGTTGCTGCTCAGCACTGGCAGCCTTGCGCAGAATTACCCGACCTGTTCCAGCGCCGCCGCCGATCCGGACGGTGATGGCTGGGGCTGGGAAAACAACCAAAGCTGTATCGTGTCATCGGGCGGCTCCGGGGGTTACCCGACCTGCAGCAGCGCTGCATCTGATCCGGATGGCGATGGCTGGGGTTGGGAGAATAACCAGAGCTGCCAGGTTGCCGGTGGTGGATCTTCGGGCGGCGGCAGTAGTTGTGGCACCGGTAGCTGCCCCGGCTCATTGAACTGCCCCAGCGGAATGAGCTGCGGTTGTTATACCGTGTCCGGATTGGGCGCCAACAAGCAAGCCTACCTGAATGCCGGCGCGGATCGCCGCTTCCTGGCCTCCGCGATGATGGAAACCGAGCGGATGGATACCAACTATGCCTATGGCGATAACAAAACCGGCGACGCGTTTAATGCCGGCGCCACCAAGCAAAACTGGGGCATGATGCGTCAGTGCCATGCGGAATGGCGCGGCTACAGCGCCAATGACTATGCCGTGTCCGCCGCGATGAACAGCAGCCGCAGCCTGGACGTACAGGTATACAACGAATGCCGCAACTACTACGGCAACCAATGGTTTGCTGGCCACCGCAATGGCTCCAGCGGTCTGGCAAACCCCAATACGCAAGACATCAACAATTTCCGTACAGGCTATGAATGGACCTACAACCAACTGGCAGGGCACGAATGCGATGATGTGCGCTTTTGGGTAGATATCCCGGCCATTTAATTCGGAGATGCCCGCTGTTAAACAGCGGGTATGTTTATCGGATCAGAAAAAGATGAGGTAAATCAGCAGCGCATAAAGACCGTATTGAATGCCGTAATACAAGGGCGAACTAAACGCTTTAATCTTCTTGCCCAGCACACGCAATTTATACACATGGGCAAAAGCCCGATTCAAAAAGCCGACCTTATCCCCTTCAATATTCTTGGTTGCCGCCGCGGCCAACACCACGCGCGAAAACAGCCGGTTAAACCAATCCACCAAAAAGAAATTTACCGGGCGTTTTACATCCAGAAACAAAATAATCCGGTTTTTATCAGTGCGATTCTCGGCGTAATGGATAAAGGTTTCATCAAAGATTACCGCTTCACCATCGCGCCAGGAATATTTTTGCCCGTCCACATCAATGTAGCAGTCATCGGAATTCGGCGTCACCAGGCCCAGGTGATAGCGCAATGAACCCGCGTAAGGATCACGGTGTTTTACCAGCCGCGCGCCTGGCGGCAGCATGGTAAACATGGCGCCCTTGATACTGGGAATTTTATTGATCAGGGCAACTGTATTCGGGCAAAGCTGGTTCGCCGATGTCAGGGTAGCGCCGTACCATTTAAGGTAGAAACGCTTCCACCCCGTGCGAAAAAAAGAATTAAACCCGAGATCATCCAGGTCATCGGACGCTTTTATACGCGATGCCTGATTAAGACCAACCGCTTCATCGCGAATCATTTCCCAGTTATCTTGCAACAACTTCAACTCCGGAAAATGGTTAACGTCAACATATGCTGTGTTCTTTATGCGTGAAAAAGCATAGAACAGGCAATTAACCGGCGCCATGATGTTGGAGTGATCAGAAATTCTACGGGTGAGCTTGGTGTGTTGAACGACGCCACGCTGCTGAACATAAATGGCGCACATAATAAAAATGGCGAGCAGGGTCAATCCCATGATGACATCTCAAACCTATTCCAGAAAATAACAACCTCAAGGCGGAAAACAATATATCCACCCATGCGTCTTTTCAATGGGCGTTTGAAATATTTTTTGTAAGAAATTATTCAGGATTACTGACAAAAAGTGTCAGGATATGGGTGCTTGTACAGCCAGATATTAAGAATTTTTTAAGAGAATACTTTTATACCGCAATATCAAAATGCATAACATCTTCCCGCACACCTAATTTGGTATAGAGCGCTACCGCTGGATCATCACCATAATCTGCCTGCACAAATATCACATAGGCACCGCGCGTGGCGGCGATAGCGCGCAAGGACTGGATCATCGCTGTCGCAATACCTTCGCGGCGATGGGCTGCGTCAACCGCCAGATCATAAATGTAAATTTCACTGCGTTCCTGCTCAAATTTATGCAGTTCATACGCTGCCAACGCACCGACTACCTTATTATCCCGGATGGCAACCAGTGCAATAAAAGAATCGCTGCCCAACAATTTCCGCAAATACGCGTTTCCGGGGCGCCGCGCCGTATAGGTTTCCGTCTCGTTGAAAGCATCCCCGAAGAGCGTCAACATTGAATCCATCAACTCCAGGTCAATCGCGGATAGTTGTTTAATAGAGCAAGAGGTTGGCATTATTCAGTTACCTTTGTTTTTTCCACTAGTGGGTCGACGTCAGCGCCAGCACGCCGTCGTTTCGGACACGCGCTTTTTACGCTGATGGAGTGTTGAACATGGTAAATGTTACATAGCGACTGGATGCAATTGCCTGCGTATCGACTTTCATATCTCAGATGAGTCCCTTCATTTTCAGCAACCCAAAGGCTGCTACCGTGGTGGCGTCCTTGATCTGTCCGGCAAGGATCATCTGTTCAACATCATCCACAGTAAAAGGCTGGGTAACCAACCCATGTTCTTCCGGTTCAATTTGCGCAGAAGATTGGGTCAAATCCGTAGCGAAGAAAATGTCGTAACCTTGTGTTGAATAGCCGTACGCGAGAAATAAATGGCCGACGTGACGGATGTCGTTGGCGATTAAACCTGTTTCTTCACGCAATTCTGCTGCCGCCAGAGCCGCAGGCGCGATAGCAGAAGATTCCCATGAACCCTGCGGCAACTCCCAATAGCGCCCGGCCACTGGATAACGATACTGCTCGACCAAATACATCTGTCGATCCTGTACCGCTGCAATGACGGCAAAGTCGGCTTTCTCTACGACACCGTAAATACCCGTATGACCCGATGGTCGTTCGATAGCATCTTCACGTACCGTCATCCAACGATTGGCATACACCGTTTTGCTGCCAAGGGTTTTAATCTCTGCGGACATAATGCAACCCGTTAAAATAATTAATACGCGCGCCCATCGTAGTGCTGTACGGGAATTGTCGTCAGGTCGATGTTCTCAATGCAGCGGATATTGATGGCTGCCATCACATTGCCATTGGGGTCTGTGCCTTCACCAAAAGGATGAATACCGCAGTCGGGACAAAAATGGTGTTTGATGACGTGCTTGTTAAAAGTGTAGGTGCTCATCGCGTTTTCCGGTGTTAACAGGTTAAGTGCGGTGCGCGGCATAAACCACAGCAGTGAACCCTTGCGCTGACATATTGAACAATTACATGACAACGCGCCGTCGATTTCGCCCTCTACCTCAAACGCAATTTTTCCACAATGACAGCTGCCTTGGTATTTCATATCCATAACCCTCGATTAATGTGAATAAACGAAGCAAATTTTTATAAACCGGCAAACACAAAGGGTTCGGCAACCTTGAAAGACGAAAGCGCATCGGCCGCATAGACTTTATGGTTTTCAACACCTAAGCGCTTGACTGGCTCACCTTTAGCAAAGTTAACCTGCTTAAGATCAACCCAGAATGTATTGGGTGTTAACGCCGTTTCAAAATAATAAACCAGATTCTTTTGGTCTGATACCGAGCGCCAGCGGGTTGACGAAATATTGGGTTCGGTTTCTGAGGAAATACCGAAGGGAACAGAAGCGTTTCGGATAACACTGAAGACACTGGCAACCGCTACCCTAGCGTCGCTCGTTCTGGGAATGGCATTAATATAAAAGGACGCACGCACAAACCGATCAGCCGCGCGATTGGTGCCGGGCAACATGGTCAAACCACCGATTTGCTGCCAATAGGCACTGAGCGCCAACTGCTGCTCAAAAATTGGCGAGTTGGTCATAACCGTGTGCGACATATCATGATGGATAACCAATTTGCCGTCTACATATTCAAAGATCGCATTATCACCTTTTGCATCCGATATAGATAAATGCAGGGTAGCAAAACGATCTGTGCCGGGGATGTTTGATGACACTACCACAAACGGCTCTTTCTTTAATGCAGCAACGGCATCGTTAACCGTGGCAAAATTGTCCAGTACATACTGCGTCCAGGCCGCAACGCTCAAGCCTTTTTGTTTGGGACCGTATTCAGGGTAACGGGATTCCGCCAGCCACAACAGATTTGCTACCAGACCTTTTTCATTCATCCCATCGCTACTGGCTATATCAAACGCGCTGGTGACAATGCTGCCGTAACGGGACGTCCAACTGATGGAGTTCGGCCCGACCGCACCGTGGCGCCGCATTCCTCGGGGAAACAGCCACAGATTTGCCGGAATTTCATCGCGCCAGTCCATGGATCGACCGGTAATAATCAGGCCATCCGGCCCCTGGTACACCGCGCGCGTACACGCGAAGGCTGAGGTTGCCGCTATCGCCAGGAAAATACTTAATGTAAGAATAAAACCGATAATGCTCTTCATCGCAACATCTCCTTTTTAGGTGAAAGAACGCTTTACAGTTATAGCCTCTCAATATGGATTGCGATAATGAATTATTGCGTCTTTCTGAATCCAACAGCTTGATCCGCGTCTTCGCTCAAGCGATAGAATGCCAATGCATTTTTATATAAAACCTTTTGCGCACCCTCTTCACCCACCGCATGGATGATCAGGTCAATATCCTCATCCTGAAAAGGACGAGGGGCGCGGGTTGAGGGGAGATCGGTACCGAACATCAAGGTGTCGGGATTGGCCGAGTAGAGTGTCGACAAGGCGTCGCGAACATCGAAATCTGTGCGGCCGAAGCCGGTGGCTTTTACGCGAACGCCTCGCTCAGCCAATTTAACCAGCGTGGGAAAACCGCGTTTGGAGAGTCCGAGATGATCGATGCTGACCGATGGCAAACCAAGCAGGGTGTTGAACAATCCGGACAGCTCAGCAGAGTCAACATACAGTTCAACATGCCAGCCCACGAGCTCATAAACACGATGCGCCATTCGCTCGAGCTGATCGACGTCTGCTGAACCTCCGCGTTTCAAATTAAACCGGAGCGCGCGTACACCTGCGGTATGCAAAGCAATCACCTGCTCATCAGACACGGATGCTGGCAATTGCGTTACACCAACAAAAGATGGCCCTAACTGCTGCAATGCGGCCAGCAGCCAGGTTTGATCAAAGGCCTGGAATGAGCCGGATACAAGGGCGCCACCCAGCAGATGATAATCCTTCACGCGCGCACGATAATCGGCACAGGTAAAAGCATCCGGCACATAACCGTTGTTGGGCACCAGTGGAAACCCAGGCGCGATGATGTGCAGGTGCGAATCAAAGATGGTTATCGTATTCAAACTTCACCTCTTGATCACTTATCATGACTTCAGTGAAAGATTATTTTCGTGCCGCCGCTTTATCACAAGAGATGGTGTTACTGCTGAGAATGTCACCTGATTGAATATCCTGCTTTTTGCCGTCCGGAATATATAAAGTCACATAATCCCCGATATACACTTCACCATTGAAATTATCCGGGTCTTGCAGATCTTTCACGTTCAATACTCTGACGGTGTTTTGGTGAATCTCCTTGCCGTTCCTGGTTACCACAAACGCGTCGTCATTCGCGATACAACCCGTCTCTACTGTGCCTGATATTGATATACCTTTGAGGATCATGCCATTGAGTTCATCGACCCTATCGATTGTCATTTGAAAGCGGTTGGATTGTTTATCGCACCCGGCCATAAAAAAAATCGAGGCTGACAGTAACATTAGCGTAACGCCTGAGCGCCAACTGCGGCTAAAATTTTTGGTGGGGCGTTGCATGACCTGGTCTCCGTTATTATTAAGATAACGGGGATTGTAAACCTGAAAGGGAACAGGGGGAGAGCCGCAGGCCAGAGATGTGACCTGCGGTATAGCGGGTATCAGTTAAAGCGGTATCTCAGACTGAGTGTGTAATTGCGTGGTGTGCCGTAGCGGTATGAACTGAAATACCCCACCTGGGAATAATATTTTTCATCCGTCACGTTAGCCGCATTGAATTGCACATTGAGGTCGTCAGTAAAGTCGTAGCGTGCCATCAGGTTGACCAGTGCGTAGGCGTCTTGTGTGAGCCTGTCGGGCTGACCAACCGGATTGATGCCGGCGGAGTAGGTCTCGTTTTGCCAGTTTACGCCGCCGCCCAACGTCAAGCGATCCAGCGCTCCGCCAAATTGGTAGGAGGTAAACAGCTTGATCGACTCGGTCGCAATATCGGTGTTCAGGTCGTTACCCTGGGCATCTTCAATGGAAAATTGTGAAACGCCCGCGCTGATATTCCAGCCATCGACAGGTTGGCCAACCACTTCTATTTCGAAGCCTTTGCTCTGCGCACCCTCGGCACCGATGTAGGCATACAACTGCTCTGGCGTCCCCTCAAAAGAGGTATCGAGCTGAGCCAGATTGTCCTGTTGGATATCAAAGTAGGCAATGGTGGTTTGCAGACGGTCGTCAAGGAAACGGCTCTTTAAACCAATCTCTGCACTTTCACCGATCAGCGGATCAAGGAAATCCCCATTGGCATCGCGATTATTTTGCGGCTTAAAGATTTCGGTATAGCTGGCGTATAACCGGTGGGCGTCGGTCACGTCATAAAGGGCGCCTGCGTAAGGAATAAATTGATCTTTATTGCCGTAATCAACGATACCGCTCCAATCAAAACCGTTGCGCTCCCAGGTTGCTATGCGTCCGCCCAGAATAAACTTGAGCTTGTCGGTGGCGGAAAGACGGGTAGCGGCATAGTAACCGCGCTGTTCGGTTTCGCTACCCTGAGATTGGGTGCGAACATCCGACCATTCCGGCTCGTGCAAGTCGCCCCATTCGTAGAAGTTTTCTACCGGAACGCAGTCGTATCCGAAGCACAAGTCGCCACCCAAGGGCAATTGAGTAAAGGTTTTCGCTGATTGATCTGCATAAAGAGCACCCACTACAAAGTCATGGGTTTGGTTAAACAGATTGAAATCGCCCTTCAGTTGGATATCAAAACTGTCTTGTTTTGATTCGCCGTCACTGCGGTAACGTTGTGCCAACAAACCACCACCGGTCGCCTTGTCCAGCGTGCCGTAAACGTAAAGCAACCGCGCCTCTGTTTCGTAGTGCAAATTGTTGTAGTTAGCGAGCAGTTCCCAACCATTGGCAAAGGCATGGTTGATGCTGACGAAGTAATTGGTGTTGGTTGACTCCCAGCGGTTCCAGTCCATCGCCGTGGTTTTGGAAACGTCCCAATCAGGTCTGGTGCCATCGGAGAAGAAGCCGGGCAGTACGCCCCACACCGTTGAGGTCGGGTTATTGTTTTGATAACTCGCGCCTACGCGCAGTAAGGTTGCGTCGGTTACGTCAGCTTCCAGCACACCGTAGAGTGTTTTTTTGTCGTCTTCATAAAAATCAATGAAGGAATCACCTTGCAGATAACGACCCACGACGCGACCGCGCAGGCTGCCGCTCTCATTTAAGCCGGTAGACACATCGGCTGCCAGGCTCCTTTTATCCCAGCTACCCGTGGCGACATCGACAAAGCCGGTGAGATCGGTGCTATTGGCGTGCTTGCGCACCAGGTTGATAGAAGCAGCGGGGTCACCGACGCCCGTCATCAAACCCGTGGCCCCACGGACAAATTCAATACGTTCGTAGATAACGGTATCGGCCACGGTTTCACCTGAATCGCCACCCAGGCTCCAGGAAGTCGGTACACCATCGATTTGATAGCTGTCGATCTGGAAGCCGCGCGAATAAAAGCTGTTACGCACATTGTCGACTTCCGCAGAGGACACACCGACGGCGTTATTCACCGCATCCAGAATACTGGTGATGTTCTGGTCCTGCATCCGTTCAGCGGTCAGGATCGATACTGACTGCGGCGTTTCCTGGACAGTCAGCCCCAGGCCAGTCGCCGTATCCAATGTCTTGGTTTGCTCGACACCGTATTTGCCGGTAACTCTGATTTCTTCAAGGGAGCCTTCCTGTTGGCGTTTCTGCGACGGGGTACTGCTGGCAGAGTCCTGAGCCAGACCTAACTGCGGGAAGAGGCAAAGCCACACAGCCGCAGAGAGAGGAAGTAGGGTAGTTTTCACGAAAGCACTCCAAAACGGGGGTTAGGTGTCAGAATTGGAGGCACACAATAACACAAACAACAATCATTATCATTAGCATAAAGGAGGCATTCTCCATTAGATTACTCCCCCCTCTCTGCGGACCTAACCCACCCGCACCACTGCCTAACCACTACCTTCTGAATATTTATTGATCGCCTCCTCCAAAACAGAAAATTCAAGCGGCTTGACGAAATGGCGAGCAAACCCGACCGCGATGGCTTTCTCTATGTACTCTTTGTTACCCCAGCCGGATTGCGAGAAGAATGTCGTGTGTTGTGCTTCAGGCAATGCGCGTAAGAGCGTACAGAGTTGGTAGCCATCAATATCAGGCATACCGATATCCAAGACGGCAAAATCGGGTTTGAATCTTTTAAAGATTTCAATGGCCTCTATCCCGCTTGAGGCGGTCTCGGTCTGGTGTCCGGCGTTTTGTAACAATATGGCGAGCATTTCCGTCACATCAGCGTTGTCGTCCACAACCAATACTTTGCTGGATTTAACTGCACCGGTTATTGAATCGCTTTTATGCGCTCCAGTACTGCGCGCTTCTACACAGGGCAATATCACTTCAAATTCGCTGCCCTTGTTCGCTCCCTCACTGCGGGCGACGATCTCACCGTCGTGCAGTTTTACCAGCCGGTCCACCAGGGTTAAGCCGATACCCAGCCCTCCCTTTGTATGAGTGGAATGCGCTTCTACCTGCATGAACATGGAGAATATATCGTCGAGTTTGTCAGCGGGAATTCCCAACCCGTTATCTTTTATCAGAACGGATACCTGGTTATCGGTGCGAGTGACGATGAGCTCGATAACCCCATTGTTATCGGTGTACTTAACCGCGTTATTGATAATATTTGAAAATATCTGCGACAAGCGCGCAGCATCACCGTGCACATGGATCGGCGCCTTGGGCATATCGATGCGCAGCGAGTGATTTTTTTCGTTAATAAGCGTTTCGACAATTTCAATAGCATTGCGAATAATTTCCTGAATCTCGACGTAACGCTTTTCCAGCTTCACCTTGCCCTGGGTGATACGTGACACATCCATAAGATCGTCGATCAGTTTGGTCATATAACCGACCTG
Source organism: Cellvibrio sp. ARAG 10.3 (assembly GCF_051846955.1). Lineage (NCBI taxonomy): Bacteria > Pseudomonadati > Pseudomonadota > Gammaproteobacteria > Cellvibrionales > Cellvibrionaceae > Cellvibrio > Cellvibrio sp. ARAG 10.3. The sequence continues at coordinate 388,889 of NZ_JBPYCU010000003.1, forward strand.
ACGCTTTATCGTATCGGTAACTTTTTTCCGCACCTCGGCCGAGTCAGTATATTCAAGTAATGATACGCCATTGCTAATCGGGGCCAAGGGGTTGCGAAGTTCATGGGCCAATGTGGCCAGGAATTCATTCTTATGGCGATCCTGCTGCTCCAGGTCGAACATATTTTTGCGCATCTTATCCTGCACTTCCAACGCGTGCGCAAGGAACATGCGGTTGAAGCGGCTGGCCATATCCACGTCGGTCTGATCAAATTCCTTGCAGGTGCCTTTAATTTCTTTAACGTGTACCTGAAAAGAAGAACGCGGCATTAAACGCTCGCGCTTGGAACCGCTTGCCGATTTTTCATTGGGCAAGCCCGCCCATTTTTGTTCATAGACATGTTCTTTTCTAAACCACGCGGTGAAGTAACTCCGTTTTTCAAATAACGGAATTAACATCACACCCACAATGCCATTAAGCTGTTCTTCGCTTCCCCATTCGTTGGACATTCGGTCGGTGATAAAGGGCTTTCCCTGAGGCGTATTGATACTGTCGTAGATATGTTGAACCACGGATAAATCAGGCGTGACACCCAAAGATATAACTTCCTGGTCAGAATAGAATACAAAACCATCGGCATCCATCAACCGCAACACTTCCTGCTCATACTCGGCAAACACTTTAACAATAGGGTTATTGGGCGAAATCTTATCCAACATCGATTCAATAGATCGATCAGCTTTTTCTTTCTTCTTGAAAAACAACTCCTCTTCTTTCGCATACAGGTGCCAACTGAACAGCTGACTGAGGTTTTCACACTGCAAACGCACATCCTGGGGAATATAGTTTGCTTTTCTACTGTGACAGGATATCAACCCCCATAAACGATCATGGGTAACTAACGACATTGAGAATGAGGACAGTAACCCCTGGTTACGAATGTATTGCCGATGGATGGGGGAAAGGGTTCTAAGTAATGAATGTGTTAAGTCCAGGGGTTCGCGACCACTCTCTTCAATCGACGGAATCAGTCGGGATGACTCCAGGTCCACATTGGGCGTCAAGCGCACCCAGTTCTTTTTGTAAAGCTCTCTCGCCTGTGGGGGGATGTCGGAGGCAGGATAATAAAGATCCAGATACGACTCCACATCGTCATTTCGCGCTTCTGCTATCACCTTGCCTGAGTTGTCTTCATTAAAACGATAGAGCACCACCCGCTCCATACCGGTGATGTAGCGAATAGTCTCCACAATCTCTTGCGCCATTTCGTCAAGCGAGTGAAACGCTTTAAATTTCGGCGCAATGCTCATTGCATAAATTTTAATATAATGCTCAGCGGTGTATGCCTGCCGGAACTTTGCCGCAGGCTCGAGCTCAATAATCAAACGATCATCACTGTCATACACAACAGCAAAAAAATTGAAATCCACTTCGTTATTTATGACGGATTTATCAAAGCGAAGTTTAATGGGCAGGCGGGTATGTCGGCTTTTGGCTCGGCGATAGGTCTCCTGAAAAAAATCTACCTCCTCCTCATCTTCGTCAAGCAAATCAAAAAAGTTACTGCCAATCAATGGCCCTTCGGTGGTAAAAAGATCCAGCACATTCTCGCTGATAATCTCAATAACGCCGGTACTATGATTTAGCGCAAAAAGATAACCGTAGCTTTGTATGGATTCTGGAATATGTATTTTTTCATCTTCGCAGCGATCAAAGGGGAGCTTATCAATATCCAGTTTCATAGAATTTTCCAGGTAATTTTTGGTAGTTTATTAAGCAATCCATCGAAACACAATTCGAGCAAGCCTTATCTGTGTGTATTCTCACGTATCATTTATCTATAAATAAAAACAGCGCCCTATTAGCCATAGGGCGCTGTTTTCAGATTACCTGGATTAAACAGCCGGTTTAGAATCGACTGAAGAAACTCCACACGGCGGAGGAATAGAACGAGGGCGTCGAGTGCCCGCCGTTAAACGAACACCAGACCACCGGATGCCCCGCAGCGCAGCCTTGATACTCTACGCACGGAGATGGCTGGATCGGAACCGTAGTGTTTGAGCAGCTATTAGCCGAAACGAAAAGGTTTCTCGCTTCCACACCGGCATTGTGGCCGACCACGTTGTCGCTGGTGCCGTGGGATATCCAGGCAGCCATTGGCAATCCGCTGTCAGTGTATGGCGTCCAAAGCGCGCCAGATGCCGGGGCAATCGCGCGGAAGGTGTCAGCCATCTCACGACCCACAGCGAAAGACATCATCCCACCGTAACTCCATCCTGCGGAGAAAATACGGTCCTCATCGATACACAGCGAATACTTGAGTTCGTCGAGCATCGCGCGCAAAAAGGCCATGTCCCGGCCATTGGTATTGGTCCATCCGTCTGTACCTGGCGCGCGGTCGGGCGCTACGAAGATGGCACTGTTGTTCGATAACGCTTTCAGACCGTAATAGCCCTGACCAACCACATCATTGGCACTACCACCACGCCAATGCCAGCCAAAGACGAGCCGGTAGGGGTTGTTCATGTTGTAGTTACTCGGAATATCGAGCACATACTCACGATTCAGCCCACCAACATTAATGGTACGGCGACCGTTGCTTAGTCGCGCTCCCGATCCACATCCGGCCGAACCGGAGCCATTCCCGACTGAACTTGATGATGAGCTGCTTGATGTTGGCTCGCCCGACACGCTACCGAAATTAATATAACCGTTACAGTGCAGCCATTCGCTGTTCGAACCGCCACCGCATTGGTTATTGCCCCAGGCACCAGTATTCTCGCTCTGATCCTCGGCTTGGCGGGTCCCACCATTAACGATGATGTAATCGACCTGCACATCCGCTTCACCATCGTTGTCATTGGTAAACACCACGTGGATATCGCCACTCAGGTTGGTCGTGGCGCTGTAATCCATCATGAAGGTGCTCAAGGTCCAGCTCTGCACAGCCGTACCGCCGACACGCAAGGTAATGGACTCTGTACCGGTGGTGCCGCTGGCGCGCACAGTGATGCTGTTGTTGCCAACGCCAACAGAGCTAGAGGAGCTCGAAGAGACACTGGAAGATGAACTGCTGGGAATGCTTATGCTTGAAGAACTGGAACTCGCCGACGAGGGGGTTGGACCGCTACCCGTTGAGCATGTAGGTAATACGAAATTGCCACTGTGCGTACCCTGAAAACCAAAGCTTACACTTTGCCCGGCAGCCAGATTGCCATTCCACGACACATTGGTTGCGGTGACTGTGTTACCGGACGTTGAAATGGCGGCGTTCCAGGAATTCGTCACGCCAGGACTCTGATTAAAATTCAACGCCAGCTGCCAGCCGTTGATTGCAGAATTACCATCGTTCGTAACCGTCACATTCACCACGTAACCGTTATTCCAGGTATCCGCGTTAGCGGAGCAGGTGAGTGCGTAAACATTATGAGTGATCATCGGCAGAAGAAATAACATCGCCGATGCAAACATGCATCGTCTTAGATTGATCATAGTGTTGTCCCTTTAAAAGTTATTGGTTTGGAATATCTGGAGAGCGAGATTTCGCATTTATCTACCGCTGTCGAATGCGCGCTTACTCCGACCAACAGCATAATAAAATTATTATTATATGGTATGACGAATCATATAGAACTGACTGAAGATCAACGACCAGATGCGGGAAAGACGCGCCGCTGAACGTGATTTTATTGAGGAGCGTCACAAACCGATTTTCATTGGTCGCAGGAGCAAATTGAAATCTGATGGTGGGTAACGTCTGTTTATAGCGGATTGCTATTTAGTGCTGATAATGATTGAGGATGGGGAGGGGCGCGAGTTTAATCATTTTTTATGGGTGATTTTCAATTAGCATATAAAACTTCAGAAAGGGGCACTTTTAACCTATTCAATATTGAGTGCTCACCCGATACTTGAAAATGCATTGGATATAGCTTCAAAAATACAAGAGAGCACAAATACCACCGCTGATATTGCATTTACAATACGAAGCAGTATCGGCCTTTCCTTTCTTCTCATAAATCATTCCTAAATTGCTTTCCTGACGTATCTCGACATAGCGAGGAAGATTAAAGGCTTTTCATTTCTATATCTTAAATTGAATTAACGATTCAATTAGCCAACGCACCGGAAGTCGATTGAATCGATCTATTTTTTCTCGTGCTCAAGCAAGATGAGCATTTCCTTAGCCACTAGTGCTGCTGATGGCAGGAACATTGAGGAGACTATGCGTTTGTCGATGATCACTTCATGTTTATCAGCAATGCTGTCTTTGTTGACAACAATTGCCCCATTCTTCCGAAGCTGTTCTTCAACAAGAAATGGCAGCAATGTACCCTGCTTAGCCCAAGACTTTTCTCTTTCTGTCGAATTCGGAAAACCGGCAACTCGTTTTCCCTGGACCATAAAATTGCCGCTTTTTAGTTTTGCATTCGCAAAAGCTCCCGCTCCGTGCCCACAGCTACCTATCACGCCACCGTTATCATAAATCTTCGCCATAATATCAAGCAGCTTTTGATTCGAAGCCACGTCGAACAGAGTTCCATAGCCTCCACCAATAAAAACGGCTGCGTAGTTCTCGGGTTTAACCTGGTTTGGAGTCAGTGAACGATTGGCCCGATCCAAAAAACCTTCATATTTAATCGTGTAGCTACTGATACCCAGAGGCTCCATCATAAACGGCACTACACCTCCAGCTGGAGAGGCAAATTCCACATCGTACCCATGGGAAACAAAAATATGATATGGCGGCGCGTATTCCCAGAGATTATTTCTGGCATCGTGCTTATCTGGATCGCCCATATCTTCAATATTTGAAGCGATAATCAGGATTTTTTTAGTATCGCTAGCCTGTGCTGGCAGAAAAAATCCGAGCGAAATGATGCTCAATAACAGAATGCGTTTTATCATTTTTTATTCCTTTCAATTAACTCCAATCAAATAAAGCCAAATGCCGACATTAAATGCAGCACGAGGCGCAACCGGAGAAAATATAGCGCGTATTCAATGAGAGATACAGCGAGGATTGCAGGATATACTTTCCGGAATAAGTTCGCTCTGTGCGTCGCATTGCTCACAGAGCGAACCATTTTCTACAGAAACATACCGCCAGAGGCTTCAATTCGCTGGCCGTTAATCCAGTAACTGTTTTCTGCCACCATTGCCGCAATAACGCCACCTATGTCATCTGGCAGGCCCACGCGCCCCAGAGCAGTTTGCGCGGCAAGAAAATCGTTTAACGCTTTGTTGTCCCGCACTGCACCGCCGCTAAAGTCAGTCTCGATAGCCCCAGGCGCGACCACATTGACACTGATACCGCGCGGACCGAGTTCCTTCGCCATATAGCGGGTCAAGACTTCCACACCACCTTTCATTGCAGCGTAGGCCGCATAGCCGGGATAGGTGAATCGCGTAAGGCCGGTGGAGATATTGATAATGCGGCCACCGTCCTTGATCAGCTCAAGCAGATTGATCGTCAGAAAAAACACCCCCTTGAGGTGGATGTTCATCAGCGCATCAAACTGCGCTTCTGTGGTTTCCGCATAGGGAACATGGATGCCAATGCCAGCGTTGTTGATCAGAAAGTCAAAATGCTCCCGTTGCCAATGTTGTTGTAGGGCAGATTTAACGTCCTGGGCGAAAGCAGGAAAACTTGTGCTGTTACCGACATCCAGCTGTAAAGCCACGGCGTTGCGCCCCATAGCTTCAACCTGTTTCTGGACCTCAGCGGCCTCCATCTGGTTGCAGTGGTAGGTAAAGATCACATCAATGCCCTGGCGCGCCAGATGAAGCACGGCGTTTCTGCCCAAGCCACGGCTGCCGCCGGTTACGATCGCGATGTTGTTGCTCATGGTGAACCTCCTGTGGATCAGTGATGATGTGAATCCAGTTTATTGAGCAACTCACGCAGGATAAACCTGACAGATACGGATACACTGTTCATAAAATCCGAACAATGAGGTGACCTGTGGACAGAGTGGAAGCCATGAATATCTTCGTGCGCGTGGCAGAACTGGCGAGCTTTACGCGCGCCGGCGACAGCCTTGGATTGCCGAAAGCCAGTGTCTCCGGCGCCGTGCAACAACTGGAAACCCAGTTGGGAACACGGCTGCTACATCGCACGACGCGTAAGGTTCAGTTGACCCAGGATGGCCAGATTTTTTACGAACGTTGCAAAGACCTGCTGGCAGACATGGATGAGCTTGAATCCCTTTTCCAACAAACGCCCGCTCATATCAGCGGACGCATTCGTATTGATATGCCCACCGCCATGGCCAGAAATTTAGTGATCCCCCGCTTGCCGGACTTTCTGGCCAGCTACCCGGCAGTGGAAATCGAATTGAGCAGTACAGACCGGCGCGTGGACCTGGTGCGCGAAGGGTTTGACTGCGTGGTGCGGGTGGGCCAGTTGGCGGATTCAGGTTTGATCGCCCGGCCGTTAGGGCAGCTCCGCATTATCAACTGCGTCAGCCCGGGCTATCTGGAAAAATTTGGCGAACCGCAAACACTGGAAGAACTGGCTGAGCACCATTGGCTGGTGCACTACGTGCTTACCCTGGGCGCCAAGTCCAGCGGCTGGGAATATTGGGACGGACAGTCTTACCGTAACCTGCCAATGAACGGCCCGGTGACAGTGAACAATGCCGATGCCTACACTCAGGCTTGCCTCGCGGGGCTGGGGATCATTCAGGCACCGGAAGCGGGGCTGCGCCAGTACATTGAGAAAGGGCAGTTAGTAGAAATTCTGAAAAACTTCGCCGCCGAACCCATGCCGATTTCCCTGATCTACCCCAACCGTCGTAACCTGTCCAAACGCGTGCAGGTATTTATGGATTGGGTGGCGGGGTTGGTGAAAGATTATGCATAGTTTTATTAATCGATGCGGCCCCTTGAAGCTCCTTATCGACGATGGCCTTTATCTTCATGGCGAAGTTAATGTGTACACTCCCCATTCCAATAAGTCGACGCTAAATTAATTGTTAGGCCTATTTTTCCTGACCACTTTTTTGCACTTCATAACGCAACTCGGCCATACCTGCCCCCATCTGGCGAACGGAGATGAGCCGCAAAGCTGGGCTCAAAACACGGCGCGGAAAAAGTGGCTTACCTTTACCAAGGGTTGCAGAGCCCACCTGAACAATGAGCTCATCCAGTAAGCCTGCGTCGTAGAACTGACCAGCCAAATCACCACCGCCCACAATCCAAATATTTTTATCTTTAGCAGCGATGCGCATTTCTCTGTGGATTTCATCGACATCTCCATTTGCAAAATGGAGATCTGCGCCCTCAATCATAGGCAGCTTGCGGCTTGAGAATACCCATGCGGGTTGGTTATACGGCCATGGTGAGCCCGTCTCCTTAGCTACCTGATCAGCATTACGTATCATCCATTCATAGGTCGCTGACCCCATAACCAAGGCACCCACTTCAGCTATGAATTCCGGATAACTGGAATTGTTAAGTTCGCCAAGAGTAAAAAGCCAATCAAGAGAATCATCTTCCGTCGCAAGAAATCCATCAAGGCTTGTGGCCGTGTAATACTGAGTTTTCATTGCTTATCTCACCTACTGATTATGTTCACGTAATATTAAGCACAACGACAACTATATGCCTTGCGCCAGCACCTCGCTTGACAGCGTTCCAGAGCACACGCTCGTCACTGGGCCTTCCATAGTAACTGCATTATTTTCATCAATTTTTATCTCAATTTCCCCACCGGGCATACGAACTGTAATTTTACTATCACAGTAACCCAGCCTCTTTGCCACTGAGGCAGCCGCGCAACTGCTGCTGCCCGATGCTAAGGTATAGCCCGCTCCGCGCTCCCAAATTTCTATTTGTATGCGATTCCTATTGATGACTTTTGCAAATTGAACATTTGTTCTGTTAGGAAAAATGGGGTGATTCTCTAATAGTGGCCCCAGCCTATTTGCGAGCGCTCTGGAGGGATGATCGGTGAAAATCACGCAATGTGGATTTCCTATGGATACTGAATTGAAAGCTATCACCTCGTCATCTATGACAAGTTCTTTATTTAGCACTTCACCCGAAACGTTTGATACTGGAATTATCTCACCGTCAAACGTCGCCGTCCCCATCTCAACCTTAACTCTTCTGCCAGAGTCGATTATTTGGCAATTAACAGCGCCGCCTTTTGTAAACACCGTGAAGTCTTTTTCATCTACAAGCCCGCTATCAAAAAGGTATCTACAAAAAATTCTTATTCCATTTCCACTTTTTTCAGCTTCACTACCATCCGGATTGAATATCCTTAAACCGAACCCAGGCCGACTAGAATCCACCAACTTTAACAAAATACCATCTGATCCGATTCCGAAATTTTGCGAACAGATAATAGTGATTATCTGTTTCGAAAGACTCACCGCGAGATCTTTCTCTTCAATCACCAAATATGAATTTCCCAGTGCATTATATTTTCTAAATTTCACATAAACTCCATATGGGACCAGATTACGCAATGTTGTTATCAGACACGGCTTACTTCGTGTGCACTAGCCAAAAAAGCACGCGTTTACATCCTCCTTAACCAAGGTGAGGAATTCCTCAAAATGCCGTACCTGCGGAGCAGGAGGATAGCTATACCATTTTAGGTCTTGACGCATCCAGTAAACCTTCCAGAGTTTCTGGGACTTGATATAGGTTGCTTTAGCAACCGCTATTTCTATCTTCTCGCCAGGGTTCCGAAAATGGGGGCTGACCTCGAATATTTCGACGCTCTGGCCTGTAATGCGATACCCCAGATCAACCTTTGCTCGAACATGAGCAGGGGGTCGCTTTTCGTCCAGGAACTTTTCGAGTTCCTTCTCGCAGCGTTTTATTTCAAATTCGCTTATGGCCATGCTCTAAGCTCGCTTATTGACTTTACATAACACCGCGTAAATTTTAACAGGTGCAGCTTTTGTAGTGGAGTCGAAGTAGCAACGAAAAATCTGTGGCTGTGCCTGGCCATGTTAGTGCAATATTTTTTTGACACCTTGAATATCGCTTGTGACTACGCCTATACCGTTTTCAATGTCTAACTTATGACTTCGCAAAGATGTATGTTTTGTCCACAGATATACTCGACTTTCGTTATCCTGAGCTCGTGCTGCGAACCTTCCTGGATACCCCCAAAGGTATTTCGCTTTGTCTGGCGGAATCAGTAGGGGGCGATTCGAACACGCGTCCGGGAATATTCCACTCCACCCGTATAACATATAGTCCTTAAAACATTCTTTAGTCGATTCCACGCTGATCGCCTTTAATTCCGGAGCTTCCCGTCGAAACCAGTTCGAACCTTTTTCACTTGAAAAGATAACGAAGTCAGATAAGCGACCCCCATAACCAGACCTTAGCATCTCGTATAGAGCTGCAAAAGATGCCTCATCATTGTTCTTGAGGTTAAGCCAGAACGTTCTATTCGGATACTCATCCAGAATCGTGGTTAAATTGCTAATGCGATACCCTTTTCCCCTAAAAGGGAAGTGCTGGCCATCATCAAAAGTATAACCGTAACCTGCATCTAGTTCGGCTAGTAGGCCAGCGGTGCTCGCCTTTACCTCTCCCGTACCATTCGTAGCACAATCTAACGTCCAATCGTGAAACAGAACAAAGTTATTATCTTTTGACCGATGAATATTGACATGGATAACGTCAAATCCGGCGCTATCAGCATCCCTGATGGACTCCAAGGTGTTCTCGATATGTGCATTTTCCGATTGAATGATAGATCTAGCAGTACAACTATTTTCTCCAAGTTTTTGGTAGTCAATAAGTTGCCCGCCACCCCGGTATGCTACTAACTGGCCTGGTTCTCGCAATTCTGGTTCATCCATAAAACCAAGAACAATAAACCCGCTTATAAGAGCGATCAGGATTAAAGAGAAAGTTTTTGACATTGGGTTTATTACGCCTTGCCGTAGCACAGTATTGGAAACTAGATATTTGGAAATCTTAATTTAACCCAGTTGTTAAATTCACTAGCAGTATGAATTTCAATTTGTGTTAGTGAATCAGGATCATATAAATAAAGTGATTTTTTAAGCTTGAGCCTTGAGGTTAATACACTGAACTTTGAGTTTAACCAACCAATTGTGCTAGCTGCGTCATAACTGTAAGCCCCCTGCAAACTCGCATATAATTCTGAATCAACGATACCAGTTGCTAAAAGATATGCGTCTAGCCTTTGATTATACTCTTGAACACTTTCAGTTAAATTAGGATCAGGTTTTGAAATTGATTTTTTCCATTTAAAGATATTAAACAATTTCATTCTCCGATTGGGTAAATCTAACGAGGCTGTAGAAAAACGATATTAAGAAATCGCTATCTCCAGCCCTTAATGAATTTAAGTTCTGTTTCGTATTTAAGCAAAACTATTTACTACAATCACGCAATATTTGAAATTGAACAATATCTTTTCCCAGGAAGCCATTTATCACGCT